>JAYWDH010000039.1:0-17748 GCA_043779945.1 Microbacteriaceae bacterium
TCCGGCTTGCGCGTCACGAGACCGAGCTTCTCCAGGTCACGCAGCGTGCGGGTCATGGTCGGTGCACTGACAAACTCGCGCTGAGCCAGATCGCCGGGACGAATCGGGCCAACGCGGAACATCGTCGCCAAAGCAGCGAGGTGGCCCTGGCCGAGGCCCTTCCCTGCGGCTAGCATGCGGCGGTTGGCACGGCCGATGGCGAACGAGAGTCCGCGCGAGAGTTCCTCGATCGTCGACGCTTCGCGGTCCGGCACTATTCGAGGATAACGGCGGATCGTCACGATTCGACACGCGGCAATTCTCGCGATCGAGTCTGCTCCACAATGGGACGACATCGACCCCAGGAGATCCCATGTCCCGCATCCGCACCCGCGTGGCCGCCGCAGCAGGCGCCACGCTCCTTCTTGCGGCTCTCGCAGCCTGCTCCACCAGCGCCCCCTCGCCTTCGGCGGCAGCGAAATCCGACTACGTCACGAGCGGAAAACTGACCGTTGCGACCGGCGAACCCGCCTACTTTCCTTATGTAATCGACGACAAGCCGCAAAGTGGGAAGGGCTTCGAGTCCGCGGTGGTCTACGCGGTTGCCGAAAAGCTCGGCTTCGCGAAAAAGGATGTCGTCTGGGTGCGTTCCACTTTCGACGAGGGCATCGCACCGGGTGCGAAGGCGTACGACATCAATATCCAGCAGTACTCGATTACCGCCGATCGCGCGAAGAAGGTGGACATGTCGTCGTCGTACTATTCGACGCCGCAGGCGGTCATCACGGTCAAGGGTTCGAAGGCCGCCTCGGTGAGCTCTCTCGCTGGATTCAAGGACCTGCTGGTGGGAGCCGCGACGGGCACCACCAGTTTCGACAGCGTGGAAAAGGTCATCAAGCCGGCCGCTGGTGCTCAGGCATTCAACTCGAATGACGACGCGGTTCTCGCGCTGAAGAGTGGCCAGATCGACGCACTCGTCGTCGACCTACCGACCGCGTTCTACCTGACGGGGGTCGAACTCGCCAACGGGTTGCTGCTCGGCCAGCTCCCGGCCACCGACGGAGTTAGCGACCAGTGGGGCGTGGTGCTCGCCAAGGGCAGCACGCTCACTGCGAAGGTGACGAAAGCCGTCGATGCGCTGAAAGCCGACGGCACCCTGGAGAGGATCTCGTCCACCTGGCTCGGGGCGGATGCCGGTGCGCCGGTTCTGAAGTAGCTGTCCAGTAGTTTTGAACAGTGCCTGACGTCGTCCGCGAGACGCGGCGTCCGAGCGAGATCGAGCTCGGACGTCGCGATTTCCGCCGACTCCAGACCACTCGGTCGATCGTGGTCGCCGCCATGAGCACCGTGGTGTTCGCCGTGATCGTCTGGATCACGATTGTGAACACACCGGGCTGGAGCTCGGTGCAGCAAAGTTTCTTCGATCCTGCCACCTGGGCGAAAGCGTGGCCACGAGTGTTCGCAGGGTTCGGGCTGAACATCCGCGTTCTCGTGGTGGCCGCCATTGGGGTGGCCGTTTTCGGCACGCTGATCGCGGCGATTCGTACCCTCCGTGGCGCGGTGTTCTTTCCTCTCCGCGCGCTGGCGGCGGGCTACACCGACCTGTTCCGCGGTCTTCCGCTGATCATCGTTCTGTATATCGTCGGCTTCGGGATCCCGGGATTGCGGCTCACCGAGACGCGGATCCCGGCGGAGGTCTGGGGGACAGTCGCGCTCATCCTGACCTATTCGGCATACGTGGCCGAGGTGATTCGCGCCGGGATTGAGGCCGTGCACCCCTCCCAGGTGCTTGCCGCCCGTGCGCTCGGGCTCAGCCGAGCGCGCACCATGCGCCTAGTGGTGCTGCCCCAGGCGATTCGCAAGGTCACACCGGCGCTCATGAATGACTTCATCTCGATGCAGAAGGATGTCGGCCTCATCTCGGTGCTGGGAGCCGTCGACGCCGTGCGCGCCGCCCAGATCGAGACCGCATCGGCCTTCGATTTCACACCGTATGTGCTGGCCGGCGTCTTGTTCGTCATCCTGGCGCTGCCGATGATCCGGCTCACCGACTGGTATTCGGCGCGCTTGCGTCGACGCGAGCAGATGGGCGGTGTGTTGTGAGCGTGCTCCGCGCCGAGAACGTCTGGAAGGCCTTCGAGCAGCGCGAAGTGCTGAGAGGTGTCCACCTTGATCTCGGTGCCCACGAGGTCGTGGCGATGATTGGGCCAAGCGGCTCCGGAAAATCGACCCTTCTGCGCTGCCTGAACCTGCTCGAGCGCATCGACGACGGGCGGATTCTGCTCGGCGATGAGGACATCAGCGACCCACGAGTGAAAAAAGATGCGGTGCGAGCCCGCTTCGGTGTGGTGTTCCAGGCGTACAACCTGTTTCCCCACCTGTCCGTACTCGACAACGTGACGATCGCATTGCGGTCGGTGCACGGGGTGCGCCGTCGTGATGCAGAAGCCGAGGGCCTGGGCCTGTTGGAGCGGATCGGTCTGGCCGACAAGGCGCACGAGCATCCGGATCGGCTTTCCGGCGGTCAGCAGCAGCGCGCAGCCATCGTGCGCGCGATCGCGTCGAAGCCGGATGTGCTCCTGCTCGACGAGATCACGAGCGCTCTCGACCCCGAACTCGTCGGTGAGGTGCTCGCCCTGGTTCGCGAACTCGGCGACGAAGGCACGACGATCCTGATGGCGACGCACGAAATGGCGTTCGCGCGCGATGTCGCCGACCGCGTGCTCTTTCTCGACGGGGGAGTGATCGTCGAGCAGGGGCCGCCCGCGCAGCTGTTCGACGCGCCCCAGCACGAGCGCACTCGGGAGTTCCTCACGCGCTTCACGGGCTGAGGGACTGCGGCCGCGGCCTGCTATGGTGGTCTCACCAAGGCATCCTTTAAATCCGTCCAGAGAGGCGGGGAAGGAGGTCAGAATGGCTGCAAGAACCGTGCTGCAGCAGGCTGACATCACTCGTGCACTCACCCGCATGTCGCACGAGATCCTCGAATCCGACCACAGCCCGTTGGTTGAAGGCGGGTCGGCACTCGTTCTTCTCGGGATCCCCACTCGCGGGGTCCTTCTCGCGCAACGGATCGGCGCGGTCATCGAGCAACTCGCTCCGGGGGTGGCCGAAGTCGGTGCGCTCGACGTCACGATGTATCGTGACGATCTGGCGAAACATCCCACTCGCACGCCGAGTCCAACGTCGATGCCCACTGGTGGCATCGACGGCAAAACCGTGGTGCTCGTGGACGACGTGCTCTACTCCGGTCGCACTATCCGGGCCGCCCTCGACGCTGTCAACGACTTGGGCCGGCCCCGCGCGGTGCGCCTCGCCGTGCTGATCGACCGCGGGCACCGCGAGCTCCCGATCCGCGCCGACTTCGTCGGCAAAAACCTGCCAACCTCGCACGCCGAGCGCATCTATGTGCGGCTCCTGGAGACCGACGGTCAGGACCTCGTGGCGATCTTCGACGAGGAGGACCGCGGATGAAGCATCTGCTCTCGGTGCGCGACCTCGATCGCGACACGGCGGTCGGCATCCTGGATCTCGCCGAGGACATGGCGGATGTCGCCACCCGCGCCGTCCCCAAACTCCCAACCCTGCGGGGCCGCACCGTCGCCAACCTCTTCTTCGAAGACTCGACCCGTACCCGTCTGAGCTTCGAAGCTGCGGCCAAGCGGTTGAGCGCCGACGTGATCACCTTCAGCGCGAAGGGCTCGAGCGTCTCCAAGGGCGAAAGCCTCAAGGACACCGCGCAGACCATCGCTGCGATGGGAATCGACGCCGTCGTGCTTCGCCACGGCGCCAGCGGCGCCGCGCGGGTGCTCGCCGACAGCAACTGGATCGACGCCCACGTGATCAACGCGGGGGACGGCACTCACGAGCACCCGACCCAGGGGCTCCTGGACGCTTTCACGATGCGCAAGACACTGCATGGGATTGCGGCGAGAGGCAAGAGCCTCGACGGTCTGCGCGTAACGATCGTCGGCGACATCTTGCACTCGCGCGTCGCCCGCTCGAACGTGTGGCTGCTGCAGACATTGGGAGCCAGCGTGCACCTGGTCGGACCTGAGACTCTGCTTCCTCTTGGTATCGAGAACTGGCCGGTCAGTAGCGGTACCGACCTCGACGCGGCACTGGCAGAGAAGCCGGATGTCGTCATGATGCTGCGAGTGCAAAGCGAACGGATGAGCGCTGCCTTCTTCCCCCATGAACGCGAGTACGCCCGTCAGTGGGGCCTCGACGACGCGCGGCTCGGCCGGCTCGCCCTGGGTACCATGGTGATGCACCCGGGTCCGATGAATCGTGGGCTCGAGATCTCGTCGGCCGCCGCTGACTCGGCACGCTCTGTTGTGCTCGACCAGGTGACGAACGGGGTGTCGATTCGAATGGCTGTGTTGTATCTGGTGTTGAGCGGAAGCCCGCAAAGCGGAGGAGGAGTTTGAGCCTCCTGGTCATTGGCGCGATGCTGCCAGACGGCAGCTCGACCGACTTCCTCGTCGAGAATGGCGTCATTGCCGAACTCGGCTCAGGCCTGTCAAAGACGGGCGCGACGATCATCGACGCCAGCGGTTTGCAGGCGCTGCCCGGGCTCGTCGACCTCCATACCCACCTGCGGGAGCCCGGCTTCGAGCAAAGTGAGACGGTTCTGACCGGATCGCGCGCTGCGGCCGCTGGAGGCTTCACGGCAGTGCACGCGATGGCCAACACCTCCCCGGTGGCCGACACCGCAGGGGTCGTGGAGCAAGTTGCCTCGCTGGGCGAGCAGCATGGCTACGTGACCGTTCGCCCGATCGGTGCGGTGACGGTGGGTCTGGCAGGGGAGCGCCTGAGCGAGATCGGCGCCATGGCCCAGTCCCGCGCGGCTGTGCGCGTCTTCAGCGACGACGGCAAGTGCGTCTCGGACGCCCTGCTTATGCGACGTGCCCTGGAATACGTGAAGATCTTCCATGGAGTGATCGCTCAGCATGCGCAGGAGCCGCGCCTCACCCAGGGCGCGCAGATGAACGAGAGTCCGTTGAGTTCGGAGCTCGGGCTGGCCGGCTGGCCGGCCGTCGCCGAGGAGGCAATCATCGCGCGGGACGTGCTGTTGGCCCAGCATGTGGGAGCTCGACTGCACGTGTGCCACATCTCGACAGCCGGGAGCGTCGAGGTGATCCGCTGGGCGAAGGCACGGGGAATCCGGGTCACCGCCGAAGTCACGCCGCATCATCTACTACTCGACGAGCAGCTGGCGGCAAGCTACGACGCGCGATTCAAGGTGAACCCGCCGCTCCGACGCGCGGAGGACGTGTTCGCGCTGCGTGCGGCGCTGGCGGAGGGCGTGATCGACGTCGTTGCGACCGACCATGCGCCGCATCCGATCGAGACCAAGGAGTGCGCATGGCAGGAGGCTAGCTTCGGCATGGTGGGACTGGAGAGCGCCCTCAGCGTCGTGCAGGCTGCGGTCGTCGACTCCGGACAGCTCAGCTGGAGCGACATCGCGCGCGTGCTCTCGCGCAAGCCGGCGGAGATCGGCCAACTGGGTGGCTACGACGCCCCGTTCACAATCGGTGCCGCTGCCCACTTCACCCTGGTCGACCCGAGCGCCCGTCGCACCTTCTCGGTCGAGCAATTGCGCGGTAAAGGCGTGAACTCCCCGTACCTCGGCCGGGAGCTTCCCGGGCGGGTCGTGGCGACCGTTCACCATGGCGTGCCTACCGTTCTCGATGGCGAACTCCGACCTCACGAGGAGGTGGCGACCCGTGTCGCGTGACCAGTGGCTGATCTTGCTTTCGGTAGCCATCCCGATCGCTCTCACCGCGCTCGGCATGGTGCTCGGATGGCGCGCTCTCCGCCGCCGCCAGTCGCACCTCAGCGGACTCGCGCCCGTGCCGTCCGAGCTCGGAGCCGTGCTGCTCACCGAGGATCTGCTGTACGTCGCGACGACTCCCGCCGAGCGGCCGCTCGAGCGCATCGCGGTCAAGGGGCTCGGGTTTCGGGCCCGCGCCATTCTGACCGTGGCCGAAACCGGCATTCGCCTCGAGCTTGCTGGCCAGCAGCCCGGCTTCCTCGCGAAGGCCTCGCTCGTCGGCGTCGGTCGAGCCACGTGGACGATCGACCGTGTACTGAGTAACGACGGCCTGGTCTTCGTGCGCTGGACGCAGACTGATGTGGCTGGGCAGCAGTTCGCGCTCGACAGCAACTTCCGCTCGGCCGATCCCGATGCGCTGGTCGCCGCCATCGAAACGATCGTCGCGACACCTGCTACCAACAACTCAGAAGGAGCCGCAGCGTGAAGCAGCAGGACCCCGCCGTTCTCGTCCTCGAAGACGGAACCCGCTACCCCGGCTACGCATACGGAGCGCGCGGTCGCGCACTCGGTGAGGCCGTCTTCGCGACCGGTATGACCGGCTACCAGGAGACGCTGACCGACCCGAGCTACGCCGGACAGATCGTGGTGATGACGGCACCGCACATCGGCAACACCGGCATGAACGACGAGGACCGGGAGTCCAGGCGCATCTGGGTTTCTGGCTACGTCGTCCGCGATCCGTCGCGCGTGGTCAGCAACTTTCGCGCAACACGCAGCCTCGACGACGATCTCGTCGCGAATGGCATCGTGGGCCTCAGCGGGATTGACACCCGCGCGGTCACTCGCCGACTCCGGGACGCCGGAGCCATGCGCGCCGGAGTGTTCTCGGGACCCGATGCTGCCCTCAGCGCCGACGAGCAGCTCGCGATCGTGCGCAGCGGCCGTGAGATGGCGGGCCTCAACCTTTCGGCGGAGGTGTCGGTCGCGTCGGTGACGGTGACTCCCGCAGCTGCTCCGGACTCGGCGCAGCGCCTGGGCAATCTCGCCGTTCTCGATCTCGGCGTGAAGCAGTCGACGGTCGACAACCTCGCGCGGCGTGGCTTCGAGGTGCACGTGATGCCGCAGGACGTCACCCTCGAGCAAGTGCTCGCGATCCAGCCGGTTGCCGCGTTTTACTCGAACGGACCCGGTGACCCCGAGGCTTCGGACGGGCACGTGGCGCTGCTGCGCGGCATCCTGGATGCTGGCCTGCCGTTCTTCGGGATCTGCTTCGGCAACCAGCTTTTGGGTCGCGCACTCGGACTCGGCACCTACAAGCTCCCATTCGGACACCGCGGAATCAACCAGCCCGTGCTCGACAAGGCCACCGGCCGCGTCGAGATCACCGCGCACAACCACGGTTTCGCGGTCGAGGCACCTCGAGACGTCGTGTTCGACAGTCCGAACGGTTACGGCCGCCTCGAGGTGAGTCACGTTGGACTCAACGACGACGTCGTGGAGGGGCTCAACGCCCTCGACATCCCGGCCTTTTCGGTGCAGTACCACCCCGAAGCCGCGGCAGGACCACACGACGCCAACTACCTCTTCGACCGTTTCGCGGCGATGGTGGTTGCAACCCATGCAACGAAGGGGGAAAACAACTAGTGCCCAAGCGTTCAGACATCCAGAGCGTACTGGTCATCGGCTCCGGACCGATCGTGATCGGCCAGGCGGCCGAGTTCGATTACTCCGGCACGCAGGCCTGCCGCGTCCTCCGCGAGGAGGGGGTGCGCGTGATCCTGGTGAACCCCAACCCGGCCACGATCATGACCGATCCCGACTTTGCTGACGCCACATACATCGAGCCAATCACCAACGAGTCACTCGAGGCGATCATCGCCCTCGAGCGTCCGGATGCGGTGCTCCCAACACTGGGTGGCCAGACGGCCCTCAACGCGGCCATCGCGCTCGATGCGGTCGGCATCCTGGCCAAGTACGGCGTCGAACTGATCGGCGCCAAGGTTGAGGCCATCAAGAGGGGCGAGGACCGAGCGATCTTCAAAGAGTTGGTCATCGAGGCCGGAGCCGAGGTGGCCCGAAGCCACATCGCGCGCACCGTCGGTGAGGCTGTCGAATTCGCCGAGGACCTCGGCTACCCGCTCGTAATCCGCCCCAGTTTCACAATGGGTGGGCTGGGATCGGGATTTGCATACGACCGCACCGAGCTGATCCGGATGGTCACCGACGGTCTCCACCAGAGCCCGACGCACGAGGTCCTGCTCGAGGAGTCGCTCCTTGGCTGGAAGGAATACGAACTGGAGTTGATGCGCGACACCGCCGACAATACCGTGGTCGTTTGCTCGATCGAGAACGTGGATCCGGTGGGTGTCCACACCGGTGACTCGATCACGGTGGCACCCGCCCTGACGCTTACCGACCGCGAGTTCCAACGCATGCGTGACATCGGGATCGACATCATCCGCGCGGTGGGCGTCGACACCGGCGGATGCAACATCCAGTTCGCAGTCGACCCGGCGAACGGGCGCATCATCGTCATTGAGATGAACCCCCGGGTCTCCCGTTCGAGCGCACTCGCCTCCAAGGCCACCGGGTTCCCGATCGCCAAGATCGCGGCCAAGCTGGCGATCGGCTACCGCCTCGACGAGATCCCTAACGACATCACCCGGGTGACTCCTGCGAGCTTCGAGCCGACGCTGGACTACGTCGTCGTGAAGGTGCCGCGCTTCGCGTTCGAGAAATTCCCCTCGGCGGATGCCACCCTCACCACCACCATGAAAAGTGTCGGCGAGGCGATGGCCATTGGCCGCAACTACTCAACGGCGCTGCAGAAGGCGCTGCGTTCACTCGAGAAGCGGGGGAGCAGCTTCCACTGGGGCTCGGAGCCGCGCTCGAAGGCCGAGCTGTTGGAGGTGGCTCAGGTGCCGACTGACGGTCGGATCGTGACCCTGCAGCAGGCGCTCCGCAAGGGTGCCACGATCGAGGAGGCCTTCGAGTCCACCAAGATCGACCCGTGGTTCCTCGACCAGATCGTGCTGATCAACGAGGTCGCCGCCGAGATCGGGGGGCTGCGGCCCTTCGATCGCGGCTTGTTCAAGCTCGCCAAGGACCACGGCTTCTCGGATGTCCAGATCGCCGAGTTGCGTAATCTGACCGAGCAGGAGGTGCGGAACGCGCGCTGGCAGCTGGGGGTCCGGCCGATCTACAAGACGGTGGACACCTGTGCCGGCGAGTTCCCCGCCCTCACGCCCTACCACTACTCGAGCTACGACACCGAGACTGAGGTGCGTCCGAGCGATGCCCGCAAGGTCGTCATCCTGGGGTCCGGCCCGAATCGGATCGGGCAGGGCGTGGAGTTCGACTACAGCTGCGTGCACGCCAGCTTCGCACTGCATGATGCCGGCTTCGAGACGATCATGATCAACTGCAATCCAGAGACGGTGTCCACCGACTACGACACCAGCGACCGGCTGTACTTCGAGCCGCTGACTCTCGAGGATGTGCTGGAGGTCATCCACGCAGAGTCCCAGTCGGGCGAGCTGGTCGGTGTCATCGTTCAGCTCGGCGGGCAGACGGCCCTCGGGCTGGCGAAGGGGCTCGAGGCCGCTGGCGTGCCCATCCTCGGGACCTCGCCTTCGGCGATCGACCTCGCCGAAGAGCGCGGGTTGTTCTCGAAGATCTTGGACGAGGCGAAGTTGCTCTCGCCGAAGAACGGCATCGCCACAGACGCTCCCTCGGCAGTATCCGTCGCGGAAAGCATTGGCTATCCGGTGCTTGTGCGCCCGAGCTATGTGCTGGGTGGTCGCGGCATGGAGATCCTCTACGACAGCCCGGGCCTCGAGGACTACTTCGATCGCGTGCGCGACCAGGCGATCATCGGACCCGGCTCGCCGTTGCTCGTCGACCGGTTCCTCGATGACGCCCTTGAGATCGACATCGACGCGCTCTACGACGGCACGGAGTTGTACGTCGGAGGAATCATGGAGCACATTGAGGAAGCGGGCGTGCACTCCGGCGACTCAGCCTGCACGCTGCCGCCGGTCACCCTCGGCCGCGATGTGATCGACCAGGTCGTTGACGCGACGCGCAAGATCGCAGAGGGGGTCGGCGTGCGGGGGTTGCTGAATGTGCAGTTCGCGATCGGTGCCGGGGTTCTGTACGTGCTCGAAGCCAATCCACGGGCGTCCCGCACGGTTCCCTTCGTGTCGAAGGCGCTCGGGATCCCGCTGGCGAAAGCGGCGTCGCTGATCATGGTGGGGAAGAGCATCCGGGACCTCGTGCGCTCAGGGATGTTGCCGGTCTCTGACGGCTCGCACGTGCCGCTGGACTCGCCCGTCTCCGTCAAGGAGGCCGTGCTTCCCTTCAGACGCTTCCGCACCAGGGAAGGTCAGGTTGTCGACTCGGTGCTGGGTCCGGAGATGCGCTCGACGGGCGAAGTCATGGGCATCGACGCCGACTTCCCGCGGGCGTTCGCGAAGAGTCAGGATGCCGCGTACGGCGGGCTCCCCTCGTCGGGCACCGTCTTCGTGTCGGTCGCCGACCGCGACAAGCGCGCGATCGTGCTCCCGATGCTCCGGATGTCGCAACTCGGTTTCACAATCGTCGCGACCGAGGGCACCGCCGAAGTGCTCGCGCGCAACGGGATCTCTGCCACGACCGTGCGCAAGCACTTCATGGGCCAGGCCGTAGTGGAGGGCGACCCCTCGATCGTCGACCTGATCAATGCCGGCGAGATCGACATCGTGATCAACACGCCGAGTGGCCGCAGCGCACGCGTAGACGGTTTCGAGATCCGCACCGCGACGGTGGCGGCCGACAAGCCGCTGTTTACGACCATCGCGCAGGTCGGAGCTGCCGTGGCGTCCTTCGAGGTGGACCGCGGCGAGATGCGGGTGCGCAGCCTGCAGAACTACGCGCTAGATCGCTCGGCCGCCCTGGAGCGCGCGGCGTCGGTGGTCGGCGGATGAGCCCGATCGACGACTCCTCGAACGGCATCGAGCCGTTTGGCGCGCGCCTGGAGCGGGTGTTCGCCTCCACCGGCCAGCTGTGCGTCGGGATCGATCCGCATGCGGCGCTCCTGGGCGAGTGGGGACTACCTGACTCGGCATCCGGCGTGCGCGACTTGGGACTGCGCGTCGTCGAGGCAGCAGCGGGTCGGGTCGGCGTCGTTAAGCCGCAGGTCTCCTTTTTCGAGCGCCACGGTTCGGCTGGCTATGCCGCACTGGAAGACGTGATTGCCGCTGCCAGGGCGGCAGGTCTGCTGGTCATCGCCGATGTGAAACGCGGCGACGTGGGCACGAGCGTGGATGCCGCGGCCGACGCCTGGCTGACCCCGGGCTCGACGCTCGAGGTCGACGCCATGACGGCCGTCGCCTACCAGGGACTCGGCTCGCTAGACGGTGTGCTCGATCGAGCCGAACATTTCGGCAAGGGCGTCTTCGTGCTGGCCGCCACGTCGAATCCTCAGGCCTTCGAGACACAGGCGGCGACGCGCGCAGACGGGCAGACCGTGGCGGCCGCCGTGGTCCGGGGAGTCGCCGAGCGCAATGGTGGCTCGGCATCCGGTTCTCTTGGTTCGCTCGGCGTCGTCGTCGGCGCCACGATCGCGCTGGCCGACTTCGGCCTCGCTCCTGAATCATTCAGTGGGATGCCGATCCTGGCTCCCGGGTTCGGGCACCAGGGCGCACGGATCTCTCAGTTGCCCGACCTCTTCGGCGTGGCGGCGCAGAATGTTCTGGTGAGTGCATCGCGCAGCATCCTGTCCGCTGGCCCCGACGGCATGGTCTCGGCGATTGACGCCTACGCATGGGAGGTGGCCGCATGCCGCGGGTAGCTCCTCCCGAGGTCGATCGGGTCGCTGCGGCCCACGCCGCAGTCGCGGCCCGTCGTGCGCGCGCCTCGGTGAAGCAGGCGGTCGCGAATCGCGATCGCAGGGCACTCGATGTGGCTGAGTCCGCCTGGACAGGCGAGCCCGCCACCCCTGAGGCCACCTTGCGGGTGCGCGAACTGCTCATGAGCATCCCGACCCTCGGACCCATGCGCGCCGACAAGGCGATGGAGCAACTCGGGATCGCGAGCTCGAAGCGGGTCGGCGGTCTGGGTGTTCGCCAGCGCGGCAAGCTGCGCGAGTATCTCTCCGTGCGTGAGGGGCGCGGCGAACTTCTCACGAGTCGTCTCGTGGTGCTGGCGGGTCCGACGGCGGTCGGCAAGGGAACGGTGTCGCGCTACATCCGCGAGAACTACCCGCACGTGCTCCTGAGCATCTCCGCGACCACGCGAGCGCCTCGACCGGGGGAAGTGGACGGCGAGCACTACTACTTCATCAGCAACGAGCAGTTCGACGACATGATCGCGCGGGGCGAGTTCCTCGAGTACGCAACGGTGCACAACGCATTCCGCTACGGGACGCCGCGGCCACCCATCGATGCCGCACTGGCTGACGGCAAGAGCGTCCTCTTGGAGATTGATTTGCAAGGCGCGCGCACGGTCCGGCGTGAGATGCCGGAGGCGCTCCTGGTCTTTCTACTCCCGCCGAGCTGGGACGAATTGGTGCGCCGACTGGTCGGACGCGGCACCGAGGAAGTCTCCGAACAGGCCAGACGACTCGAGACCGCCAAGGTCGAAATGCGCGCCCGCGACGAGTTCGATGTGAAAGTCGTCAACCGCGAAGTCGGCCAAGCGGCCTCCGAGGTCGTAGACTTGTTGACAGTGCCCTAACTCGGGCGCTCTTTTTCGTGGTCTCGAGGCCGCGCCCCGCTTATTCGCAGTGCCGACAGCCCAGGAGGACACCATGGCCGACAAGAACTCCGGCATCATCGACCCGCCCATCGACGACCTACTCTCGCGCGTCGACTCGAAGTACCAGCTGGTGATCTTCGCGTCGAAGCGCGCCCGCCAGATCAACGACTACTACGCCGACCTCCACGAGGGTTCGCTCTTCGACAACGTTGGGCCGCTGGTCGACTCAACCATCGACGACAAGCCGCTCTCGGTGGCGCTGCGGGAGATCCACGAAGGCAAGCTCACTCTCACGCCGTTTGACGCGCCTGAGTAACTAATCGCTGCAGAGATGAACGTCGTCGTCGGGATCACCGGCGGCATCGCGGCCTACAAGGTCGTCAATGTCGTGCGTAGTCTGGTTTTGGCTGGCCACGACGTTCACGTTGTGGCCACGGAGGCCGCGCTGCGTTTCGTTGGTCGCCCAACCCTCGAGGCGATCAGTCGTAATCCCGTCCACAGCGAGCTCTACGAGGGCGTCGCGGAAGTACGCCATGTTGCCATCGGCCAGGCAGCGGACCTCATCATCGTCGCTCCGGCGACCGCGAACACCCTTGCCAAGCTCGCGAGTGGCCTCGCCGACGACCTGCTTGGCAACACGATCCTCGCCTCGAAGGTGCCGCTAGTGCTCGCGCCCGCCATGCACACCGAGATGTGGCAGAACCCGGCAACGATCGCCAACGTGGCGACCCTGCGTTCGCGCGGGGTGCGCTTCGTCGGCCCCGCAAGCGGACAGCTCACCGGATCCGACTCGGGCCTCGGGCGCATGGCCGAACCCGAACAGATCGTTGCGGAGGCTCTCGCGGCGGTCGCTCCGCAGGACCTTGCGGGCCGTCGCATCCTGATCACCGCAGGGGGCACTCGCGAACCGATTGACCCCGTGCGGTTCATCGGCAACCGGTCGAGCGGCAAGCAGGGTGTCGCCCTGGCGCGGGCCGCCGTGACGCGCGGCGCGGACGTGACCCTGATCGTGGCGAACCTCGACGACGGCGTTCTTGACCGGTTTGGTCTCGACATGCCGAGCGCGCGCGTCGCACTGCAGCACGTCTCCACCGCGCTCGAACTCCAGGAGGCAACTCTGCTCGCTGCCGGAACAGCCGACCTGATCGTCATGGCGGCCGCCGTGGCCGACTACCGCCCCGGGAGTGTGTCTGCCGCGAAGGTCAAAAAAGAGACCCAGGGCGACACGCTCGAGCTGCGGCTCGTGAAGAACCCGGACATCCTGCGCGAGCTCACCGACTCGCGCCACGACGGTCAGGTGATCGTTGGGTTCGCGGCTGAGACCGAGATGGATCGGGACGCTCTGCTCGCCCTCGGCGCCGCGAAAGCCGCGCGAAAAGGCGTCGACTTTCTCGTCGTCAACAGGGTCGGCTGGAGCGAGACTTTCGGCAGCGACAACAACACCGTGATCATTTTGGATGCAACGGGACGTAACGTGGCCGAGGCGAATGGCACCAAGGCGTCGGTCGCGGACCGTATCCTCGACGTGGTGCGCTGAGCGCCATCCACACTCCGCTGCGACTGAACGGGCTAATACCGTGAGCTCTGCTCTCCGACTTTTCACCTCGGAATCCGTGACCGAAGGTCATCCAGACAAGATCTGCGATCAGATCAGTGACTCGATCCTCGACGCGCTTCTGACGGTTGATCGTGACTCACGCGTTGCCGTCGAGACTCTCGTGACGACCGGGTTGGTGCACGTGGCCGGTGAGGTGACGACCAAGGGGTACGTCGACATCCCGTCCATCGTGCGCAAGCGGATCACCGACATCGGCTATGACTCCTCGGATGTCTGGTTCGACGGGCGCTCTTGCGGCGTGTCGGTCTCGATCGGCGGGCAGTCACCCGACATCGCTCAGGGCGTCGATCACGCGTTCGAGAGCCGCGAAGGCAGCAGCGTGGACGCGCTCGACATGCAGGGCGCTGGCGACCAGGGCATCATGTTCGGCTACGCCACGAACGAGACGCCCACACTCATGCCACTGCCAATCTGGCTCGCGCACCGGATGTCCGAGCGTCTTGCCGAGGTTCGTCACGCGGGCCTGCTGGACTACCTTCGCCCCGACGGCAAAACACAAGTGACCATCGGGTATGACGGCGTAGTTCCCAGCACCGTGCAGACGGTCGTACTCTCGACGCAGCACTCGCCAAGGATCAGCACCGAGCAGTTGCGTGCCGAGGTCGAGGAACTGGTGATCCGACCGGTGCTGGCTCGCATCGACCTGCCATCGGAAACGGCGCGGATCCTGATCAACCCCACCGGGCGCTTCGAGATCGGCGGCCCGCAGGGCGACGCGGGTTTGACCGGTCGCAAGATCATCGTCGACACCTACGGTGGCGCCGCTCGCCACGGTGGCGGCGCTTTCAGCGGCAAAGACCCCTCCAAGGTCGACCGCTCGGCCGCCTACGCGCTGCGCTGGGTAGCCAAGAACGCGGTGGCCGCCGGCTTGGCCGATCGGCTCGAGGTGCAGGTGGCGTATGCAATCGGCACGGCATCACCGGTCGGGCTGTACGTCGAGAGCTTCGGCACGGCGCACATGCCCGAGGACTCGATTATCGACGCGATCAACGAGGTCTTCGACTTGCGGCCAGCCGCGATCATCCGCGACCTGGATCTGCTGCGTCCGATCTACGCCGCGACCGCGAGCTACGGGCACTTCGGTCGTGAGCTGCCGGAGTTCACCTGGGAGAAGATGGACCGCGTCGACGCTCTGCGCGGTGCTGCCGGGCTCTAGATGCCCGGCGAGGCGACGGCGCCACACCCCCCGCGAGCGACCATTGTCGAGACGCCGACCGTCGCCCGCGTACTGGTGGATTCGCCTCTTCCGCAGCTTGACAGGCTGCTCGACTATCGGATCCCGCAGGCGATCCAGGGGATCGTGCCCGGCGTTCGCGTCTCGGTGCCGTTGCGCGCGGCCAGCCGCATGGCCGAGGGCTTCGTCGTGGAGCTGAGCAGCCAACAGGACTTCCCGGGCCCGCTCAGCGACATCATCGCGCTGATCTCTCCGGTGCCGGTGCTCCAGCCCGAGGTGTGGCTGCTGGCTCGGGCGGTCGCCGACCGGGCGGCCGGTTCCGCGAGTGACGTCTTGCGACTGGCGATCCCCACGCGGCAGGTGCGGGTCGAGAAATCCTGGCTAGCGCGCGGCGAGGCGGCGGAACGAGCCGTGATCTGCGTGCCCGAGTTGGACGGCTATCCGCGGGGTACCGTCGAAGCGGCAGTGGCGTCTCGAGAGAGGATTGCGCTCGGGGTCGCCACGGGCGTGATGACGCTGGGCAGCGACACCTGGGTTGGGCGGTGGGCAGACACGCTCGCCCGTCTCGCCGCCGGCGTGGTCGCTGGCGGCGAGTCCGCGATCGTGGTGGCCCCTGATTATCGCGACCAGGAGCAGCTGGCGGCCGCTCTGGCGATGCTGCTACCTGCGGAGGCGATCGTGCGTCTCGATGCCCGCCAGTCGAATCCGGATCGCTACCGCGGCCTCCTGCGCGCTCTGGGTGCGCAGCCCCTCGTGCTTCTGGGTAATCGCTCGGTCGTCTACGCGCCTGCGGCGCACCTGGGACTGATCGTCGTTTGGAATGATGGCGATCCGCTGCTCGGCGAACCGCTCGCGCCCTACGTGCACGCGCGGGATGCGGCGCTGATCCGGCAGGAGCAACAGGGCACCGCCCTCGTCATCGCCGGCCACACGCGGACTACCGAGGTTCAGCGACTTGTCGAGGTGGGCTACCTGCGCGAGCTGGGGCTCGCACGACCGAGGCATCCGCGTGTCATCCCGACCGCGAACATCGCAGCTCAGGATCGACTCGCCGCCCAGGCGCGCATTCCCTCAATCGCCTGGCGCGAGGCATCCGCGGCCTCACGGGCGGGTCCCGTGCTGGTGCAGGTCGCCCGTCCCGGCTACGCCACGGGGATGCGCTGCGTCGACTGCAGGGAATCGGCCCGTTGCCGGGTCTGCGGAGGCCCCCTTCATCAGAAACGGCAGGGCGGCATCCTGAGTTGCAGCTGGTGCGCCGCCCCGGAAGCGGCCTGGCGGTGTCAAAACTGCCAGTCGACGCGCATTCAGCCAGCCGGTGCCGGTGCGACACGGACTGCCGAAGAGTTGGGAAGGGCGTTCCCCGGAGTCCGCATCATCGTCGCAGACGGGGAGCGCAGCATCCAGGCCATCGACGCGAAACCAGCGATCGTGGTCGCCACACGCGGCGCTGAGCCGATCGCGGCTGGCGGCTATCGTGCTGTGCTCCTGCTCGACGGGGATCGGATGGTCGCCCGCGAGAGCCTCCGCGTCGGCGAGGACTGCCTGCGCTGGTGGTCGGATGCCGCGGCTCTTGCTGCCGACGACGCCCCGGTCGTCCTCGTCGGAGTCGGTGGCGCCCTCGCCTCGGCCCTGGTCACGGGCCGCCAAGCAGACTACGCCCGCGGCGAGTTGGCAGACCGTCGCGCCCTGCGCTTTCCACCCGCCGTGCGCGTGGCGACCGTGAACGGCACTCCGGATGCCGTAGCAGCGGCACTTGCGGCGCTACCCGTCGATGTCGATCCCGTCGGCACCACGACGGTCGATGGCTACGCCAGGGCGATCCTTCGGTTCGACTACGCGCAGGGGCTTTTCGTCGCCCAGTCGTTACGCTCCGAGATCATTCGCCAGGCGACGGCCCGCCGCAAATCGGTTCCGGGCTCACCCCGCCGCGGGCGACAGCCGCTGCCATTGCGCGCCCACTTCGACGACCCCGACCCGTTCGTCGAGTGACAGTTCAGCGAACCGCGGCGCGTCGACGGCCCGCGGCTTGACAGAATCATCGTGTGCCATCTCTTCGGATCGTCTTCGCGGGAAGTCCTGCCGCCGCGGTGCCGAGTCTCCGCGCGCTGTTGGCCGGCCCTCATGAGGTCGTTACGGTCGTCACCCGCGAGGATGCGCCGGTCGGTCGCAAAAAGGTGATGACCCAGACGCCCGTCGCCGTTGAGGCGACCTCTGCCGGGATTCCGCTGGTCATGGCGAATCGGCTCGGGCCGGTTACCGACGAGTTGATTGCGCTCGGAGCCGATCTCGGCGTCGTCGTCGCCTACGGCGGCCTCATCCGCGAGCCGCTGCTGAGCGGCCCCCGGCTGGGCTGGATCAACCTGCACTTCTCGCTGCTCCCGCGCTGGCGCGGGGCGGCGCCGGTGCAGCGCGCAATCATGGCAGGCGACGACGAGACCGGAGCCGCCGTCTTCCAGTTGGTGG
>JAYWDH010000040.1:0-6888 GCA_043779945.1 Microbacteriaceae bacterium
CCCACGACTGTCGAGCACGACGAGGCCGCTGCTATTCGGCTGCGCGGTGATAATCGTGTGGGCGGCGCGCGGGGTGTCGCCGAGGGCACTCCGAGTAACCGTCAGTGCGGTGTCCGCCTCGCCGCTGATGTCAATGAGGAGGGCGTTCTCGAAGTTGGTCCAGGCGTTGGCGGCTGCGCGCTCTTCGGGGATCCCGGCCGAACCGATGCGCGAGTCGCCGCGCGGAATCCACTCGACCAGCGTGTTCGCGACCTCGGGGTACATGATCGGATACGGCGAGCCGTCGAGCTCGCCGTCGATCAGCGATCGGACTCGATCGACCGGCGTCAACTTCCACTCGGATTCGAATCCGGTGACCTCGGGGAAGTCGGCGTGGTTGACGGACTTGAAGCGGTCAGAGCGGGTCTGCACGGGCGGCTCGAACGCGCGCGTGATGGGGCCGTCGCTGTGCGGGCGGATCCCGAGACGCTCCGCGGCCGTGGAATCGGTCGTGGAGGTGGTCATCTAGCCGACACTGCCTTCCATGCTCATCTCGATGAGCTTGTTAAGTTCGAGGGCGTACTCCATCGGAAGCTCGCGGGCGATCGGCTCAATGAAGCCACGGACGATCATGGCCATCGCCTCGTCCTCGGGCATGCCACGCGACATCAGGTAGAACAACTGCTCTTCACTGACGCGTGAGACGGTGGCCTCGTGCCCGAGCTGTACGTCATCCACCCGGATATCAATGGCCGGGTAGGTGTCGGAGCGCGACATGGTGTCGACCAGCAGCGCGTCGCAGCGCACCGTGTTGGCAGAGTGATGCGCGTTCTCGGCGACCCGGACCTCACCACGGTATCCGGCGCGTCCGCCGCCGCGCGCGATGGACTTGGAGACGATCGACGATGTCGTGTACGGCGCCATGTGGATCATCTTGGCGCCGGCGTCTTGGTGTTGACCGGGGCCCGCGAAGGCGACGGACAGCGTCTCGCCCTTGGCGTGCTCGCCGACGAGGTAGATCGAGGGGTACTTCATCGTCACCTTGGAGCCGATGTTGCCGTCGATCCACTCCATGGTCGCGCCCTCGTGCGCGATCGCGCGCTTGGTGACCAGGTTGTAGACGTTGTTCGACCAGTTCTGGATCGTCGTGTAGCGCACGCGAGCGTTCTTCTTGACGATGATCTCGACGACTGCCGAGTGCAGCGAGTCCGACTTGTAGATCGGTGCGGTGCAACCCTCGATGTAATGCACGTACGAGCCCTCGTCGGCGATGATCAGCGTGCGCTCGAATTGCCCCATGTTCTCGGTGTTGATGCGGAAGTATGCCTGCAGCGGGATCTCGACACGCACGCCCGGCGGCACGTAGACGAAGGAGCCACCCGACCAGACCGCGGTGTTCAGCGCGGCGAACTTGTTGTCACCGGAGGGGATGACCGTGCCGAAGTACTCCTTGAACATCTCCGGGTGCTCGCGCAACGCCGTGTCGGTGTCCATGAAGATCACGCCCTGCGCCGCGAGGTCCTCCCGGATGGTGTGATAGACCACCTCGGACTCGTACTGGGCCGCGACTCCGGCCACCAGTCGCTGGCGCTCGGCCTCGGGAATGCCGAGCTTCTCGTAGGTGTCCTTGATGTCATCGGGCAGGTCTTCCCAGCTCTGGGCCTGCTTCTCGGTGGACCGCACGAAGTACTTGATGTTGTCGAAGTCGATCCCGGTGAGATCCGCGCCCCAGGTCGGCATCGGCTTCATGCCGAAGATTTTGAGGGCCTTGAGACGATTCTTGAGCATCCACTCGGGCTCGCTCTTGAGCGCGGAGATGTCGGTGACCACCTCGTCTGAGATACCACGGCGGGCCGATGCGCCGGCGGCGTCGGAATCGGACCAACCGAACTCGTACTGCCCGAGCCCCGAGAGTTCGGGCCGGTCGATGAGCACGTCTGACATAGTGACCTCTTTTCCCACCGGGGCGAGCCATTCCGCTCGGACCGGCATTCCGTGTGCGAGAGCGATGCAAGCGGGAAAACAGGGGAACCCCGCGTCGTCATGACGCGCCCCGCGAAACGTTGCTCCTGAACCCTCTGAGTCTACCGCGCAGGCTTGGCGATCGCGCGGGCGTCGAGCTGCAGTTCCTGGGCATTACCTGCATGCTTGCGGAGTGCGAAGAGGCCGGGCTCGACGTCAAGGACCACCCGGATCGCGCCAACCCAGACCAGCGCGGCCCCCAGTAGGTGCAGGGCTACGAGCACCGCGGGGATCCCGATCAGGGACTGCACTCCCCCGATCGCGCCCTGCGCCAGCAGCACCGCGAGGAAGGTGAGTGTGGTTCGGCGCGCGCTGGCGACATCGGGGGTGCGGCGAAGCACCAGGTACAGCGCGATGGTCATCACGATCACGATCACGGCAAGAGCCGCGTGCACCAGCACGACCGAGGTCCACGGGATGCCGATGCGCGGCACGTCGGCAGTATCGCCGGAGTGCGGGCCTGCCCCGGAGACGATCGTCCCGACTACGACGAGCGCTGCGGTGAACAGGAGCGTGGCGCGCGCGATGTTCCGCGGCAATGACGGGCTGATCTTGCCGCGCTCGCCGCGCCATCTCGCCCGATGCCACGTGAGCGTCGCCGCGGCGAGCAGACCCATTGCCAGCAGGAAGTGCAGCGCGACGACCCAGGGGTTCAGCTTGACGAGTACGGTGATCCCGCCGGCGACCGCGTTGAGCACCACCAGCCAGAACATCGACCACGCGAGCCGGGTCAGCATCCGGTCGCGCTGCTTTTGCAGGCGTGCCGCGACGATCGCCCAGCCCACGGCCACGACCAGCACCGTGGTCAGCAGGCGATTGGCGAACTCGATGACGCCGTGGATACCCAGCGCGGGAATCGGAGCGATCGAGCTTCCCTCGCAACTCGGCCAGGTCGGGCAGCCGAGGCCAGAGCCGGTGACCCGCACCACTCCCCCACCAAGCACCAGCAGGATACTGACCACTAGCGCCGCCGTGGTCCCCCAACGGAGCGTGCGAGTCGAGAGGGTAACGCGCTGCCCGAGCCAGCCGAGAGGAGTGATCATCCGCTGACTCAGAATGGGATCGGCAGGTGCAGCAGCGGGTCGAGCCCGACAGCAAGGAAGACGAGTGTGAGGTAGGTGATGCTCGTGTGGAAGACCCGCATCGGCTTGACGTCGCCGACGCGAATCGCGGTCGAGTAGAGCCGATGTGACTCCAGCAGGAACCAGGCGCCGGCCAGCACGGCTACGACTGCGAACAGCACACCCATTCCGGCGACTGGGATCAGCAGCAGCGAGCAGGCGACGGTCGCCCAGGCGTAGAGCACAACCTGGAGCCCGACAGTTGTGCGGCCTCTGACGACGGCGAGCATCGGCACGTTGACCGAGGCGTAGTCGTCTCTGTAACGCATCGAGAGCGGCCAATAGTGCGGTGGAGTCCAGAGGAAGACGATACCGAACAGGATCACGGGAGCCCAGCTGAGCGAACCGGTGACGGCAGCCCATCCGATCAGCACGGGCATGCACCCTGCCGCGCCGCCCCAGACGATATTCTGCGGGGTACGGCGCTTGAGGATCAGCGTGTAGATCACCACATAGAAAGCGATTGCGGTTGCGGACAGGATCGCCGCGAGCGGCGTGGTGAATAACCACAGCCAGGCGATCGAGAGCACGCCGATGATCCAGGCGAAGACGAGCGCCTCACCATCCTTCAGAGCGCCGGTGACCAGCGGGCGTTTCTGTGTGCGTTTCATCACGCGATCGATATCGCGGTCGACGTAGCAGTTGAAGGCGTTCGCGGATGACGCACTCAGCGTTCCTCCGACGAGGGTAGCGAGCACCAGCCAGAGGTTCGGGATGCCGTGGGCGGCCAGCACCATGACCGGCGCGGTCGTCACCAGCAGCAGTTCGATCACACGCGGTTTCGTCAACGCCACGTATGCCAGAGATTTGCGAGCGATCCGCCGGACGGTCTGGCTGGCGAAACCGGGAACCCGGGTCGGAGCTACTGCTTCGGCGGGGGTTTCGACGGTTCCCTGCATGGCTCCTCGGATCTTTTGGGGTGTCTGAGAAGTCTAAACGACGTGCCTGTGCCCCAACTTCATACCGCGGGAGTACACCGCGGCTGGATGTCACCTGTCAGCAACGCGTGAGGGACAAGCAGGGCAGGCTCCCACGTCGGTATGCTGGTGGCGCTCGCCAACCACGGCCCATCCCCCAAGATCGCTCCCCGAAGATCGCGCGGGCTGCTCGTGAGAAGCCGATGGTGTCGAATCGGCGAGTGGCTTCCTGCCGGGGCTTCTCCGCCCCGCCAAGCTTCGAAAGGGCGACACGCACGTGGCAACACTCTCCTGGGATGACCTGGACGACAAGGCCGTCGATACGGCACGGATCCTCGCGGCGGATGCCGTCGAGAAGGTCGGGAACGGGCATCCGGGAACGGCAATGAGCCTCGCTCCCCTGGCCTATCTCCTCTTCCAGAAGGTGATGCGCCGTGACCCGCACGATAACGAGTGGATCGGGCGCGACCGATTCATCCTGTCGGTTGGTCACAGCTCGCTGACTCAGTACATCCAGCTGTACTACGGCGGCTACGGCCTGGAGTTGAAGGATCTCGAGGCCCTTCGTACCTGGGGCTCGCTGACCCCCGGTCACCCCGAGTACGGCCACACGGCCGGTGTCGAGATCACCACCGGCCCGCTTGGCCAGGGCCTCGCGTCCGCCGTGGGGTTCGCATACGCGCAACGCTATGAGCGCGGCTTGTTCGACCCGGAGGCTGAGCCGGGCGCGAGCCCCTTCGACCACTACATTTACGTGATCGCGGGCGATGGCGACATCGAGGAGGGTGTCACCTCCGAGGCGGGATCGCTCGCCGGGCACCAGCAGCTCGGTAACCTGATCGCCTTCTACGACAGCAACCAGATCTCGATCGAGGACGACACTAACATCGCTCTGAGCGAGAACGTGAAGGCCCGCTATGAGGCATACGGCTGGCACGTCCAGACGGTGGACTTCAAGAAAACCGGCGAATACATCGAAGACAAGCAAGGTCTCTTCGATGCGATCGAAGCCGCCAAGGGCGTCACCGATAAGCCCTCGCTGATCATCGTCAAGACGATCATCGGCTGGCCGTCGCCGAAGAAGCAGAACTCGGGCAAGATCCATGGATCGGCGCTCGGCGCCGAAGAGTTGGCGGCCGTCAAGGCGGTGCTGGGCTTCGACCCGGCCAAGAACTTCGATGTGGCGCCCGAGGTCATCGAGCACACCCGCAAGGCTCTCGATCGCGGGGCGGAGGCTCACGCCGAGTGGCAGAGAGGCTTTGACGCCTGGGCGGTCGCGAATCCGGAACACAAAGCGCTGTTCGACCGGATCGCAACGGGCGCGCTACCCGACGGCGTGGAGGCGGCCCTTCCAGTTTTCGAGGCCGGCACGGATGTCTCCACGCGCGCCGCGAGTGGCAAGGTGCTGAACGCGCTCGGCCCGGTTATCCCGGAGCTGTGGGGTGGATCGGCCGACCTCGCGGAGTCGAACCTCACCACCATCGAGGGCGTGCCGTCGTTCATCCCGGCCGAGCACTCGACACACGAGTGGACGGGCGACAAGTACGGTCGCACCCTGCACTTCGGGATCCGTGAGCACGCGATGGGCGCGATCCTGAACGGCATCGTGCTTCACGGGAAGACACGTCCGTACGGCGGAACATTCCTGATCTTCAGCGACTACATGCGCCCAGCTCTGCGCCTCGCAGCACTCATGCGGATTCCGTCGGTGTTCGTCTGGACCCATGACTCGGTCGCGCTCGGCGAAGACGGCCCCACCCACCAACCGGTCGAGCAGCTCACGACGCTCCGTGCGATCCCGCAGTTCGACCTGGTGCGTCCTGCGGATGCTAATGAGACCGCGTATGCCTGGCTGAACATCCTCGAGCGTCGCCAAGGACCGGCGGGTATCGCGCTGAGCCGTCAGAACCTTCCCGTGTTTGCTCGCGGTGAGGGCGCGGCATCCGGCGAGACCTTTGCGTCGGCGAAGAACGTCGTCAAGGGCGCGTACGTACTCGCCGAAGCACCGGGGGGTACGCCAGACGTCATCCTGCTGTCCTCGGGCTCGGAGGTGCAGATCGCGGTGGACGCGCGTGAGCAGCTCAAGGCCGACGGCATCAACGCCCGGGTCGTGTCGGTGCCGTGTCAGGAGTGGTTCGCCGAGCAGTCGGCCGAGTACCGAGAGTCTGTGCTCCCCGCCGCTATCAAGGCGCGGGTGTCCATCGAGGCGGGTATTGCGCTCACCTGGGCGCCGTACCTCGGTGATGCAGGTCGGAGCGTCTCGATCGAGCACTTCGGGGCATCCGCCGACTACAAGACCCTTTACCGTGAGTTCGGCATGACGACGGGGCACACCGTCGCCGCCGCCAAGGACTCTATTGCCGCGGCCGCGGCCTGAACCAACACGAAAACAGGAACAGAGATGATGGCTCACACGAAAACCGCTGAACTCTCCGCCATCGGCGTGAGCATCTGGCTCGACGACCTGTCGCGGGAGCGCATCGAGTCGGGCGGGCTCCAGAAGCTCATCGATGAAAAGAACGTCGTGGGCGTTACCACCAATCCGACGATCTTCGCGTCGGCGCTTGCCAAGGGCAACGCGTACGACAGCAAGGTGGCCGAGTTGGCTGCTGCGGGCACCGGCGTCACCGAGGCGGTCTTCGAGATCACCACCACGGATGTCGCAGACGCCTGCGACATCTTCGCTGCGGTCTACGCCGCCTCGCAGGGCGTGGACGGCCGGGTCTCGATCGAGGTCGAGCCAGGTCTTGCCCACGACGCTGCCGGCACCATTGCGCAGGCGGCGCAACTCTGGGCCAAGGTGGACAAGCCGAACGTCATGATCAAGATCCCGGCCACGCTCGAAGGCC
>JAYWDH010000041.1:0-6848 GCA_043779945.1 Microbacteriaceae bacterium
GCGGTGCCGTTCAGATGAGCGTTGGCTGGCAGGACATGCAGGCTCTGCAGGAAGCCGATGACGGGGCCCTCATCCGCGAAAATCGCTTTCCAGGCCAGGGTGCGCAGCAGAAAGCTCATGAAGAACGGCGCGATTACCAGGATGAGCGCGAGCGCCTGCCACAGCGGATACTTGCGCAGTCGGACGCCGATGAAATACGCGAGCGGATAACTGATCAGCAGCGCGAAGACGGTGGCGAGCCCCGAATATGCGAAGGAACGGGCGATGATTGGTCCGTAGGTGGAGAACACGTGCGGGTAGTTGTCGACATTGAACGCATAGACGTAGCGACCGATGTCGAAGTTGACGAGGTCAGGTGCCTTCAGGCTCGTGACGACGAGCGACACGAGCGGGGCGAGGTAGGTGGCGGCGAGGTAAACCACTCCCGGCAACAGCAGCCAGAGGGCCGCGCGGCTGCGTCGCCGCGGCTGCTCGACCGCGGCCTCGGTGCCGCCGAAGGCTCCGAAGGCCACCGGTCACATCTCCAGCTCGGCTTCGAGCGCCGCGCCGCGCCGCAAGGCGATCGACTCAGTGTCGGCCTCTTCGGCGAATCGCGGCTCAATGCCCTCCTCATCGGCAAGGCCGAAGCCGTGCTCGACTCTCCAGCTCACCCAGACCTCCGAGCCGCGGTTCACGACGGGGCCGAAGACCATGTTCTGCGCGAAGACCGTGATCGTGCCGACCCCCGCAAGCTCGACAAGGTACTGCGTGCTCACGCCGCTGAACGAGACGTCGCTCACCACGCCTGGGCCGAGCACGTTGATTCCGGATTCAGCTGCCGGAGCCTCGATCAGGAGAGTCAGCTTCTCGGGGCGCACCCCGATCGTCACGACGCCCGCGTGCCGCTGCGCGCGCTCTCGCGGGACCTCGAGCTTGGCGCCCGCGGTCGCCACCACGATCGAGGTCGCGCTCGAGCTGACGACCTGCCCGGTGAAGAGATTGGACTGGCCGAGGAAGTTCGCCACGAAAGTGGTTTTCGGAAGCTCATAGAGCTCCTCAGGGGCGCCCATCTGCTCGATCGCGCCATTATTCATCACCGCAACCGTGTCCGCCATTGTCATGGCCTCCTCCTGGTCATGGGTGACGTGCAGGAAGGTGAGGCCGACCTCATCCTGAATTTTTTTCAGTTCAAGTTGCATCTGCCGCCGTAACTTGAGGTCGAGTGCGCCGAGCGGCTCGTCCAACAAGAGGAGCGCCGGCCGGTTGACGATCGCTCGGGCCAGGGCGACACGCTGCTGCTGGCCGCCCGAAAGCTGCGCGGGACGGCGCCCGGCCAGGTGGTCGAGCTCGACCAGCTTGAGGGCCTCGTGAGCGCCACCAAGCGGATTGACAGCCCCCCGCCGGTACAGGCCGAATGCGACGTTTCGCAGCACCGTCATGTGCGGAAACAGCGCGTAACTCTGGAACACGGTGTTCACGGGCCGCTGATGCGGCTTGCTGTTGGTGACGTCTTTACCCCCGATCAGGATGCGACCGGCCGTCGGCGTCTCGAGCCCTGCCACCAGCCGCAACGTGGTCGTCTTGCCGCAACCGGAGGGACCGAGCAGCGCGAAGAACGACCCCGCCGGGATCGTCAGGTTGAGGTTTTCGATGGCCGTGAAACCGCGGAACCGCTTGGTGAGGCCGACCAGTTCGAGGTCCGCGCCAGAGTCGTCGAGTGCGCCAGCCATGTCCGGCCTACGCGCCGAGAAGCACGCTCTGGAACGCGGCCCCGTAGGACTGCTCCTGCGCCGGCGTCAACGTGCGGAACACGTGCGCCTTCTTCAGGGTGGCGGAGTCGGGGAAGATCAGGTTGTTCTCGGCGAGGGCCGGGTCGATGGCAACTGCTGCCTCCTTGGCGCCGACGACCGGCGTGATGTAGTTCACGTAGGCGGCGACCTCCGCGGCGATCTGCGGGTCGTAGTACCAGTTCATGACGGCCTCGGCGTTCGCCTTGTGCTTGGCACCGACCGGCACCAGGAAGTTGTCGTTCCAAAGCGTGCCACCGGCATCGGGGATCGCGAACGTCCACTTGTCGCCGTTCGAGCCGTTCGTCGCGGTGATGTCTCCCGACCAGCAGACAGCGGCGAGTGCATCGCCGCTGACGAGGTCCGCGGTATAGGAGTTGCCCTTGACGCTGCGGATGACGCCACCGTCGATGTGCTTCTTGAGCACGGAAAGCGCGTTGTGGAACTGCGTGTCGGTGAACGCGCCCGCGATGTCGACGCCGTCCTCAAGCATGATCAGACCGACCGTATCGCGCATCTCGCTGAGCACTTCGATCCGTCCCTTGAGCTTGGGCTCCTTGAACATCTCGCTGACGCTCGTGAAGCCATTCGGGAACTCCTCCTTGTTCCAGCAGATGCCCGCGAAGCCGCCCTGCCAGGGCAGGGACTGCTTGCGGCCTTTGTCGTAGTCGATGTTCAGGAGCCCGGGGTTGAGGTTCTTGATGTTCGGGATCTTGGAGTGGTCGAGGCTCTGGGTATACCCGAAGCGGATCCAGCGGCTGACCATCCAGTCAGTGAGGCAGACCGCGTCGGCGCCGATGTCCTTGCCGAGCGCCAGCTGATCCTTCACCTTCGCGTAGTACGACGCGTTGTCATCGACGTCCTCCCGGTAATCGACTTTGATCCCGGTCTTCTTCGTGAACGCATCGAGCGTTGGGTGCGCTCCTGTGCCCTCGACGGTGTCCATGTACAACGGCCAGTTGGCCCAGATCATGGCCTTGTCGGTGCTGGAGACGTCGGTGCCCACTTTCAGCTTCGGCGTGCCCGTCGGCGCGCACGCCGCCAGGGCCAACGCCGTCGCTCCCGCGGTCGCACCTGCCAGAACTCCGCGGCGGCTTACCTGGGCCTTACGAGCCTGGATAACCAGCGAGCGAATCAGCGGATCAGCGGGCAGGGACCGGGGCATGGGGGGCTCCTTCAATGCGAGAAGTGTGTATGCGGGTTCTCCGCCGTTGCCCGATCCTGACACACAGGGCCCCGACGGTCACCACAAAGTGGGCAAAAGGACCATAAAGAAACTTAGATTTCACGAAATCAGCAGAGAAAGCACGAAATCAGTGCGGAATCCATGGTCTCGCGTCGATACTCTGAGCACATGAAGGTGGGCATCCCAAGCGAGATCAAGAACAACGAATTCCGCGTGGCGATCACTCCGGCGGGGGTGCACGATCTGTTGGCCAACGGCCACGAGATCACCGTGCAGTCCGGCGCCGGCCTCGGATCGTCCATCGCAGACGAGGACTACGCGGCGGCCGGAGCGACCATCGTCGCCACCGCCATCGAAGTGTGGGGCGACACGGAACTGCTGCTCAAAGTCAAGGAGCCGATCGAGAGCGAGTACGCGCACTTCCGCAGCGACCTCGTGCTCTTCACGTACCTTCACCTGGCGGCCGAGGCCGAGTTGACCGCGCACCTGCTGTCGAGTGGGATCACGGCGATCGCCTACGAGACCGTGCAGTTGCCGTCGCGCGCGCTTCCCCTGCTGGCACCGATGAGCGAGGTCGCCGGTCGCCTCGCGCCCATCGTCGGCGCAAACGCCATGCTGCGCCCGAACGGCGGCCCAGGACTACTCGTGCCAGGTGTTCCCGGCACCCATCCCGCTCATGTGGTCGTGCTGGGCGGCGGCGTCGCGGGGACCAATGCGATCAGCGTGGCCGTCGGACTCGGCGCGCGCGTCACGGTGCTCGACACCAACATCCAACGACTACGCGAACTGGATGCCGACTACGCCGGTCGCATCCAGACGATCGCCTCGAACAGCTTCGAGATCGAAAAGGCGGTGCTCGACGCAGACCTCGTGATCGGCTCGGTTCTCGTGCCCGGCGCCAAGGCCCCGAAGCTCGTGACGAATGCCATTGTGGCGCGGATGAAGCCCGGGAGCGTGCTCGTCGACATCGCCATCGACCAGGGTGGCTGCTTCGAAGACAGCCACCCGACTACCCACGCCGACCCGACGTACCCGGTGCACAACTCGCTGTTCTACTGCGTCGCGAACATGCCGGGCGCCGTGGCGCACACCTCGACCTACGCGCTCACGAACGCGACCCTCCCCTACGTGCGTTCCATCGCGAACCGAGGCTGGAAGAACGCGCTGCTCGCTGATCCCGCGCTGGCGCTCGGCCTCAATGTGCACGGTGGCCAGGTCATCAACGAGGCGGTCGCGAGCGCGCAGGGCCTGGTCGCGGGCAACATCGCCGCGGCACTCGCGTAGTTCGCGCAGCCCGGGCTGCCGGCGGGGGTCTGCTGTCTGCCGGCAGGGGTCTGCTGTCTGCTTGCGGGGGTCTGGGCGCTCAAAGTTCCAGGATGGCGCGGCGGATCCCGCCGCCGTCGACCAACCAGCACTCCCCTGGCCGGTCGCCAAGCGGGGGCGGAGGCTCGCGGATTCGCGCGATCGCGCGGACCTCGGACGGCACGCAGCCGAAGAAGACGAGCGGAAACTCGCGGCGCACGCTGCTCAGGAGCGCCCACTCGGCCTGCCAGGCATCCGGATCGCCGAGCAGCAGAGTCGGGTCGCCGTGCGTGACGCGCAGCTCGGCATCGTCGGGCGTGGGCTGCTCGCCGACACGGATCACTCGGATGCCGCCGTCGGTCCCCGCGACGCGGCGCAGCAACTCGCGCGGGCGCCCTGCCACGATCGCGAGCGGGGTTCCTTGCTCGAGTCGGACGCGCGGCAACTCCGGCAACCCCGCCACTGGCAACGGACGATCGCAGACCGCCACCTGAACGGTGACGGCAGACGACGCGCCACCCTGCCAGGTGCCGGCGCCGGGCGGCAGCCGCGGATCGAAACTCGTGCCATCACCGCCCGCGAGCACATGCTCATCGCGACTTGGCTGACGCAGCAGCAATCGAGCGTCGAAGAGTCCGGCAAGACGCTGCAGAGGCCCGGTGAGCCGCTGCGCGCTCGCGATGAGCCGGAGCTGGCGCGACTCTCGGGCGAGACGGGTCAGTCGATCCACGACGTCGTGCCGCGCATCCGGATCGAATCGGTCGATCAGCACGTCGAGATCGTCGATCAGCAGCACCACGGTCTCTCCCGCCCTGATCGGGCGGCTCGACAGCCCGTCGAGAACGCTCCACGCGTCTGCTGGTTCACTGGGGAGCACCCGACAGTGCGGATCGGCGGCGAAGGTCGCGAGGGCGGTGGTGCGACCTCCGCGCGCCGCTCCCAGCACAAGGAGGTGGCCGTCGACGGCGGGATCGTAAACCGCAAGCGGCTGCCGCTGATCGGCGGGCAGGTCGAGCCGGCCGAATGGGATACCGCGGGCCAGACTCCACTCCGGATCGTGCCGAAGTTCCTCGAGTCGCAAGAGCTCCGGCAGGGGATCACACCACACCCTGGCTGGTCTTGAGTTGATGGGCATCGGGCCGGGCGGTGTCTCATCGCTGGAAGACTCGGGGCCCACCCGCAGTCGCTCCGCGTCTGCTGGCTCGGCGAGCGCCAGTTGGACCTCGCGAACCGCTCCCGAGCCGTCGGCGATCACCGCACGACCCCGGGGTGCGGGAGGGAGGGCGAACGCGGCCTCGCTACCGACCATGGCAGTGCTGTCCCCGCGGTCGGTCACGCGCAAGGAGATCCGAAGAGTCACGTTGGCGAGCACGCCATCACGGATCACTCCCGACGGCCGCTGCGTGCAGAGCACGAGATGCAGCCCGAGCGAGCGGCCGCGCGCTGCCAGGTCGGAGAATACGTCGTGCAGCTCCGGCTGCCCGGAGACCACCGCGGCGAACTCGTCGACCACGATCACGAGCCGTGCCAGCTCGCCGCGCAACTCCTCGATGGATCGGGCTCCGCGTTCGGCCAGCAGCCGCTCTCTTCGCCGTAGTTCGGCGCGCAGACTCTCGATGGCGCGCCGGCTGCGGCGGACATCCAGGTCGCTCACGATGCCGACCACGTGCGGCACGCCGGCCAACGGGGCGAACGCGGCACCTCCTTTGAAGTCGATGAGCAGGAACGTCACCACGCTTGGCGGATGCCGCGTCGCCATCGCCAGCACCCAGCTCACCAGCAGCTCGCTCTTGCCCGTCCCGGTGGTGCCCGCAACGACTGCGTGCGGTCCCTCGCGCACCAGGTCCAGCTCGACCACACCCTCGAGGCCCACGCCGACCGGCGCACGCAGACCGCCCCCGCCCACCCACGCGGCCCTCTCCAACTCCGCGAGCTCAGAGGACTCTGCTAGCCCAGAGGACTCTGCTAGCTCAGAGGACTCTGCTAGCCCCGCGGAGTCCGACGGCGCTGAGGGCTTGGCCAGCAACGTCGCCAGCGAAACGCTCTCGGGGAGGGGACCTGCCGCGTCGACGACACCGTGCTCACTCGCGATTGCGGCAAGGGCGCACGCGACATCCCGCGCTCGAGACGCGCCCACGCCGAAGAAGACCGGATCGCGCACCTCGCCGTCGCTGTCAGTCTCGAGCCGCACGATCGTACCTAGTCCTGGCGGGAGTTCGTCCTCGCTCCACGCCCAGGCGATTACCGCCTCCTGGGCGCCCCGCTGCAGGCCCAGCTGAACGCGAAAAGCGTTCTCGGTGGTACGCCTGACCCGGTGAGGGAGCGCCGCCACCCATGACTCCCCGACGGGAGCCGTCAGACCAGTGGAGGCAGGAGAGCACTGCGCGAGAAGTTGCAGGGTCACCGACCGCGCGACCGCGCGCGCCGCGGTCGGCGGACCGAGCACGCCGATCCCGTCGAGCCCCTCGCTGAGCCACGGGGCATCCGTCACATGGGATCCCAGCCGTCGCAGCGCCTCGACCGCGTGCCGCAGCGCGGCGGGGGCCTCATCATCCGGCTCCCCCGTCAGCTCCACGACCGGAGCGATTTCGGCA
>JAYWDH010000042.1:0-2292 GCA_043779945.1 Microbacteriaceae bacterium
GCCAGCGTAGCCACAACGCAGATCTACACGCGGGTGACGGCAGACGCGCTGCGGGATGTCTATGTCACGGCTCATCCCAGGGCGCGCGCTCCGCTTTGAGCACAGGCGATCTCGTGCCTTCGCCGCGACGCCAGCGGCCTAGTCGATGAGCGAGATGCCAACCTTCAACCTGTACTTGACGCGCGCCGTCGGGGCCTCCGAAACGCCAGCCATAGACTTCGACCCATGACGGCGCAGCGTGAGGATGCCACCGAGTTGCCGGGGATGGAATCTCCGATTCTCGGCCCGACTGGTCGTCTTCTGCGCGACTTCCCGGAGCCGAAGCCGCTCAAGTCTCATGGTCCGGCCCGGATCATCGCCCTTTGCAATCAAAAGGGTGGCGTCGGTAAGACCACGACCGCGATCAACCTGGGCGCCTCGCTCGCCGCATACGGCCGCAGAGTGCTCGCGATCGACTTCGATCCGCAGGGCGCGCTGACCGCGGGTCTCGGGGTCCAGTCCCACGACGTGACCACGATCTACGACCTGCTGCTCGGCACTGTGAAAGACGTCTCGAGCGCGATCGTCGAGACCGCAACACCGGGTTTGCACATCATCCCGGCCAACATCGATCTTTCGGCCGCCGAGGTCCATCTGGTCAACGAGGTGGCGCGCGAGCAAATCCTGGCGCGCGTGATCCGTCAAGTGTCGGACCGCTACGACGTGATTCTCATCGACTGCCAGCCCTCGCTCGGGCTGCTGACCGTCAACGCGCTGACGGCCGCACACGGCGTGCTGATTCCGCTCGAATGCGAGTACTTTGCGCTGCGCGGGGTCGCGCTCCTGGTCGAGACGGTCGAGAAGGTGCGCGACCGGCTGAACCCGGTGATCCAGCTGGATGGCATCCTGGCCACGATGTTCGACCCGCGCACCCTGCACTCCCGCGAAGTGATCGAGCGTGTCGTCGAGGCCTTCGGCGACAGTGTGCTCGAGACCGTGATCGGCCGCACCGTGAAGTTTCCCGATGCCTCAGTCGCAGGCGCACCGCTGAATACCTTCGCCCCCGATCATGCCGCCGCCGAGGCGTATCGCTCGGTGGCCCGAGAGCTGATCGTCCGTGGCGCCGTCGCCTAGCGTGGCGAGCGCGGAAGAGGTCATCGCGGGAGAGGCCACCGACGCCGCATCGGCCCCCGTCGGTTTTTCGCTCAGCTTGAGCAACTTCAACGGACCGTTCGATCTGCTTCTCTCACTGATCTCGAAGCGCGAGCTCGACATCACCGAGGTCTCGCTCAGCACCGTGACCGAAGAGTTCATCTCCTACCTGCATCGCCTGGATTCCGAGGAAGAGCTCGACCAAGCCAGCGAGTTTCTTGTAGTCGCCGCGACCCTACTCGACCTCAAGGTCGCCGGGCTGCTTCCGCAGGGTGAACTCGTCGATGCCGAAGACGTCGCCCTCCTCGAAGCGCGCGACCTGCTCTTCGCCAGGCTTTTGCAGTACCGGGCCTTCAAGGAGGCGGCCGCCTGGTTTGCCGGGGGACTCGAGGAGGAATCTACTCGGCACGTTCGTTCGGTGCGGCTCGAGGAGAAGTACCGCCAGCAGACGCCGGAGCTGGTCTGGACGCTGACGGCCGACGACTTTGCCGCGCTCGCCGCGCTGGCTTTTGCGCCGCGGGAGATCCCTGTCGTCGGACTCGACCATTTACACGCGCCGCTGGTCAGCATCCGGGAGCAGGCGGCCCACGTTGTGGCGTTGCTGCGCGCCGGGAACGGCCCGGTCAACTTCCGTCAACTGATCGCCGGCGCCGACGTCAAGGGCGTGGTGATCGCGCGCTTTCTCGCCGTGCTGGAGCTCTACCGCCACGCGGCGATCAGCTTCGAACAACTGGAGCCGCTCGGGGACCTTACCCTGCGCTGGACGGCGCAGCACTGGAGTGACGAGCAACTGGCCACCCTGGGAGCCGACTACGATGCCTGAGGTGGAGAGCCGGTTCAGAAGCGCGGACCGCGTGCCGGAACCGAACGACGACGATCGCGACAGGCCGACATGGCCGGCTGCTGGATCGGTCGTTGATCTCGAGCGGGCCCTTGAGGCGATTTTCCTGGTCGCGGACAATCCGCAGTCGCTGGTGTCGCTGGCGACGGCGTTGAGTTCACCCGTGCCGACCGTACGCCAGTCGATCGAGCGTCTGGTTGCCGATTACGACGGCGAGAATGGCGGAGTGCGGCGCGGCTTCGAGTTGCGCGAGGTTGGCGGCGGCTGGCGACTGTACGTGCGGGCCGTCCACGACGAGCTGGTGCGCGACTTCGTGCTCA
>JAYWDH010000043.1:0-6801 GCA_043779945.1 Microbacteriaceae bacterium
CGGAGTCGGGGTCGGAGTCGGAGTCGGAGTCGGAGTCGGAGTCGGAGTCGGAGTCGGAGTCGGAGTCGGAGTCGGAGTCGGAGTCGGAGTCGGAGTCGAGCCGACCGTCGACGGGCCAGTCGTGCCGGGTCCGCAGTTGAGGGTGCTGCTCGAGCTGCTCGAGCTCGACGTACTCGTCACGGTGCCGTGGCCGTTGTCAGTCGTGGTGCTCGGCGTCGGCGTGCCACCTGAGGAGGTCAGCACGCAGTTCGAGGAGCTGGGTCTCGAGGTAGACGTCGGAGTGAACGTGACCCTCTTTGCCGCGGAGACGGCGCGACGGACGGCCTCCCGCACTGCAGGGGCAGACAGCGCGGGTGCCCCGTTGTTCGTCGCCACGACGACCGGAGGTGTGCCCGCGAAGATACTGGGACGCAGCAGTGCCGAGTTCTCGGTCAGCGGCCTCGCGGGAGCCGAAATCGCCGTGTTCTTTGCGAGGTTCGCAGCACCCGCGGGAGACACCGTGAAGATCGAGGCGAACGCGATCGCGACAGCGGAGACAACGGCTGCCCACCACGTCCAGGTCGTTCGATCCACGGGGAACCTCTGTGTTTTTTGGGGGTGTCACTAACCCCACGAACACACGGAACAATGTCGGGGGCGAAACGCACAATAGACCTGCCCGAGCGCGACACGCAAGATATGCGAGAGAAATTTCACCCACGTCTCACACGACTCATTTCTTCCCGCGATCCAACCGGGGAACGTGGCCGTTCTGAGGCCACTCAGAGAGCCAGCCGGAACCGCTCCAGCCGCGCCAACGTGGTCTCCTTGTCGAGGATTTGCATCGACTCGAACAGCGGTGGGCTGATCCGTTTTCCGCTCAGGGCGGTGCGTAGCGGACCGAACGCGACGCGCGGTTTGAGGCCTGCGCCGTCAACCAACGAGGTGCGCAAGGCGGATTCGATAGCCGCCGTCGAGAAGTCATCGAGGGGCTTGAGAGCGGCTTGAGCGGCGTCAAGAACGAGCTTCGCTTGGTCGACATTCGGGGGCAGCGCGTCCGCGTCGTAAACGATCTGATCGTCGTCGAGGAAGAAGAATTCGAGCAGCCCGCGCGCTTCGCCCAGCACTGCGATGCGCTCCTGCACGAGCGGTGCAGCCTCCCGGAGAACGGCCTTTTCGGACGGCGTCGGCGGCTCGCTGACCACCCCGATCAGATAGGGCAGGATGCGCTGTTCGAAGTCGTCGGCCGCCAGCATCCGGATGTGATCGCCGTTGATCGAGTCTGCCTTCTTCTGGTCGAAGGAAGCCGGATTCGGATTCACATCGACGATGTCGAAGGCGGCGACGAACTCCTCGCGGGTGAAGATATCGCGGTCGGGGGCGATCGACCAGCCGAGCAGCGCGAGGTAGTTGAGCAGGCCCTCGGGGATGAATCCGCGGTCGCGGTAGTGGAAAAGATTCGACTCAGGATCACGCTTCGACAGCTTCTTGGTTCCCTCCCCTCGTACGAGCGGCAGGTGCCCGAATCGAGGAACGAAATCGGTCACGCCGAGCTCGATGAGGGCCAGATACAGCGCGATCTGGCGGGGGGTGCTCGAGAGCAGATCCTCGCCGCGTAGCACGTGTGTGACCCCCATCAGGGCATCGTCGACCGGGTTGACAAATGTGTAAAGCGGGGCGCCATTGGGGCGCACGACAACGAAGTCGGAGAAGCTGCCAGCCGGGAAAGTGATGGGTCCGCGGACCAGGTCGTCGAAGCTCAGATCGGTGTCCGGAACCCGCAGACGCAGGGCCGGCTCGCGTCCCTCGGCGCGGTATGCGGCGCGCTCCTGGGCGCTGAGCCCGCGCTCGAAGTTGTCGTACCCCTGCTTCGGATCACGGCCATTGTGGAGGTTGCGAGCTTCCATCTCCTCGGGGGTGACGAAGCTCTCGTAGAGCAGACCGAAGTCGATCATTCGATCGATGAGTTCGCGGTAGATATCGGTGCGCTGCGACTGCCGGTACGGGCCGTGCGGGCCACCCTTCTCGACCCCCTCGTCCCAGTCGAGTCCCAGCCAGCCGAGCGCGTCGAGCAGCTGCAGATAGCTCTCTTCGCTGTCGCGGGCGACGTCGGTGTCTTCGATTCGGAAGATCATCTTGCCGCCGGTGTGACGCGCGTAGGCCCAGTTGAAGAGCGCCGTACGCACCAGGCCGACGTGCGGAGTGCCAGTTGGCGACGGGCAGAAACGAACGCACACGTCGGGTCCGGATGCGGTTGCGAAGGGGATAGACATCAGGGACGAGACTACCCGCGGCGGGGCGCAGGTCGGCCGAAAGCTCGGCCTCGACGGTCTCGGTCTCGGTCTCGACCCGCACGTTCAGACCAGCGCGAGTACCGCTGATGCTCCCACTGCAAGCGCGATGCCGGCGAACTGCAGCACGCTGAGCCGTTCTTTCAAGACGATGAAGGCGAGGATCACGGTCCCCAGCGGATAGAGCGCGTTGAGCACGCCCATGACGGCGAGTTCGCCCAGGTGCAGCCCGGTGACCAACAGGATGTTGCCCCCGACGAGCAGCACGCCCGTGAGCAGCGACTGCACCACCGCGGTGCGGTCGCGGAATCCGCCGAGCTCTCCCCTCCCGCGCCGGATCCGGTTAACCAACAGGGCGAGCGAGTAGATCACGGTGGCGACGAGGAGGTCGAGCCAGAGCGGAAGCAGGCCCGAATCGCGCGGGGTCCTGCCGATGGCGACGATGTAGCCGGCGTAGCCGAGCCCGGCGATTGAGCCGTAGACGATTGCGCGGGGGGTAAGTCGCACGGGGTCCCGCTCGCGGGGAACCGCGATCAGAAGGGCAGCGACGACCACCGCGACGAGCGCGCCGTAGCCAAGCGGCGCGATCCTCTCCCCCAATGCCAGGCCCACGATCGCGGGTACGACGGCGTAGATCATCGCGACGCCGGGTGACACGACACTCATCGGGCCGATCGCGAGGCTGGTGAAGAACGCCCAGGTGCCGATTGCGCCGCCGACCCCGGCGAGCAGACCCAGCACGACGGCCGAAGTCGACCACTGCAGCCCGCTCGAGAACGTCACGATCGTCGCGATGATCACCGCGGCGATCTGGCTGATGAAGCTCACCAGCAGCGGTGTGACACGCCTTGAGCCGAGGCCGCCAAAGAAATCGGAGGCTCCGTAAATAAGCGCGCTGGTTAGCCCAAGGAACGCGATCATGCTTCCTAGTGAACCGGATTCCGCCGCTCCGCCGTGACCGGCATGACCAGAACCGCAACCAGTGCGCCGACGCCGAGCACAGCGGTGGCGATTCCGCTGACGAAGATCATTCCCGCCGGCGACACGATCGACTGTCCGCTCAGCGCCTGAAGGGTGACGATGGCCAGCGTCACGCCGTAGAGCACGACGGCGAGCACGACAATCCGCAGTCGCCGCGCTGGGTCACGGAGCACGACGACCCGAGCCGAGGCCAGTTCGAGGAGCAAGACCAGCAGTGGAAGCACCTGAAGCGCGTGCATCCCCACGAAATGAGGGACGCGCAAGTCACCGCCGACGGTGCTCCATCCGAGAAGCGGCAGACCAGGACCGCCGTCCGCGAGACCGACGGTGTGCGCGCCGACAATGCCTTGGTAGTTCGCCAACTGGGCGCCAGTCGGCTGGGTCATCAGCACGGCCAGCGCCATCCCGATCAGAGCGATCACGACCCCGGCGCGGATCCCGACAGTACGAGCAGCATCGCCGAGCGGCACACGAAACAGGAGGATCGCGATCACGAAGGTGACACCCCACACCACGGCGATGGATGCGGCCATCACTCCCCACATTGCGGCGTGAAACGGGGTGCTCACGTTGAAGTGGCTCGACTGGCCGACCAGAGCGAAGCCGTTGATGATCACGAGTTCGATCGCCAGACCGATGGCGGCGACGGTTCCGGCGACTCCGGCGATTCGCGTCAGGCGACGTCCAGCGGGCATCCGCCCGATGAGCCAGGCGAGCGCGAGCGAGTAGATGCCGGTTGACAGAGCGAACTTGAGGGGCTTGAGCCACACGTCGACAGCCGTGACCTGCCGCGGGTCGACAAGCGCGCCGATCAGGTTGGCAACGGCAAGAACCACGATGGCCGCGGCGAGCGTGACCAGCGGGCGGTGCCAGCGGCTCGGTCGCAGCTCGGCGAGGCTCGGGCGCGGGTACGTCTGTTCGGCGGATGCGGTGGTTGTCATCGTTCTCCCTTTCTCGAGGAGTGGTCGGTCGTGCGTGGGGATAGCGAGGAGCCGGGCAGCCCGAGCCTGCGCGCCATGTCTTCCTGCGCAATGCGGCGGAGCCCGGCGAACAGCGCGTCGCCGAGTGCCGTGCCGACGACTACGGTCTCGACCATCGGCCGGCGATCCGGACCAGACGCCGTCACAGCGGCGAGGTCAGCGTGCGCGACCATCTCGGCCGCGGCGGCGTAGCCGGGGAGCAGTGCCCGCAGATCGTCACGCCCGATAGCGGCGAACGTGTCGAGCACGCGCGCCGTTATCAAAGCGCCGGGGTTGAGTTCGTCGGTCTGCCAGCCGCGCTCCGACTTGAGCCTGTCCACCCGCTCGAGCGACTCCGCGCTCGGCCGGGCGCTCGACGTCAGCGCGACGGACGCCGCGCGCTGGGCGATCCCGAAAACGTCAACAATCGGCATCGCGCTGTCGTCGATGGCGGCGAGCACCCCGTGTGCTGCGGAGACGGAAAGGCCTGCGACCTCGATCAGGGCGCGGATCAGACGCAGTCGAGCGAGATGCGTCTCGTCGTAGTCGGACCGGGTCGCGCTGGTCGCAGTTCCGGCAAAGAGCAGCCGCTCGCGCAGGTAGAACTTGATTGACGCGATGCTGACATCGCTGCGTTCGCTGAGCTCGCTCACCCTCATGATCGATAGTGTAACTATCGATAGTGGCACTGTCTAGTGGATCTTGCTCACGTCAGCAGGGAGGCGAGCAGCGCCAGGGCCAGAATTGCGATCCAACTCAGGGCGCCCGCGAGCAGGGCGCGCGGTCCCGAACGGAGGAGGCGCTCGAGCCGGAGTGACGCGCCGATCGCGAACAGCGCGGCCGCCAACAGCGCCGACTGGACTGTGTCGGCGGTGGTGAGCACGGCATCCGGAAGCGGAAGAAATGTGCGCACCAGGACCAGCGCGACGAAGCCGACAATGAACAGCGGGACAATCGGCGTCCGCCGGGGTGCCGGGGCCGAGGCGTCGACGGAGGTGGCCTGCCGCGCAAGCAGACGCCGCGTCGAGATCGAGGTGACCGCCACCATCGGCGCGAGCATCAGGACGCGGGTCAGCTTCACGACGATTGCGACGGCAAGCGCCGCGGCACCGGCAGTTCCCGCGGTGGCCACCACTTGACCCACGTCGTGGACGCTCGCCCCCACCCAGTGTCCGAACGTCGCAGATCCGAGACCGAGCGGCACAGCCAGCGCGGGTAGCACCGCGATTGCCGCGGTGCCGTAGAGGGTCACCAGCGCGATCGGCGTGCCAGTGTCATTCGGGTCGCTGCCCCGCGCCGCGCTCATCGCACCAACGGCACTCACCCCACAGATTGAGAACCCGGCGGCCATCAGCACCGGCTCGTCACCTGGCAGCTTCAGAGCTCGCGCAATCGCCCAGGTGAGCACGAAGCTGATGACGACCAGTGCGACGATCGCCACCACGGCGAGCCAGCCCAGCTTCGCGATGTCGCCGAGGCTGAGCTTGAGGCCGAGCACGACGATACCGATCCGCAGTAGGCGTCGGGATGACTGGGCGAGCCCCGGTTTCAGCACGCCGTCGAGCGCCGGGCGAGCGGGACCGATCGAGCCGACGATGACACCGAGAACAATCGCCGCCGTCAGCCAGGGCACGACGGGAAACAGCGCGTGAATGCCGAAACCCGCCGCCGCGCCGCCCGCGCTCACCGCGATCCCCCACAGCCAGGAGGAACGGCGGGGGCCCGCCCCGGGCGTTGGCGCAGTGCTCACGCTTGCCGACTCATACCGTCGGTGCGCCGTTCATACCGTCGGTGCGCCGTCGCGGTTGCGCGCCGGGTTACTCAGGGTGCCGATGCCCTCGATCGTGATTTCCACGGTCTGCCCATGTACGAAACCGCCCAGACCGGACGGTGTGCCAGTCATGATGATGTCGCCAGGAAGCATGGTCCAGACATCCGAGATGTACGCGATCAGTTCAGGGATGCCGTGTAGCAGGTCCTTTGTGTTGCCGTGGCGTCGCGGTTCACCGTCGACCGTGCTCGAGATCTCGAGGTTGCTCGGGTCGAGTTCGGTCTCGATCCACGGTCCGATCGGAGCGAAGGTGTCGTAGCCCTTTGCGCGCGCCCATTGCCCATCGGCGAACATCTGGTCGCGCGCTGACACGTCGTTGCCGACCGTGTAGCCGAAAACGTAGTCCGCCCAGCGTTCGATCGGCACCTGCTTGGCGATCTTGCCGATCACCACCACGAGTTCGGACTCGTGCGTGATCCGCCCCTCGACCGGCGGAATCTGGATCGCGTCGCCGGGTCCGATCACCGCGGTGTTCGGCTTCAAGAAGATCAGCGGGTTGGTGGGCGCGTCGATGTTGGCGGCCATATCTTTGGCGTGCTCGGCGTAGTTCAACCCGACGCACACCACCTTCGAGCGCGGGATGACAGGCGCCAGCAGCTTCGCGTCGGCGAGCGGCACGCGCTCCCCCGTCGGGTGGTACCCGGCGAACATCGGATCTCCGGCGAGGACCACGAGTTCCTGCATGCCGCTCTCAGAGTCGGTGTCGACGATGGCGAAACGCGGGTCGTCGCCGGGCATGCTGAACCGGGCTACCTTCACG
>JAYWDH010000044.1:0-6798 GCA_043779945.1 Microbacteriaceae bacterium
GACGTGGCGCGGATCCCAGAGGTCCGCGAGGCGCTCAATAAGACGTTCCGACGGCTGATCCGCAGCACCGACCGCGCCGGAATCGTGGTCGAAGGCCGGGACATCACGACAGTGGTCGCCCCGGACGCTCAGGTGAGAATCCTTCTGACCGCCGCAGAAGACGTTAGGATTACGAGGCGGTCCGCCGAACTCTCGCCGGACGCCGCCTCCACGGCCTCGCAGTTGCGCGAGCGGGACCGACGGGACGCCCAAGTGGTCGACTTCTTGACCGCGGCTCCCGGGGTGACGACGATCGATTCGACCGAACTGGACTTCGGGCAGACCGTTCATGCCGTCGTCGATCTGGTGCGCACCACGACCTCCCTGCACTGAAAGAGACACCATCATGACCGACGACCGCGGGCCGATCGACGGCCCCATCGAGCCTGTTGCGCTCGATAGTTCCGCTGAGTTGGAGCGACCCACCCTGGCTGCCGACGACGAACTGGCGGTCGAGTTCGGTGAACTCGACGAGACCCTCGTGGAGCGCCTCGCCGAACTCGACGACGATGTGGCGGAGGCCCGCGCCTCTTCGCTGCGCTCCGGCCTCGCCGACTACGATCTCGACGACGAGGACCTCGAGCTGCTCGAAGCCTCCACGGAGGGTGTCGATGGTATTTACTACATGCCCGCGTTGCCCGTGCTGGCCATCGTCGGCCGTCCGAACGTCGGCAAGTCGGCGCTCGTCAACCGCATCATCGGGCGCCGAGAGGCTGTCGTCGAGGACACCCCCGGTGTCACGCGCGACCGCGTCTCGTACAAGGCGGAGTGGCTCGGTCGCCGCTTCACCGTCGTCGACACCGGCGGCTGGGAGCCTGACGCCAAGGGAATCAACGCATCGGTCGCTGCGCAGGCCGAGGTGGCCGTCGATCTGGCGGATGCCGTGCTGTTTGTCGTCGACATCAACGTCGGCGCCACATCGACCGATGAGCACGTCGTCCGGATGCTCCGCGCGAGCAAGCGGCCCGTCATCCTGGTCGCCAACAAGGCGGACGACGCGATCCGCGACCCGCAGGCGGCGGAGCTCTGGAGCCTGGGACTCGGCGAGCCCTGGCCGGTCTCGGCGGTGCACGGTCGCGGTGTCGCCGACCTGCTGGACCACGTGATGACGATTCTCCCCGCGATCTCCGCCGTTGCGAAGGAGGAGGTCGGCGGACCCCGTCGCATCGCCCTGCTCGGTCGCCCGAACGTCGGCAAGTCAAGTCTGCTCAACAAGGCGGCGGGCGAGGAGCGCGTCGTCGTGAACGAGCTCGCCGGCACAACCCGTGATCCGGTCGACGAGCAGATCGAGCTGGCAGGCAAGATCTGGCGCTTCGTCGATACGGCGGGCATCCGTCGTCGTGTGCACCTGCAGCAGGGGGCCGACTTCTACGCGAGCCTGCGAACCAGCGCCGCACTTGAGAAGGCCGAGGTCGGCGTCGTGCTGCTCGACGTCTCCGAGCCGGTCAGCGAGCAAGACGTTCGCATCATCGACCTGGTGCTCGAGTCGGGGCGCGCGCTCGTGCTGGCCTACAACAAGTGGGATCTGCTCGACGACGATCGCCGCCGCTACCTGGAGCGCGAGATCGAGCAGGACCTGGCGCACGTGAGCTGGGCTCCTCGCGTCAACATCTCCGCGCGCACCGGTCGCCATCTCGAGAAGCTGGTTCCGGCGCTCGAGGTCGCGCTCGACTCCTGGGACACCCGCATCCCGACCGGCAAGTTCAACGCGCTGCTCGCCGAACTCACGGCTGAGCATCCGCACCCGGTGCGTGGGGGCAAGCAACCGCGCATCCTGTTCGGCACGCAGGCCTCGACCCGCCCGCCGACCTTCGTGCTCTTTACGACTGGCTTCCTCGACCCGCAATACCGCCGCTTCATCACGCGCCGCCTGCGCGAGGTCTACGGCTTCGAGGGCACGCCAATCGTCGTCAACATGCGGGTGCGCGAGAAGCGCACGAAGTAGGCGTTGTGCTCTGCCCATGCGGTTCGGCGCTCGTATATTCCGGATGCTGCGAGCCGCTGCACCTCGGTGGTGCAGCGGACACTGCCGAGGCGCTGATGCGGTCGCGGTTCACTGCGTTTGCACTGGGGCTGGACGGCTACCTGGTGTCGAGCTGGCATCCCGCAAATCGACCGGTGACCGTCGGACTCGAACCGGGGACCGTGTGGCGCAAGCTGCAAATCGTCGACACCGCTGACGGCGGCCCGGATGACGAGACCGGGATCGTCGAGTTCCGCGCGTCGCGCCGCGAAGCGGATGGCTCGTTCGGCGTGTCCCACGAGCGGAGCCGATTCCAGCGGGTCGACGGACGCTGGTACTACACCTCGGCCCGATACTGACCTGACGGGCCCGAGTACCCTGGCCGGGGCGGTGGCCTGAACGCTTGGCGATGCCGGTCCGGACGTCGTTGACGTCGGCGCGGGAACCGGCAAACTCTCCTGCGCGGTTCGGGCAACTGGTCGCACGGTTATCGCGGTCGACCCGGATGCCGTGATGCTCGCCGCCCTGTCCGCGCGCAAGCCGCTCATCCCGAGCTCGAGACCGCGGCATACTCGTGGACGCGCCAACTGACCGGTGAGCAGCTCGTCGAGCTCGTCACCTCGTGCCGCTCGGTTATCACGGCTTCCGCGGCCGAGCGGGCCGCGATCCGTGCCCAGGTACACGAACTCGCCGACCGGGTCTCGAACGGCCACGGGCTGCTTCAGATGCCGTACGTCACGCACGTGGTCCGCGTGGCGAACTCGCGCTAGCTGGACAGCCCGCCGTGCAGAGCGTCGAGGTAGCAGACGAGCGCGCGACGCACTTCCGCGCGGCTGAGGCTGCGATCCGGGTCGATTGAGCGCGGCAGCGTGTAGAGCCCGAGCGACAGATGGATGAGCATGGCCGCTGCCATTCGCCGCTGCAGTTCCAGCATCTCAGGTTCGCGTCGCGCGATGATCTGTTCGAGCCGTTGCTGGATCGCGTCACGCGTCGATGTGACCTGGCGCGAGCCGCGGGTGGTCAGCAGCACGGCCAGCAGACCGGGCTGCTCGCGGTCGAGGCGGGCGTGCACTTCGAGCACCTCGTCGACGATGTCGGGGATCGGGCGCAGGTCTTCGACTCGCAGGCTGGCATCCAGCTCGCGGCCCAGGCGTTCGGCCCAGTCGGCCTGCAACGCATCGAGGATCGCGTGCTTGTCGATGAAGAACTGGTACACCGAGCCGACCGAGACCCTGGCCGCCGCCGCGATGCCGTTGGTCGTCGTCTGCTCGTATCCTTCGGCGGCGAAGAGTTCGCCAGCTGACTGCAGCACGCGCGCGACAAGCGCACGACTGCGACTCTGCTGCGGGACGCGCACAGGAGACATGGCTAGATTTTACGTGAGGAGGACCATGACCCCGCCCGCCGCACCCGACACGAAGCCAGACATCGAGCCCAACATGCCGCGCCATGTCCGCGTCGCGATCCTCGGCACCGGCTTCGCAGGGCTCGGGATGGCAGCGCAGCTCGTGCGGCACGGGATCGACGACTTCATTGTCGTCGAGCGGGCGAATGAGGTCGGGGGCACATGGCGAGACAACAGCTATCCGGGGGCTGCGTGCGATATTCGAAGCGACCTGTACTCGTATTCCTTCGCACCAAATCCGGACTGGACGCATCGCTACGGCCGTCAGCCCGAGATCCTTGAGTATCTGAGGGGCATCACCGATCGCTACGAGCTCCGGTCGCGCATCCTGTTCGGGGCGGAGCTGGAGCGCGCCGAGTGGGATGACGCGGCGGGACTGTGGCGCATCCGGACCAGTCGCGAGAGCTTCACCGCGACCGTGCTGGTGTCGGGGCACGGCCCCCTGATCGACCCGAAGTGGCCGGCGATCCCAGGGCTCGAGAGCTTCGTCGGACCGCGGTTCCACTCGGCGCAGTGGCGTCATGATGTCGAGTTGGCGGGAGCGAACATTGCGGTCATCGGCACCGGGGCGTCGGCCATCCAGTTCGTTCCGGAGTTGCAGAAGATCGTTGGATCGCTCACCGTCTTCCAGCGCAGCGCACCCTGGATCGTGCCCCGTCGCGATGCTCCCACGAGCGAGTGGCGTCGGCGTCTGTTCACGCGTGTTCCGCTGCTGCAACGGCTCGCGCGCCACCTCGTGTTCACGCAGGCCGAGGCGCGGTTCGCGGGGTTCCGATTCCGCCCGATCGGCAAAGTCTTCGAGGCTGTCGCGCGGCGCTTCCTGCACGCGCAGGTGACGGATCCGTTGCTGCGGGTGAAGCTGACGCCCGATTTTCGGATCGGGTGCAAGCGCATCTTGATCTCGAGTTCGTATTATGCGGCCCTGACGAAGCCGAACGTTGAGCTCGTTACGGAGAGCATCGCGCGCATTGACGGCAACGCGATCGTCACCGCTGACGGCACTCGGCGCGAGTTCGACGTGCTGATCGGCGGCACCGGATTCGATGCGACGCACCCGCCCGTCGCCCGCCTGCTCGTCGGGCGCGGCGGCGTCCCGCTCGCCGACCGCTGGACGCCGCACATGGCCGCCCTGCGCGGCACGACCGTCCCCGACTTCCCGAACCTGTTCCTGCTTGTCGGGCCGAATACCGCGCTCGGCCATAACAGCATCGTGTACATGATCGAGGCGCAACTCGACTACGTGCTGCAGGCGCTCGAGCTGATGGATCGTCGCCGAGTTCGAGCGATCGAACCGCGAGCGGAGGCCGTCAAGGCCTACAACGACCGCTTGCAATCCGAGCTCAAAGGCACGGTCTGGTCGGTTGGCGGATGCACCAGCTTCTACCTTGACGACACCGGCCGCAACACGACTCTCTGGCCGCATCGCGCCGGCCTGTTTCGGAGGACCGTGCGCCACCTCGATGTAACGGAATACCTGGTAACGAGTCAATAGAATCGCGAGATGGATCTTGCCTCCTGGCTCATTGGCGAACACGACGACGCGATGCTCCGTCTGAGCAAGCAGATCCTCGAGATCGTCCCGGCCGAACGACGCCGTGAGCGCCTGCCCGGCGCAAACTCCGTCGACTGGACCACCTTCCACATCGCCCGCCACGCCAGCCTTGCCCTGCGCGTCGTTGGCCACGAGCCCCTCATGTCGGACGCGCTGCTCGCCGGCTACGACTCGGCAGTGACCGAGCCCAGCGCCGGTCTGCAGGAGGGGGAGCAGCCGTTCCTCACCCTGATCGAGACACCCGAGCTTGAGGCGTATGCCCTGTCAGTGATGGATGAGGTGCGCGCCTTCCTGACGCGAGCGGATGCCACCACCCTCGCCGCTACGCCTGATGCCACGACCGCCCTGCGCGCCATGGGTCTCGACGAGGCGGAGTTCGACTGGCTCTACCGCCAATGGAGTTCACCGAACACCTTGGTCCGTTGGCCGCTGACCGGCCACATCACGCACCATGTCGGCGAACTGACCGGCGTGCGCAACCAACTCGGGCTCAGCCCGTTCCGCTGAGCCCTTTCGGCCTTCCCGTGTGCCGAGGGGTCGCCATATGGGGTATTGATCGCCCCTTATGCCCATCTGGCGACCCCTCGGCAGACGGGACGGGGGCACGGGATCCTAGGATCTAACCGTGCCCCAGCTCATCGCCGTCTGCTCCGTCCACGCCCTGCGTCCCGACGACGGGACCGTTGGTGTGACCGCCATCGACAAGCGGGCCGTCAGCGGCGAGATCCAGATCGGTCCATATGGCGTGCGCACCGACATCCAGGCCGATCGCAAAAACCACGGTGGGCTCACCGCCGCGATTTACGCTTACGCAGACACGGATGCCGACTGGTGGGGCGCGCAACTCGAGCGCGAGCTTGCACCCGGCTGGTTCGGCGAGAACCTGCGGGTCGAGGGAATCGACGTGAGCGGCGCCCGCATCGGCGAACGCTGGCGGATCGGCTCCGGCGGGAACTCCGTCGAGCTCGAGGTCACCGGACCGCGCCGCCCGTGCCAGACCTTTGCCCGCTGGGTGGGTGGTCAGTTCGAGGGCCAGTATGAGCGTGGCTGGGTGAAGCGTTTCCAGCAGGCGGAGCGTCCCGGTGCGTACCTGAGGGTGCTGAAGAACGGGCGCATCTCGGCTGGCGATGCGATCGAGATCGTGGCCCGCCCGGACGATGCCCCGACCATCGCCGAGGTATTCCGCGCCGGCGAACAGTCCCGTGTCATCCGCAACTGAGCGAGCGGGCGGAAGGCTTGCGGTGGGACTGCTCGACGGGGTGAACCGGCTCTTGCGACCACTTGAGCCGGTCTTCCTGCGCCTGGACCGGATCGCATGCGGGCGACTTGCGGCACGCCGCATCCGCGAAGAAATGTTCACCCACCCGCGCACGCGCCGAGGCTTTGCGGGCATCCTGTGGATTCTTTCGGCCGAGATCGTGGTCGGCTTCGTCGCGGTGATCATCGCGATCGTGCTCACCGCGCAGGGGCAGCAGCTGCACTGGGCGGTATGGTTCCGCAGCGTTGCGGTGCTCGCTATCACCGCAACGCTGCTTTATTTCGCCTGGCGCGCGACGCTCGGCTATTACTGGGCGTACTCGCGATTGCGAATATTCAGTCGGATCTTTCCCATCGTCACTCTGGTGATCGCCACGATCCCGGGGCTGTATCCGCTCTGGATGACAATCGAGCAGATCGTGTTCAGCCTGCTGCTGATCGGGGTGGGAGACATCCTCACCGGTGATGCCATGCGCGAGGCGTTCCCGAAGCTTGCCAAGCCGGTAACATGATGACTCGTATCGGTTTGCCGACACGAGGCCACGGGCTGTGGCGCAGCTTGGTAGCGCACCTGACTGGGGG
>JAYWDH010000045.1:0-6736 GCA_043779945.1 Microbacteriaceae bacterium
TGGGTCAAGAACTGGAATGAGAACCCGAAACCATTCATCTGGACCAAACCCGCAGAACAGATCCTCGAATCCCTCAAACGACTTCTACAACGAACTACCGGCGCAGGACACTAGCGCAGATCGTCGGGCGCCTTCTCGATCGCCTCCTCTAGATCGTCGACGGCGATGAGGTCTTTGCGGAAGTTTCCCGTACGGTAGGCGGCGCGTCCCACCATGTGCGCGGAGATCGGCGCCGTGAGCATCTGGAACACCAGAACGGGCGCGAGCACGAGCAGCGTCGACCAGCTCCGCGACGAGAGCGCGATCGCCGCGAGGATGAAGATGAGGCCCAGGATCTGCGGCTTCGTCGCGGCGTGGAGGCGGCTGAGCGCGTCTGGAAATCGCACGAGGCCCACGCCCGCGGCGATCGACAGGAACGCGCCCGCGAGCACGCATAGGGCCGCGAGCAGGTCGAGAACGTCGTCGAGAGTCATGATCCCTCCCCTGCCGAGCGGTCCTGCTTCGACACGTACCGGGCGACGCACACGGTCGCGAAGATCGCGATCGCAGCGAGCACGAGCATCATGGGGATGCTCCGGGTGTGATTGTTGATCACCATCTCGGTGCCGACCACGAGCATGAGCGTGGTGAGCAGCACATCCGAGGCGATCATGCGATCGAGGATGGAGGGACCGCGCACGATGCGGTAGAGTACGAGCAGCGCAGCGATCGTGAAGCCGGCCCCCGCCGTCCACATGATGACGGTCGTGATCATGTTCGCGTCCTCTCCACATCGTCACGCGAGCCCAGCGCTCGAACCAGGCCGCGCTCGCGCGAGAGCACGCGCTCGCGCAGCGCTTGGGCCTGCTCCTCGTCGCCGATGCGGATCGCGTGCAGGTACAGGATGGAGTTCTCCCGGTCCACCTCGACGACGAGCGATCCGGGTTTGAGCGAGATGCTGATGGCGGTGAGCGTCATGATGAAGTCGGAGCGCGTGACGAGGCCCACCGCGACGATCGAGTTGAACCCCGCACCCCGCCGGCTGAAGGCGGCGAGAGCGACCTGGAAGGAGCCCGCGACGAGGTCGACGGCGAACCGCGCGAGGAACACGATGAGCCAGAGCGGATTGAACCGGCCCGAGAGCTCGACCGGAGGCAGGTAGAACAGCCGCGTCACGACCACGGCAACCAGCCCCCCCGAGGCGAGGGTGAGCCAGCTGAGCGTGCCCCACAGCAGCATCCACAGCGCGACGAGGACGAGGATGAGCGGAAGCTGCTGCCAGATGCGCCAGCCGAGCTCCTTGCGTGCGGCCCGATCACTCATCCGCGGCCTCCGGGAAGACGATGCCCACGTAGTAACGTGGCCCCTCGAGGTCGCGACCGGCGCTCTCGCTGAGCGCGAAGAGCGGGCCGGCGAACACCGTGAGCGCGACGCTCGCCACAACCATGCCCGCCGTGGCGCCGACCATCAGCCGGGGCACCCGGCGGGTGGCCTGCATCGTGCTGCCCTGTGGTGATTCAGAGACGTTGTCGAGCAGGGGTGACTCGTAATCGGCGACGTCCTCGGCCGGACGCCAGAACGCCATGTTCCAGACGCGAATGAGGGCATAGAGCGTGAGCAGTGACACGAACGCTCCGCCGCCCACGAGCACCCACGCGAGTACCGAGCCGTCCTCGGCGCTCGCCTCGAACAGCGCGAGCTTGCCCAGGAAACCGGAGAACGGCGGGATGCCCCCCAGGTTGAGGGCCGGGATGAAGAACAGCACTGCGATAACCGGCGACGCGCGCAGCAGTCCACCCAGTCGCGTGATGGACGTGGAACCACCGACGCGCTCGATGAGCCCCGTGGCGAGGAACAGGGTCGTCTGCACGATGATGTGGTGCACGATGTAGAAGATCGCGGCGGCCGTGCCGATCGCGGAGCCGAGCGACACCCCCAGGATCATGTAGCCGATGTGGCTGACCAGGGTGAATGACAGCAGTCGCTTGATGTCGGCCTGCGCGACGGCGCCGAGCACGCCGACGACCATCGTGAGCAGCGCCACCACCATGAGCGCGGGTTTGAGTTCCGTGCCGGGGAAGATCACGGTCTCGGTGCGGATTATCGCGTACACGCCCACCTTGGTGAGCAACCCGGCGAAGACGGCCGTGACCGGCGCCGGCGCCGTCGGATAGGAGTCGGGCAGCCAGAACGACAGCGGGAACACCGCCGCCTTGATGCCGAATCCGACGAGGAGCATGACATGCAGGATGGTCTGCACGTCCGGCGGAATCTCGGCCATGCGCACCGAGATCTGGGCGATGTTGACCGTGCCGACGGCGCCGTAGATCATCGCGATGGACGCGAGGAACAGCATCGACGAGACGAGGCTCACGACGATGTAGGTCGTTCCCGCCCGGATGCGCGACTCGGTGCCCCCGAGGGTGAGCAGGACGTAGCTCGACACCAGCAGGATCTCGAACCCCACATAGAGGTTGAACAGGTCGCCCGCGATGAACGCGTTGAAGACACCCGTGGCCAGGATCAGGTACGTCGGGTAGTAGATGGAGACCGGGGTCTCCTGGTCGCCATCCGCGAGGCCCTGCCCGATCGAGAATACGAGCACGGCGAGTAGCACGAGCGCGGACACGACCACCATCAGGGCCGACAGCCCATCGACGACGAGCGCGATGCCGAAGGGGGCCGCCCACCCGCCGACCTCCATGACGAGCGGTCCCTGCGTGTTGACCACCACGAGCAGCATGGCGCCGATGCCCAGCACGATGACGAGCGCGGCTAGCGTGACCAGCCGCTGCGCGCGCGGCCGCTTGCCTAGGATGAGGGCGCTCGCCGCACCTATCAGCGGCACGAGCACCACGAGGGGCACGAGCGCGTTCACGACTTGCCCTCCTGACTGTCGAGGGAGTGGGCGACGGCATCCTCGTCGTCGAGTTCCAGGTCGCGGGCGGTCGACACTGCCGCCTGTGCGCGCGTGCCGAATTCGGTGTCGGATGCCGCGATCGACTGCTCCCCATGCATAGCCATCGCACCGCCTCGCATGGCGACATCGCTCTCGTCGTCGAGCACGGCATCCTGTTGGCCCAGGCGCCAGGAGCGGTAGATGAGTGCCATGAGGAACGCGGAGACGCCGAAGGTGATGACGATGGCGGTGAGGATGAGCACCTGAGGCAGTGGGTCGGTCATCTGCCGGGCGGTCACGTCGTCCGTCACGATGGGAGCGACCCCCGCGCGCCCTGCCATGATGATGATGAGCAGGTTCGTCGCGTTGCCCACGAGCAGGAACCCGAGCAGCACGCGCGTCATGCTGCGCTCGAGCAACAGGTAGATGCCGCACGCGTAGAGCACCGCCATGACGGCGAGGAGCACGATGGATACGCTCACGCGCGCACCTCCGCGGCTTCCTCTTCCTGCTGTTTGTCGACCTCGGCACCGAGACTGCGCAGCACGTCGAGCACGAGGCCGATGACGACGAGGTACACACCGACGTCGAAGACGGTGGATGTCACGAACTTGACCTCGCCGAAGACACCGAGGTTCCACTCGAACCACGTCGAGGTGAGTGCGTCGACACCGAAGAAGAGCGGAACGAGGGCGGTGCCGGTGGCGAGCACGAGGCCGGTGCCGAGCAGCTTTCCGGCGTCGATGGGGGCTGCCGCGCCCAGTTCGAACCGGCCCCCCGCGAGGTAACGGGCGACGAGGGCCATGCCCGCGACGAGGCCCCCCGCGAAGCCACCACCGGGAGCGTTGTGGCCCGCGAGGAGGAGGTAGACCGAGACCACGATGACCGAGTGGAAGATGAGGCGTACGACGACCTCGAGCAGGATCGACCGGTTGCGCGCCGAGAGCGTGCGGCCGGCGAGCAGCCACGACGAGCGGTACGTGCCGGGATCGGCGGCGCGGCGCAGTCGGGCGCGGATCGTCTTGCGCGCCTCCTTGCGGGCCACTCGCGGCAGAGTGTCCGTGCGACTGCTGATGAAGATGAGGCTCGCGACGCCCGTCGCGGCGGCGATGATCACCGACAGCTCCCCCATCGTGTCCCAGCCGCGCAGGTCCACGAGCGCGACGTTGACCACGTTGCGGCCGTGAGCCTGCTCGTAGGCGAGGTCGGGCCACTCGAGGGAGATGGGCAGCGCCGTTCTCGCTCCGAGCGCCACAACTGCAACGACGGACATGAGAAGGCCGACCGCGATTCCGACGACCGCGCGGATGCCGCGGTTCGTCGTGCCGTGCTTCTCACCGAGCCGGGCGGGCAGGCGGCGCAGCACGAGCACGAACGCCACGAGCGTGACCACCTCGACGAGGATCTGGGTGAGGGCAAGATCGGGGGCGCCCTGCAGGGCGAACAGCGCGGACATCCCGAAACCGGTGGCCCCTACGAGCACGACGCTCTGGAATCTCTTGCCCGCTCGAACGGCGGCGACCGCGGCGACCATCATGATCACGGCGATGGGAAGCTGCGCCGGGTAGTCCCACCAGCGGAACTCGCTCGGCCACGTGCGATTCACCGAGAGCGCGACGGTGATCGTGCCGATGAAGAAGAGCAGGATCACGCCGAGGTAGAAGGGCAGCGACCCGCGCTGCGTGAGGCTTGTGGTTCTGGCCGCGATGCGATCGACCGCGCTCATGGTGCCGCGGTATACATCCACCGCTGCCGGCGATCCCGCGACTCTCGACTGGAATCGCGACACCACGTCGCGGGCGAGGAACAGCCCGGCACCGAGCAGCAGGGTCGCCGCCGAGATCGCCAGCGCCGGCTCGAGTCCGTGCCAGAGCGCGAGGTGGTAAGGCTCGGCGCCTGGCGGGAACTGCTCGGGATACGGCGTCAGCCACGTGTCGAGCAGCGAGGAGATCACCCCGAGCGCGAGTCCGGAGAGCGCGAGCAGGGCCGGGGCGAACAGGAAGTCGATGTGCTCCGTGACGTGCCGCACCGGCTCGACGTCGCGCTTGCGGGCGAAGGCGCCCCAGAAGAAGCGGGAGCCGTACGCCACCGTGAGCACCGATCCGACCGCGACGCCGACAAGGGCGATCCAGCCGAAGGGGTCGCCCGTGAGCCCGTCGGCGAGGAGGGAGCTCAGCACCGCCTCTTTCGCCACGAATCCGAGGGTGGGCGGAAGGCCCATCATTGACGCGAGCGCGATCCCGGCGATCGTCGCGAGCACGGGCGCCTCCCGGCCGAGCCTGGAGAGCTTGCGCAGGTCGCGGGTTCCGGCCCGGTGGTCGACGATGCCCACCACGAGGAAGAGCGTCGCCTTGAATAACGCGTGTCCGAGCAGCAGGGCGAGCCCGGCGAGCGCCGCCTCCCGCGTGCCGAAGCCCACCACCACAACGAGGAACCCGAGCTGGCTGACCGTGCCGTAGGCGAGCAGCAGCTTGAGGTCATTCTGGCGCAGGGCGGCCCAGCCGCCGAGCAGCATCGTCACGAGTCCGAGCCCCACGAGCACCTCGTGCCAGCCCGGCAGGTCGGCATACCCGGGAGCCAGGCGGGCGATGAGGTAGATGCCCGCCTTGACCATGGCGGCCGCGTGCAGGTACGCGCTCACCGGTGTCGGGGCAGCCATCGCCGCGGGAAGCCAGAAGTGGAACGGGAAGATCGCCGACTTCGACAGCGCACCGACGAGCACGAGCATGATCGCGACGACGGTGACCGGCCCGGATGACGCGGTCGCCACGAGCTCGGAGAGCCGCGAGGTTCCCGCGCTCGTCGAGAGCAGCACGAGCCCCACGAGCATAACGAGACCGCCGAAGGTCGTGACGAGGAGGGCCTGCAGTGCAGCCCCGCGGCTCGCCTTGCTGCTCGTGTTCTGCCCGATGAGCAGGTAGGAGAGCACGCTCGTCGCTTCCCACATCACGAACAGGAGGTACACGTCGTCGGCGACCACGAGCCCGTACATCGCGCCGGCGAATGCCAGCAGCACGGCCGCGAAGCGGCCGAGCGACTCCGTGTCGCGGCCGAAGTAGCGGGCGCAGTAGACGAGCACGAGACTGCCGACCCCCGTCACGACGAGAGCGAGCACCCACGACAGCGTGTCCAAGCGTGTGGCGAATGCGAAGTCGAGCTGCGGGATCCACGGGACGACCTCGACGACGTCTCCGCCGGCAACCACCACGGGACCCTGGGCGAGCGCGTGCACGAACGCCGCGAGCGGCACGAGAGCCGCGAAAAGGAAGGCCCGCGGACCGAGGCGCCGTACGACGGCCGGGAGCACGAGCGCACCAAGGCCGAACGCCACTATGAACGCGAGCATCGAACCTCCCAGGGCGTCTTGGGCGGCGGGTGCACGTCACTGGGGAGCACACGGGAAACTCCCCGGGCCGCGGGTCAATTCTAGCGGGAGTTTCCGAAGGCGGTCTTGATTCTTGATTGTTTATGCTGATCAGATGATGTTTCGGAGTCTGTTTCCTAGGTGGTGTCTTTCGTCGGTTATCGGGTGGGGGCATAGGTGTGGAGGCTGAAGAGGGCGACGAGTTTCTCGGCGGTCTTGGAGTGGTCGGTGAGGAGCCGTTGTGCGCGCGGGCGGCCCTCGGTGTCGTCGTGGTAGAGCAGGACGGTTTCCTGGATACTGCCCAGTTCGTTTGGCCGTGACCCCGGTTGGTGGACACGGGGTTATGCGGGTTCTTGAAGCTCCGCGGTCTGATATGAGTATTGCAGTTCGAAGTTGGCCGGGCTGACCTGCCCGAGAGAGGCGTGCCGGCGGCGACGGTTGTAGCGGTCCTCGATCCAAGCGCCGACCTCGATCTTCGCCCGGCTTCTGGTGGG
>JAYWDH010000046.1:0-17345 GCA_043779945.1 Microbacteriaceae bacterium
GCTGCCAGCCCGAACCACACGATGCGCGCGGCCGTCAGCTCCGCCATCGCGGACACGCGACCATCGTCGGCGTTCAGCACCGCGACCGCGGAGGCGGGCAGCTCGCGCACGATCTCAGACTTGGCACGCTGCGTGGCTTCGATCCCGCCGAACTCACCCGCGTGGGCCAGTCCGACCTTGAGCACGACGGAGATGTCGGGCATCGCGATCCCCACCAGGCGCGCGATCTCGCCTTCGCCGCTCGCGCCCATCTCACTCACCAGATAGTCGGTGGTCTCGTCGACCTGGAGCATCGTCATCGGGGCGCCGACGTGGTTGTTGAACGAGCCAGCAGGTGCGACGGTCGGCCCCTCGGCCTCGAGGATCGCGCGCAGCAGATTCTTGGTGGTGGTCTTGCCGTTCGAGCCGGTGATCCCGACGACGCGAAGCCGACCGGCCGCCCGGACGCGGGAGACAACCAGGCGCGCGAGTGCTGCCAGGGCGAGCACGCCGTTGTCGACGACTAATACCGGCACGCTCGTCGCCAGCGGGCGCTCGGCAACCACCAGGGCAGCGCCGCGCTCCACCGCATCCGGTGCGTACAGGAAACCATCGGTGACCTTGCCGGGCAGCGCGAAGAAAATCGAGCCAGCGGTGACGAGCGTAGAGTCCGTCTGCGCTGACCCTCCCACGACGTCGTCGTGGGTCGCACCCGGCGGCAGCAGGAGCGAACCTCCGAGCGCGTCTAACAACTCGGCTAGACGGAGCGGGATCATCCCCAGCCTGCCTCGTGCAGCGCCGCACGTGCCTCGTCGCGCGCCGAATACGGCGTGCGCACGCCGCGGATGTCGCGGTAGTCCTGATGCCCGGGGCCCGCCCACAGGATGGAGTCGCCCTCCTGCGCGAGCGACACCGCCTTGCGGATCGCCATCTCGGGCGGGCTGACTTCGTAGGTCGCCTCGGGCTGGTGCTCGGCCAGCTTCGCACCCGCGATCAGGGTCTGACGGATCGAGGCCGGGTCTTCGAAGCGCGGGTGATGATCGGTGATCACGAGGATGTCGCTGCCCTCAGCCGCGACGCGCGCCATCTCGCTGCGCTTGGTCGAATCCCGGTCGCCGTCGGCACCGAAGACCATGATCGTGCGGCCAGTGGTGAATTGCCGGACCGCCGCCAGGGTGTTCTCAAAAGCGTCGGGGCTGTGCCCGAAGTCGACATAGACACGTGGTCCAGATTCGCCGGAGATCCGCTCCGTGCGCCCCGGCAAGTAGGCATGGATGCCTCCATCGCCGGGCTCGTCACCGTCGTGACCATGGAGAGCGGCGCCGATCGCCTCGAGCCCGAAGCCCGCCTCGACCAGCATGACGATTGCCAGTGCCGCGTTGGCGGCCATGTGCCAGCCGATCAGGGGTTCCCAGGTGATCAGAGAGCGGCCATCCGGTCCGGTCAGACGGAACTCGGTGTGCGCGGCCGTCTCGTCGAGGATCTCGACGACCCAATCGGCGCTCTCGACGTCCTCGGGGGTGGCGTGACCCACTGTGGCGATCGTCGTGACTGGAATGCGAGATTCTGCGGAAACGCGAGCTCCCCATGCAGTGTCGAGGCAGACGACGCCCCGCTTGCCACGCTCCGGATCGAAGAGAGTCAGCTTGGCCTGGAAGTACTCCTCCATGTCGAGGTAGTCGTCGAGGTGGTCGTGACTGAGGTTGGTGAACCCCACCACATCGAAGAGCAGTCCGTCGACGCGGCGGTGAGAGAGCGCCTGAGCGCTGACCTCGACGGCGACGGCCCGCACGCCGGCCTCGCGCATTCGGGCGAGCAGGGCGTGCATCTCGCTCGCTTCGGGGGTGGTGAGCCGGCTGACCACCGTGAGGTCGCCGATGTGGCGCTCGGCGGTCGAGCTCAGCCCGGTGACCAATCCGAGCTGCCGCAAGATCGCTTCCAGCAGGTAGGAGGTGGAGGTCTTGCCGTTCGTGCCGGTCGTCCCAAACAGCAGGGCCGACGACTCTGCTGTTCGGTAGACCCAGGCCGAAAGCTCGCCGAGCGCGCCGCGCGGATCGTCGACGATCACGATCGGGAGGCCGGAATCCGCGGCCAACTCGGCGCCCGCAGCATCCGTGACGAGAGCAACCGCGCCGCCCTGCTTGGCCTGAGCTGCGTAGCGCGCACCGTGACTGTTCGCACCCTGGATGCCCACGAACAGGTCGCCCGGGTGCAGGTCGCTGGTTCCGAGCGTGACGCCAGTCACCTCGACGCCGTCCACGGAACCGCGGTACTCAAGGCCGAAGTCCCGAACCAGAATCGCCAGTGACCGCGGAGCAGGATGCTCGGGACGCAGGACCGGGGGGATCCGGGATGTCACGCTCTTCCCGCCTCCTTTGTCGCTGTCTGATGCTGGGCCACGCCGTGCGGCCGACCGGAAAACTACCAGGCGACCGGAACGTTCGGCGCCGCGGTCGTCGAGGGCTGAATCCGGAAGGTCTTGATGACCTGCTTCATGATCGTCGCGTATGCGGGAGCCGCTGCGGCGGAAGTCTTTATCGTAGCGGGCTTCGCGAGCGTGACGATCACGGCGTATTGCGGCTTGTCGGCGGGGATCAGGCCCGCCACCGAGACGATGTAGTCGCTGCCGTAGCCCTGACCGTTCGCGACCTGGGCAGTGCCCGACTTGGCCGCGATGCGGTAGCCGGGAATATTGATGAGGTTGCGCAGAGAGCCCTGTGTCGTCACTGTCTCCATCATCTGGCGCACCGATTGCGCGGTCGAAGCCTTAACGACCTGAGTGGTTGCCCCCGACGTCGGGTAGGTCACTTTGCCATTGGAAGCCGTGCAGCTCGCGACGAGTGTCAGCGGCACCTTCGTGCCGTCGTTGCCGATGGCCTGGTAGAGGCTGGCGATCTGCGCCGAGGTCGCGGACATGCCCTGTCCGAACTGCTGGGTCACCGTGGTGATCGAGTCGACCTCGCGCGGCGTCTTGACGGTTCCGGCGGCCTCGCCGAGGAATCCGACCGAGGTCTTCGACCCCAGCCCGAACTTGATCAGGTTTTTGTAGCGGTCCTGCTCGCTCTGCAGCTTGGTGAGCTCGGCGATGCCGATGTTGGAGGAGTTCATAATGACGCCGGTGACCGTCATGTGCATGTCGCCGTGGGCGAAGGCGTCCTTGATATAGCTGCCAGCCGGAAGCCCGTCGGTGAAGCGACTCGGCACGTCCACCTGGGAGGCCGCGGTGACCAGACCGGCGTCGACCAGGCCAGACACCGTGGCGGGCTTCATGATCGATCCGGGCTCATACATGTAGGTGAAGCTGCGCGCGCCGAGGGCGTCGACGCCCACCGAGTTGCGGTCGTTGGGGTCGACTGATGGATAGTCGGCGTCGGCCATGATGTGCCCGTCGCCGACCCGCACGATCATCGCCGTTCCCCAGTTTGCGCCGACCGCCTGGGCCTGATTGGCGAGCGTCTGCTGGGCGAACCACTGCAGGTTGGAGTCGATGGTAAGCGCGATGGTGCCGCCGTCGGTGGCGGGCGCGGTCACGACCGTGCTCCCAGGCAGGCGCACGTTGTCTCCGCTCCTCTCGTAGGTCGAGGTGCCATTCGTTCCGGCCAGGCAGCTGTCCTGCTTGAGTTCGGTACCGGCTTGCGGACCGTCGGTGCCGACGAAGCCCACAAGGTTGCCGGCTACCGCGCCGTTCGGGTACGCACGGGCCGGGTCGGGCTCGCTGTAGAGCCACGGGATGTCGAGGGCCGTGGCCTTTGTGAACACCGCAAGCTTCACCGACTCCACGAGGCGGACGAACTTCGACGTCGGATCCTTGGTGAGATCGGCGTACATGACCTTCGGGTCGGAGCCGGTGATCGCGGCGATCTCCGAGAGCGCATCGGTCACGCTCACCGTGGTTTTGGTGCCGTCCTTGTTCTTGCGGTCGAAGCCTGACGGCGATACCAGGTTCGGGGCCGCCGTGATGTCGAAACGGTCGACGCTGTCCGCCAGCACTACGCCGTTCGTATCGACGATGCTTCCACGGGTTCCGTAGGTGGTGACCGAGGTGAGCTGACGGGCTTCAGCCTGCTTGGTCAGCTCCGCTGCCTGGACGAGCTGGATGTCCACCAGGCGCACCACGAACAGCGCGACTAGCACGAAGACGGCGAACATGGTGAGCGCGAGGCGTCGACGCGAGACGCGGAACGTGGGCACGGGCTGCTTCCTGCTAGTGGGTGGTCGGGGAAGGAAGGAGCCCGGGGGTCTGGGGGGCTTGCCCGGCGCCTCCCTTCCCCGTGTCGGTCGAGGCCTGGGGGGTCCCGGTCGAGTGTGCGGTGGTGCCGCCGGAGGTGGATCCGGCCCCTGTGGCCGTCGTCGTGGCCGTCGTCGTGGCCGCCGGGGGGGTGACGATCATGGACCCGTCCAGCAGAACGTTGCTCACGTGGTCCCCGACACCGAGCAGACTGCCCCCCGCCGCGGTGCCGGTCCCTGTCACAGCGCCGGTTGTGGCATCCAGATAGACCGCGTTGCCGCTGGTAACCATGCCGAGCGCTTCCGCGTTCGCGGCGAGGTGCTGCGGCGAGTTGTAAAGATTGAGAGTCTCCGAGAGCGAGTGCTGAAGCAGCACGGCATCGTGCTTCTGGTTCTGCAGGCTCGAGATCTGGTATGCGCCGTCTGCCAACACAATGCTCAGCATCAGCTGCGCAAGCAGAATCACCCCGATGCCGCCTATGGTCACCAGCGCAGGGAGAGTTCGAGGTCGCGCCCGGCGCTGCGCGCGACTTGGCGCGACCTCGAGGTGACGCCGGGGGGTGGCGTCAGGTTCAGACGTTCTGCGGGGGCGACTCGGCGCGACAACGGATACGGCGCTCATGCTGCCCTGTTCTCTCTGCGTGCCGCCGCTGCTGCGGCGCCCCGCTCCGCGAGACGAACGAGGTCGCCTCGCCCCGCTCTCAATCGCTCAGCCGCGCGCAATCGCACGGGTGCGGAACGCGAGTTCGACGCCTTCTCTGCCTCGCCCGCGAGTTCGGCACCGCGCACCAGAAGCATGAACTCCGCTCGGTGCTCGGGTAGTTCGACAGGGAGACCGCGCGGAGCGGTCGACGTCGATCGCGCGGCCAGCGCCCGTTTGACGATGCGGTCCTCGAGCGACTGGTACGCAAGCACGACGATGCGACCGCCGACCTCGAGCGAGTCGAGGGCTGTGGGGATCGCGCGCTCCAGTACCGACAGCTCCTGGTTGACTTCGATGCGGAGCGCCTGGAAAACCCGCTTGGCCGGGTGGCCGGTTCGCTGGAGCGCGGCCGGTGTTGCGGCGTGCAACAGTTCGACCAGCTGCGCCGAAGTCTCGAGCGGCGCCAAGGCACGCTCGCGCACGATGCGGCTGGCGTAGCGCGGCGCAAGTTTTTCCTCGCCGTACTCGTAGAAGATTCGGCGAAGGCTCGCCTCGTCGTACTCGGCGAGAATTCGGGCGGCGGTCAGGTCGGCCGTGTCGTCCATGCGCATGTCGAGTGGGGCATCCTTCGAATAGGAAAAGCCGCGCTCCACCTGATCGACTTGCATCGAAGAGACACCCAGGTCGAAGAGGATGCCGGAGGCTGGCGGCATTTCGAGTTCGCCGAGCACGTCGGTGATCCGGTCGTAGACCGTGTGTACGAGGTGAACACGGTCCCCGAACGGAGCCAGCCGTTCCCCGGTCAGCGCGAGGGCGTGCGGGTCGCGGTCGAGTCCGACGAACACCAGTTCGGGGAAGCGCTCGAGGAAGGCCTCGGCGTGACCGCCGAGCCCGACGGTGGCATCGACGAGCACCGCGCCCGAGCGCCCGAGGGCGGGAGCGAGCAGCTCGATGGTGCGGGGAAGCATAACGGGGATGTGCAGACGGTTTTCGGTCATGATGTGTTCGGGCCGCACCCCTCGGGCCTGATCCCCATCCGCTGCGACCTGGCTTCGGGGAAGTGAAGTCAGGGTGCGCGGCTGAGGGTCGGGCACGAGGCGCTAGAAGAGTCCCGAGATCACCTCCTCGTCGGCGTCGGCGAAGTCGGATTCTGCGCTGGCGTAGTACTCGTTCCACGCTGCGGTGTCCCAGATCTCCGCGCGGCTACCGGCTCCGATAACGGTGAGGTCGCGGTCGAGGCCGGCATATTCGCGCAGCATCGCGGGGATGGTGACTCGGTGCTGCTTGTCAGGCAGCTCCTGCGTCGCACCCGAGAGGAACAGACGGAGGTAGTCGCGCCCCTTCTTGCCGAGAGCGGGAGCCTGCTGTTGCATCCGCTCGACCAGGCCTTCGAACTCGCGCTGGCTATACACGTAGATCGCATGCTCCTGGCCTCGCGCCATGACGACGCCACTGGAGAAGTCGTCGGTGAACTTTGCGGGCAGGATGACGCGCCCCTTCTCGTCCAGCTTGGGGACGAAGGTTCCGAGCAACATGCGGGTCCCCTCACTCTCCGGCCAGACAGAAGGACGAGCTCCACTTTACTCCACTTCAACCCACATTTCACCACAAAATGGCATAATTCGGCCCGCGCCTGCCCCCACAACGGGGCACGCTCCCCGTCAATACAGGGAAGCCGAAGGGGGGAGGGAGGTGGAGGGGAAATGCCCACTCAGCGCGCGAAAACGGCCCATCTCGGAGCTGACGGGCCGTTAACGAGGAAAGGACCGGCTCAGCCGGCCCTTCCAGGGAGAGATGTGGAGCGCGCTACTCAGCTCTCGCGGTTGTCGTCGTTGCGGCGTTCCCACCGCTCGTTGAGCGAATCCATGAATCCGGTGCGGGGCTTTGCCGGCGTAGTACCCGGCCCGCCCGTCGGAATGGTCAGGCGACGCGGCGGCGCGATGGCAACAAGAGCCCCGGCGAACATGATGACGAAGCCGACGATGCCCACGATGGGCTGGCCGATAGACACCCCGACGACGAGGAGGACGAGCCCCAGGGCCCCAGCGACTACGCCGAGAACCAGGGCGGTATAGTTCGGGCGGCCTCGGCGCGCGCCAACAGTTGTGACGTCATCCGCATCGTTGTGGTACAGGCTGCGTTCCATCTCATCGAGGAGACGCTGCTCTTGTTCAGAAAGCGGCATTTCCAGCTCCCTCACGTTCAGGCGCATCCGGTGTCGCCGACTCGTTGTTCAGACATTATTCTAGGCCTCGTTTCCGCCGATAGCATAGGGACGTGGCTGTGAGTACGCGCTTAGTCGATCTCGTCCAGTCACGGGTCAACGAGTTCCTTGCCGTGCAAGGATCCGCCCTCGTGCAGATCTCCGCCGACCTCCAGGTGGTCGATGACGCGGCGCGTGGCCTGCTTGCCGGGGGCAAACGATTCCGTGCACTCTTCTGCTACTGGGGGTGGCGCTCCGTCTCGGGGTTTGCCACTGAGCACGACGAGCTCGACGACGGCGACGGGCCAGCGCTCGACGCCGTGGTCTCGGTGGCATCTGCTCTCGAGGTCTTCCACGCGGCCGCTCTGGTGCATGACGACATCATGGACAACTCCGACCTCCGCCGCGGTCAGCCCAGCGTGCATCGCCGCTTCGAGGCTTGGCACCGCGAGCACAGCTGGTCGGGTTCCGCGCGCCAGTACGGCGACGCGTCCGCGCTCCTCATCGGCGACCTGCTGCTCGCGTGGAGTGACCAGCTCTTCGACGCGGGCACCCGCGCCCTGCGCAATCCGGGAGCCGCTAGGGCCGCCCGCGACGAGTTCGCGAAAATGCGCACGGAGGTGACGGTCGGGCAGTACCTGGACATGCTCGAGGAGACTTCCTGGCTCAGCCGACCCGAAGCCGAACTGCTCACCCGCGCACACCGGGTCATCGTCTATAAGTCGGCGAAGTACAGCGTGGAAGCGCCGCTGGCGATCGGTGCGTCGCTCGCCGATGCTTCCCTCCCCCAACTCGGGGCGCTCCGCGCGTTCGGACTACCACTCGGCGTCGCGTTCCAACTGCGTGACGATCTGCTCGGTGTGTTCGGCAATCCGGTGGTTACCGGCAAGCCAGCGGGCGACGACCTGCGCGAGGGCAAGCGAACGGTGCTGGTGACGCTCGCCCGCCAGAAGTTACCGGGCGGCTCCAGGCGCCTGTTCGACGAGCTGCTTGGCGACAGCGAGTTGGATGATGAGCAGATCGCCATGCTCCAGAACGCCGTCCGCGACAGCGGTGCGGTCGAGCAGGTGGAGCGGATCATCGCCCACAACGTCGGTGTCGCGACGGCCGCCCTGGTGGATGCTCCGCTCACGCGCTCCGCTCGCGACCAGCTCGGCGCACTCGCCGACGCCGTCACCCGACGCGAGAGCTGAGCGCCAAACGGCAGTATCGCAGGAGCGTTTCGCGCCGGAAGAGCTGCGGCGCGACCAGATAGCTCAGAATCCCAAGGCCTGCGCGACGCGGCGGACTTCGGCTTTGCGGCCAGCCTTCAGTGCGTCGACCGGGGGGACGCCGAGGCTGTCCTCGTCGGTGATGAGCCAGCGGATGGCTTCGTCGTCAGTGAAGCCGGCGTCGCCCAGCACGACGATGGTCCCCTTGAGATCACCGAGCGGCTCGCGGCCCGCGATGAACGAGGCCGGCACCTTGGTGACGCCGTCGACTCGCATGGCCAGCAGCGCGCGATCCTCGATCAGACGACGGACGCGACTCTGCGGTAAGCCGAGTAGTTCGACGAGATCGGGAATGGTCAGCCACGTCGGACCGGCGGTGTCGCTCACCCGACAAGAATGCCACGCCGACGGCCTGGTGCTCACTTCCCCTCATGTTACGAACATGTGAACCCCCGCCACACAGGTCACGATGATTGACTCTGTTAATGTTCTGTGACACCGTGTGTCGAACGACGTCACGCGGGGCCGGGGGAGAGAAGCAAGGTGAGCGACACGACGGACCGAGGCGCAGTCGCCCGACAGGTCTTCTCCGGCCTGCTTCCGTCCTCGAACCGACGCCATCTCTCCCAGCCGGACATTCCGTTCCGCTCCACGCGCCTGGGCAAGGGCGTGATGGCGACCATTCCTGTGGTGCTGGCCGGCGCGATGACCGTCGGCATGAACCTGACCGGACCGCTGGAGTCGGCATCCGCGGCCGCCAAGCACCGTCCGGCGAAGGCCAAGACCGAACTCGGAAAATCGCTGCGCGAGATCATCACGACTGCCGTCAGGGCGACGTCTGTGGCTGCGCTCACAACAGCTGTACCCGCTCCAGCCTCCTATCGGGTCACCGCAGGCGACACGGTGTCGTCGGTCGCCGGGCGCTACGGCCTCTCCACTGCGTCAGTGCTCGCGGCGAACGGCCTCAGCTGGAAGTCGCTGATCTTCCCGGGACAAGTGCTCAAGTTGGCCGCTCCGGGCGCGAGTGCTCCGGCTTCGATACCCCAGGTGGCGGCCGCAGTCGCAAGGTCCACTCGGTACACGATTCAAAAGGGCGACACGATGAGCAAGATCGCGGCACGTTTCGGTGTCACGACGCTGGCCGCCTTGACCGCGAACGGCTTAGGACGCTCCAGCATCATTTACAGCGGCCAAACGATCACCATCCCGGTTGGTGGTTCCGGCCTGGCGATCGAGACGGTGGCTTCGGTCACGCCGACGACTGCCGCCCCGGCGTCCGTGACGCCTACTGCACCGGTGGCTTCCACGAACTACACGATCCGCTCCGGCGACACGATCTCCTCGATCGCGCGCAGCACCGGCATCGCGGTCTCGGTGATCCTCTCCGTGAACGGCCTGAGCGCCTCGAGCATCATCTACGCCGGTCGTGTCCTGCGGATCCCGGGCGCGGCCTCCGCTTCTGCGGCGGGAAGCTCAGCCACCCCGCTGACAGACGAAATGGCCGCCAATGTGCGAGTCATCATCCAGGTCGGCCGACGTCTCGGCGTGCCGGATCGCGGCGTTGTCGTCGCTCTTGCCGCCTCGGCCCAGGAATCGGGCCTGCGCAACATCGACTTCGGTGACCGCGATTCCGTCGGGATATTTCAGCAACGGCCGAGCGCCGGCTGGGGTGTCGACGCCCAGCTGCTCAAAGTCGACTACGCCGCCCGGCTGTTCTACGGCGGCCCGAGCAACCCCAATGAGGGCAGGACACGCGGACTGCTCGACGTCGCCGGATGGCAGAACTTGACCGTCGCCCAGGCCGCCCAGGCCGTGCAGATCTCGGCGTATCCCGACGCGTACGCCAAGTGGGAGACCAGCGCCTGGTCTTGGCTCGCGCAATATCAGTAAGCGGCAAGCCTGAGCGGACCTTCGCCGTGTGGCAGCCGAGCGTTCATGACGCCTCTACCTACACTCGAAAGGTGAGTGTCAGCGCGACGGACCCGATGATCGGCCGTCTCATCGACGGTCGATACCAGGTGCGATCGCGAATCGCTCGCGGCGGCATGGCCACCGTCTATCTCGCCACCGACCTTCGCCTGGAGCGCCGAGTCGCAGTCAAGGTGATGCACAGCCACCTGGCCGATGACAGCCAGTTCAAGCAGCGCTTCATCCAGGAGGCCCGGTCGGCCGCGCGTCTGGCGCATCCCAACGTCGTCAATGTTTTTGACCAGGGGCAGGATGCCGACAGCGCCTACCTGGTCATGGAGTACCTCCCGGGCATCACCCTTCGCGACCTGATGCAGGAATACGGATCGCTCACCAGCCAGCAGACGATCGACATCACCGAGGCGGTGCTCTCCGGGCTCGCGGCCGCGCACAAGGCGGGAATCGTTCACCGGGATCTGAAGCCCGAAAATGTGCTGCTTGCCGACGATGGCCGCATCAAGATCGGCGACTTCGGGCTTGCGCGGGCGGCATCCGCCAACACCGCGACCGGCGCCGCTCTGCTCGGCACAATCGCGTACCTCTCCCCCGAACTCGTCACCAGGGGTGTCGCCGACACTCGCAGCGACATCTACGCCGTGGGCATCATGATGTTCGAGATGCTCACGGGTGAGCAGCCGTTCAAAGGCGAGCAGCCGATGCAAATCGCCTACCAGCACGCCAACGACACGGTTCCGGCCCCGAGTACGAAGAACTCGAAGGTGCCCGCCGAGTTGGATGAGCTGGTCATGTGGGCAACCGCCCGGGAGCCGGACCACCGGCCGCGTGACGCCAAGGCCATGCTCGACCAGTTGCATGAGACGGAGTCGCTGCTACGCACGGCCCTGCCGACCGGAGCGACCCCGACCCAGCGCACCGTGGTGCTTCCTGCGGCGACCGAGCGCTTCACGCCCGTGCCCGCTCGGCAGAAGACCGGCGAGACACAGATCATCGGCGCACGGGCGCCCTCCTCGGGCGCACCCGTCTCCGACTCGACCGCCGCGCTCACAAGGGTCTCGCAGAAGCGGCGCGGGCGCGGGCTCGCGCTGTTCCTAGCGATTCTGCTGCTGGCCGCAGGAGCCGGCGTGGCCGGCTGGTACTTCGGCGCGGGCCCCGGCTCGCGGGTCATCATCCCCTCGTCGATCGTGAAGATGACGCCCGCCGACGCGACCACCGCGCTCACCAAGCTCGGCCTCAAGGTGAATCCGACGCGCGGTCAGGCCTTCTCGGTGGATGTTCCCGCCGGCGCGGTCGCGCAGACCGATCCGGCAATCGGGCAATCGCTCGTGAAGGGCGGAAAGGTGCAACTGCTGGTCTCCCAGGGCCCGAAGCCGTGGGACCTGCCGACCTTCGTGGGCCAGACCGAGAAGGACGCGGATGCGTTGATCTCGACCCACTGGACCGCCGGGACTCCGATCCACCAGTTCGACCCGAAGGTGCCATCTGGCACCGTGATCGACGCCCTGGATGCGAAGAACGCCAGCCTGAACGGTGTCGCTCAGTACCCCGAGAAGCAGCCGATCACGCTCGTGATCTCGGTGGGTCCGCTTCCCGGGGACCTGCGAGGCAAGAGTGTCGACGACGCGACCACCGAACTCAAGGCCATCGGCCTGACCGTCTCGGGCACCGTCGACGTCTTCAGCCAGGACGTCAAGAAGGGTGCTGTGGTCGGCCTCGTGACCACCAAGGCGGATGGCAGCCCGCTGACCATCCGTACGGGCGACAAGGTGCAGCTCCAGCTCTCGAAGGGTCCGGAGCAGGTCGCGGTGCCCGACGTGGTGGGGCAGTACTTGGTGGATGCGAGGAGGGCGTTGACCGACGCAGGATTCAAGGTCCAGTTCGCCGGCGACTCGGCGACCCAATTTTTGTCACCGTTCCCGGACCGGGCAAAGGTAACCGCCGTCAGCCCGAAGGTCGGAACCATCGTCGACAAAGGCTCGACCGTGACGGTGTCGCTCGGTCTCTAACGCCCGCGTTAGCGCGCGATCGTCAGCTCCTCGGCCACCAAGAACGCCAGCTCGAGCGACTGCATGTGGTTCAGGCGCGGATCGCAGAGTGACTCGTACTTAGTGGCCAACGTCGCTTCGTCGATCTGCTCCGAGCCGCCGAGGCACTCGGTGACGTCGTCACCGGTCAACTCCACGTGGATGCCGCCGGGGTGCGTGCCCGCGGCCCGGTGGGACTCGAAGAAGCCGCGCACCTCATCTACGACGTCATCGAAGCGACGCGTCTTGTAGCCGGTGGGCGTCGTCAGTCCGTTGCCGTGCATCGGATCGGTCACCCACAACGGCGTCGCGTCGAACCTCTTGATGGCCTCGAGCAGCGGCGGCAGCGCATCCCGTACCTTGCCAGCACCCATGCGCGTGATGAACGTGAGACGACCGGGCTCGCGCGTCGGGTCCAGCTTGTCGATCAGGCGTTCCATGTCGTGGATCGAGGTGGTCGGTCCGAGTTTGACGCCGATGGGGTTTCGGATGCGTGAGAAGTAGTCGACGTGGGCCTCGTCCATTCCGCGGGTACGCTCGCCGATCCACAGGAAGTGCGCGCTCGTGTTCACGGGTGTGCCGTTGCGGGAGTCGATGCGGGTCATCGGGCGCTCGTAGTCCATCAGCAGGCCCTCGTGGCTGGTGTAGAACTCGACGCGCTTGAGCTCGTCGAAGTCGGCACCCGCCGCCTCCATGAACTTCACCGCGCGATCGATCTCGGAGGCGAGGCTGGCGTAGCGCTGGTTGGCTGGGTTGGCGGCGAAGCCCCTGTTCCAGCTGTGCACCTCGCGGAGGTCGGCGAAACCACCCTGGGTGAAGGCGCGGATAAGGTTCAGCGTCGATGCCGAGGTGTGGTAGCCGCGGATGAGTCGCTGCGGGTCGGCCTCGCGGGACTCGGGGGTGAAGGGGAAGCCGTTCACGATGTCGCCGCGGTAAGCGGGAAGCGTGAGATCGCCCTGGGTCTCGTAGTCGCTCGAACGCGGCTTCGCGAACTGGCCCGCCATGCGGCCCATCTTGACGATCGGCATCGAGGCGCCGTAGGTCAGCACCACCGCCATCTGCAACAGCGTCTTGAGCCGATTGCGGATCTGCTCGGCGGTGGCGCCAGCGAACGTCTCGGCGCAGTCTCCACCCTGGAGGAGGAACGCGTCGCCACGCGCGGCACGAGCCAGACGCTCGCGGAGGATGTCGACCTCACCCGCGAAGACCAGCGGCGGGAGCGTCGCGAGCTCGGCGGACGCGGCGGCGACGGCCGTGGCATCCGGCCAATGGGGCTGCTGCTTGATCGGCAGCTCGCGCCAATAGTCGAGACCGGCGACCACACTCGGATCGGCCTGCACGATGGTCTCTGACGCCTCTGACACGGTGTTCCTCTTGTTCGGCGACGCGGATGCGTCAGCCCTTGAGCCTATAAGGGCCGCGCGGCTGACGCTGACCGGCGGCGGGGCGCGGTACCGCCCGCCTGGAGCCGTTCCGCTCCGTCAATTTTGCGAAATGCAGGAGTGGATGTGGCCACGGTGACGGATGAGTCGATTCTGCAACATCCACCTCATGCTCTCCTGCATTTCGCAACAGAAACGAGCGAAGGCGCGGCCGGATCGGGCGGTGCGGACGGATGCTGAGAGGGCTACTTCTTCGCCGCGCGCGCGTCGACCACACTTCGCGTGCGGCCCTTGACCGAGGAGGCGTAGACATCCACATACTCCTGGCCGCTCATCCGGGACAGTTCATACATGATCTCGTCGGTAATGGACCGCAGCACGAAGCGATCACCCTCCATACCAGCGAAGCGGCTGAAGTCAAGCGGTTCGCCGAACACAATGCCGACCCTGCCGACCTTGGGGAACTTGGAGCCGACCGGCATGATCTTCTCGCTGTCGATCATCGCGACGGGGATCACCACCGCTCCGGATTCGAGGATCATGCGCGCGACCCCGGTGCGACCGCGGTAGAGACGGCCGTCGGGGCTGCGGGTGCCCTCCGGATAGATGCCCAGCTGGCCACCCGCTGCCAAGTGCTCGAGTCCCGAGTTGAGCGCGGCCTCCGAGGCCTTTCCCCCCGAGCGATCGATCGGCAGCTGATTGATCGCGAGGAAGAACCGCTTCATCAACCAGCCAATGAGACCGGTGCCCGTGAAGTACTCGCTCTTGGCAAGAAAGCTGATCGACCGCCGAACGGCGAGCGGCAAAAACACCGAGTCAACGAAGGAAAGATGGTTGCTCGCGAAGATCACCGCGCCGCTCTGCGGCACGTTCTCGTCACCGCGTGACCACGGCCGGAAGACCGAGTTGGCGAACGGACCGATGATGAAGGTCTTCAGGAACCAATACACGACGCGCGACCTCCCAGCGGGTTCAAAGTCTACCGGCGCTCGGCGTGCAGCCGGGCGAGGTCGGCCGCACCCACAACACCAGCATCGTTGACAAGTTCCGCGACCGCGAAGGCGGGTTCCGGATGGAAGCCTCGCGCGGGCAAATGGGCGAGGAACGCCTCGCGGATCGGCTCGAGCAACAGCTCACCGGCGGCTGCCACGCCCCCGCCGAACACGAACAACTGCGGGTCGAGTACGGCGCCGATGGATGCGGACGCCTGGCCGAGCCATGACCCGAGCTCCCGGAGGGCGGCGAGGGCACCGGGATCGCGATCCTCGAGGAGTGCGCCGACGATCGTCCCGTCGAGCTGGCCGGATGCCTCACGGGCCGCCGCGAGATTGAGACCGATGCCACCTGCGTCCGCGATCTCGTTTGCGTAGCGCAGCAGCGAGCGTCCGGAGCCATACTGTTCGATGCATCCCCGCTGCCCACAGCCGCACGGCAGTCCGCCCGGCACGACGCGCAGGTGTCCGATCTCGCCGGCCGCGCCGAAACCACCGCGCAACAAGCTGCCATCGACGATCACAGCACCTCCCACACCGGTGCCGATCGTCAGCAGGGTCATGTCGGTGGCGCCGCGTCCGGCCCCGAAGCGATACTCGGCCCATCCGGCGGCGTTCGCGTCGTTGTCGATGGTGATATCTAGGCCCGGCAGCAGCTCGGAAAGGTGCTCCCGGAAGGGCTCGCCGCGCCAGTTGATATTGGGTGCGTAGCAGACGATCGACTGGGTGACATCCACGAATCCGGCCGCGGCGACGCCCGCCGCGATGACCTCCTCGCCTTCGCCGAGTTGCTGGACCAGTTCCACCACGTTGTCGACGATCGCGACCGGGTCTCCCGCGGGCGTCGGACGTTTCAGCGTGCGGAGTATCTCGCCCGATTCGCTGACGAGGGCTCCAGCGATTTTGGTTCCGCCGATATCGATTCCGATGGCATGCACGGCTTCCGACTTTACCCAACGACGTAGGCTGGGGGCGACAAACATCATCGGTACCGAAGGAGCTGCCGTGAACGAGTATTTCACCCATGCTGTCGTCCCTGCAGACCCCGCGGCCAACACCACCGACCTGCTGGTCGCCCGCCTGGCGGCCACGCCCGAAGCGCCCCTCTTCGCCCTTCCAGCGGCTGACGGCGGCTGGACGGATGTCTCGACTGCCGAGTTCCACCGCCAGGTGGTCGCTCTGGCCAAGGGCCTCATCGCTGCGGGAATCCAGCCCGGCGAGAAGATCGGCTTCATGTGCAAGACCCGTTACGAGTGGACCCTGGTGGACTTCGCCACCTGGTTCGCCGGCGCCGTGCTGGTCCCGATCTACGAAACCTCAGCACCCGCACAGCTGCAGTTCAACCTCGCCGACTCCGGCGCAACGGCGTTGATTGTCGAGAGCGCCGACTACTTCGCCAAGTTCGACGAGGTGCGGAGCGAGCTTCCGCTCGTCACCAAGGTGTGGCAACTGCAGCTCGGAGCCCTCGACAAACTCGTCGCTGGCGGCACAGCCGTGACCGACGAGACTGTCGAGACGCGCCGATCTGCTGCGGTCGGCAAGGATCTCGCCACCATCATCTACACCTCCGGTTCCACCGGACGCCCCAAGGGCTGCGTCCTCACGCACTCCAACTTCGTGGAACTGAGCCGCAATGCCGCAGTCGCGATGGGGCCGGTCGTCGAGCTCGGGTCATCCACTCTGCTGTTCATCACGACCGCGCACGTGTTCGCGCGCTTCATCTCGATCCTGTCCGTGCACGCGGGTGTCAAGGTGGGCCATCAGGCCGACACCAAGCAGCTCGTGCCGGCGCTCGGCAGCTTCAAGCCGACGTTCCTTCTCGCGGTTCCTCGCGTCTTTGAGAAGGTCTACAACTCGGCAGAGGCGACCGCCGAGAGCGGCGGCAGGGGCAAGATCTTCCGGGCAGCGGCGAGGGTGGCCGTCGAGCACTCGAAAGCCCTCGATGCTGGAAACGTTCCTGTCGGGCTTGCCCTCAAGTTCGCGGTGTTCGACCGGCTGGTCTACTCGAAGCTCAAGAAGGTTATGGGCGGGCGGATCCGCTTCGCGGTGTCGGGGTCGGCGCCGCTCGGTACCTTCCTCGGTCACTTCTTCCGCAGCCTCGACCTGAAGATCCTGGAAGGCTACGGACTCACCGAGACGACCGCCCCGGCGACCGTCAACCTCGTATCCAAGTTCAAGATCGGCACCGTCGGCCCCGCGCTCCCGGGGGTTGGATTGAAGATCGCCGAGGACGGCGAGATCCTCGTCAAGGGCGTCGACGTGTTCGACGGCTACTGGAACAACCCCACCGCGACCGGCGAGGTGATGGACGGCGAATGGTTCCGCACCGGCGACATCGGTGCGCTCGACGAAGATGGCTACCTCACGGTCACCGGCCGCAAGAAGGAGATGATCGTGACGGCGGGCGGCAAGAACGTCGCGCCAGCCGGCCTCGAAGACCCAATCCGCTCGAACTCCCTCATCGGCCAGGTGGTCGTCGTGGGCGACCAGAAGCCGTTCATCGCCGCTCTTGTCACTCTCGATCCCGAGATGCTCCGGGTCTGGCTGAACAACAACGGGGAGGACGCGGATATGTCGCTCGAGGACGCCGCCAAGAATCCGAAGGTTATCGCCGAGGTGCAGAAGGCCGTGGATGCTGCAAACGCACTCGTCTCGCGTGCCGAGTCGATCCGCAAGTTCGTCATCCTACCGACCGAGTTCACGGAAGCGAGCGGACACCTGACGCCGAAGATGAGCATCAAGCGCGGGCCCATCTTGA
>JAYWDH010000047.1:0-39530 GCA_043779945.1 Microbacteriaceae bacterium
CCAGGATCCCAAATATTAGGGACAATATTGCCAGCGTGTTTGTGTGGTCCCGAAGAGATGCTGAAGCCGGGACCGCCAAGTAGTTCGGCGGAATGACAGCGACGAGCTGGCCAGGATTCGCCAGCTGGAATGCAGCCTGCCATTCGCGGATGGCTTGTGCGTTGGCCTCAATACGCCCTGCTTCTGCCGAGGCCGCTGCCGCCGCTCTCTTCTCGACCCCGCCTACACCTTTCTCAGCCCCACCTGCGCTCCGTCCTATGAAGAATGCGACCCATGCAGCCCCAGCGGGGACGATGGCGAGCACGACCCAAGCCGTCACGAATGAAGGTGCAAGAGCGGATGCCGCAGACACCAAGAGGATCGGGAGGGCGGCAAACGACCGGATGGGTCGCCGGCGAAGGATGAGCCACCCCGATAGCGAAAGCACCTGTGCGACTACGCTCAGGACAAGCAGCGCGAGGCGGAAGCTAATCTGATCGGCAGCAATCGTGTAGAGCGGGAGCGCCACGATGATCGCCCCGATCAGAAAAGCAAGCGCTCGAACTTTCACGGGTCGCTCGACTATTGCAATCGTCCAGCTTGCGACCATAAGAACTGCTGCTACCCAAAAGACGATCAAAAAGCCACTGTTCGGGATCCCCAAATCACTCCGGATCTGCAACGTGGTGAAAAAGCCCGCGGGCGCCAGCGCCACGCCGAGTCCAGTAGCGATTTGCGTCACACGCATGCGACCCGCGGACCGCGGAGCAATCGCGATCTGGCCGATTGCGGTCGTCCCAGGAGCAGTCATGAAGGTCTCTCCGTGCTTAAAGGGCAGTGCCTGTGTGTTCTCGGAAGATCTCAGGAACGAGGTCACTATATTGGCTGAACGTGTGCGGGCGTCTCCACCCCTAAAAGGGAATTGGGGGCGCCGCGGGGGAGTGCGCAGCGAGGGTCTGGTCGCCTGCCAGCCGCGCCCGTTCCGGATCACGACCGATGGCGATGATACGGCGAACCTGCCGGACCTGGTCCAGCGGAAGTTCACCGCAGATCGGCCCGGGGTGAAGTTCGTCGGCGACATCACCTACATGCACACCTGGCAAGGCTTCATTTACCTCGCGACCGTCATCGATTGCTACTCGAAGAGAGTTGGAGCGCTGCCCATATTCCGGTTGACAGCGCGATCGCCCACATCACTGTCCCCAGCCATCCGATTACGACAGCAGCACGAGCGAGGCTTCGACCTCGCTTGGTCGAGTCTTGGGTATCACGCAGCCCGAGATAGCCAAGGATAATCCCGATCGCCGTAGCGATGAACACAACGACGAGTGCCACTACGGAGATCACACTGAGCGGCGCCGATTCCGGGGCGGGACTGACCTTCTCCCTGGTCCGCCATGCCAGAGCCACCATCGCGGCCCCGACACTCAATCCGGCGACTGCCAATGGACCGTCCAATGGGCTGGTGCCGTGGGTCAAGCTGGCATTTACGGCAGAGCCTGCGACCGATGTCGCACCGGCGAGTACAACGGTGACGATCGTCGGAACGCGCAGCCTGAACAGCCCTAAGATCAGGGCTGCGACGAGCAAGACGCCGGTGGCGCCAACGAGAACAAGCGTCCATGTCGATTCATCTTGCGGACTCAAAATCGACTCCATCGTTTCGGGTTGGCTAATGGTACAAGTCGCACGCAACGCGACCGGCCGTGAACGGCTTGGCGAAGAAAAACGTGTTCCTGATCCCCGCTTCGAGGTGACGGTCGTGCATTTGCTCGACCGCGATCGCGCTGACGCCCTTAGCTTCGTCGACGAGGCCGGCGACACCTACCGGCAGTTCTACTAGACGTCGAGGTGTTCACCTCTCCCGCCCCCTAACTGGAATCGTGCCTCCACTCGAGCAGCTGCCAAGGGTGCCCGGAGGGCATCGCAATTGCGACGCGCAGCGCCCTTGACAGCTGATCGATGCAGGGCGAAACCCTCACGTAGGGGGCGGGGATGGTCTTCGTTCCGCTGGTCGACCTTGGACAGTGCTCGAGTGACGGAGGACGCGCCGACGCCGAGCACGCGCGCGATCGCCGCGATGCTCTGGCGCTCTGAGCGCATGCTGACGGCGGCGGCCACTCGCCCCGGTGTCATGACGGAGGGTCTGCCGCCGACCCGGCCGTGAGAGCGCGCGTGCGCGAACCCGCGCTGGGTATTCTCCCGAATCATGTCGACGCGCAGCCGTGCCAGCACGGCGACGAAGCCGAATAGGGCACGGCCCATCGGCGTGGTTGTGTCGATATCCGGTTCGGTGAGGCTTTTGATCTGCACGCCGCGATCGTGCAGCTCCGCGATCGTCTGAACGGCCATGGCCTCACTGCCGGCGATGCGGTCAAGCTCGAAACTAACGTGAGTTGATCCGGCACCACGAGGCGGCTGGCGACTGACGTAACGGCGGTTATCAGCGGTACAAATATCCTGGTCAAAAGGGGTATTGGCGGCTCGTGCTTGACATGTGGGACGGGGCGGGTGGCCTAATCCTGACCCGAGGCCGCTCGTTCCAGACCGGCGTCCTCAGCTGCGGCGCCCAGTGATTGTGCGCGCGAGGAACGCAATGACGGCTATGACGAGGAGGATGATTCCAACCCAGAGAAGGAAGTTGAGGGATTGTACGAAACCTCCCGTGAGCAGCAGAACGATCGCAATTACCGCGACCACAACAATCAAGATATTCATTTGGGTTGCTCTCATTCGTTTCTAGTGCTCGGCCGCATCGTCGCGACGTTCACGTTGAGTGACCTGGTCACCACTGACCGGATCATTGCTGACGCGAGTGGTCGCGGTGCTTTGCCTCTTTCGAAGTATGAGGAAGATTCCGAGAATGACCACGAGCACTCCGGCCGCCATCAGGATCTCGCCGACGATCAGCAAGCTGATCCCTACGACCGTGGCATGGACGGCGAAGGTGAGAATGGCACCCACCACGATGAGGAAGATTCCCAAACCGAGACTCATGATGACCTTCTTCTCGGGCGCCGGCACGCCTGAGGAACGGTCGCGTGTGTGACGTTCGTGACGCGGCGGGAGGTCATGCCGCCACGGGGGGAGATGGACTCAAGGTCACCCGCTGCATTCCCCGAGCGATATCGTCAAGGTCGATTGGCTGGGTCTCGGTGAGGCCATCGTCGAATGGCAATAAGCGACCAACAACGGCGGAGACTTTGACGTCACGCGACATTTCACGCGATAAGTCGGACATTACGCTCCCGGATCGGTGCGGACAGGCCAGCAGCCAGGGTCCGGAGCAACTAGTCGTAACGTACGCTTACCCGACTGCCATGTCAATGGTGAAGACCTTCAATGCACGACGGCACGCGGGAACCGGATGCAAAAGCTGGTTCCGACGAAGTCCTTGACTCACCGAGCAACGTGGAGGGCTCGAGAGGTTGACGCTAGGGTCCGAAGATGGTGTACCAGATTCCGTAGATCCCGGCGATGCACATGATCGCAGTGGTGGCCCATCCGAGGGTGGCGGCCAGGCGTCCGTTGCGGTATTTGCCCATGATGTTCTTGTCGCGGGAGATCAGCATCATGACGATCAGAAAGGGGCCCGCGGCGATGCCGTTGACGACGGCTGAGAGAACGAGCAGGCCGATGGGGTCCGTGTTGATCACACTCAGGATGGTTCCAGCGATGAGGCCGACACCGAGCAGCCCGTAAAACAGGGGCGCCTTGCGAGGGCTGCGGTCCAGCCCCCACTCCTTATTCAGCAGCCCAGACAGCCCCGCGGCACCCGACGCAGCAAGGACGGGGACGGCGAGAACTCCAGAACCGATGAATCCTGCCGCAAAGAGGATGCTGGCGTAGCTGCCGGCGATGGGCTCGAGAGCTTTCGCGGCCTGCGCCGCGCTGGTGACCGCTTTGCCATGGCTGCCCAGGGTGGCAGCCGTGGCGACCATGATGGCGAACATGATCAGGACCGAGAATGCCATCCCGGTGAACACGTCGATGCGCCCGTTCTTCAAGCGTCGTTTCGCTTCGGTGTTGGTGCGTCTTTTCAGCGGTGGCGCCATGTCGCCCTCAAGGGGTTCCGCACGGAGCTCTTCAATGCGTTGAGCGGACTGCCAGAAAAACATGTAGGGAGAAATCGTGGTGCCCAGTACGCCGACGACCAACCCCAGGTAGGTGGGCGAGAACTGAAAGTGAAAGCCGAGCAGACCTTCACCGACTTGTGCCCAGTTGACGTGGGCGAAGAACAGCACCGCGACGTAAACGAGCAGCACCATGCACAACCACTTGAAGATGCGCCCGATCATTTGGAATGATCCGGCCATCAAAGCGACGACGATCGCGATTCCGGCGATCGCGCTCCACAAGGGCGCCAGCCCCGCGTGCAGCAGTTGCATGCCCTGGCCGATCGCGTTCAGGTCAGCCGCCAGGTTCAAGCAGTTCGCCGCGATCAGTGCGACGATCAGAGCCCCGATGATGGCGACCAGGCCGCGTGGGAACTTCACCCGGATCAAGGCACCCAGACTGTTCCCCGTCGCCAGCGCCATCCGGTCGCAGATTTCCTGCGCCGCCATCATCAACGGCAATGTCAACGGGACTGTCCACAGCATCCCGTACGAGTAAGTGGCACCCGCCTGCGCGTAGGTGGCGATCCCGGACGGGTCGTCATCCGCCGCACCGGTTACGAGCCCAGGACCGAGGATGCCGAAAAATCTGGTCACGGGTGAGCGTTTCTTGGTTTCAACACCGGGCTGCCGATGAAAAGCCTTCTTCACCTGCGCCTCAGTGCGCTGCGGCGTTCCCTCGCTGCTGCTCAATGAACCGCCACCTATCTTCGCTGAACCGGATAGTCATCCCGACCTCGTAGTGCCGGACCTCAGTTGCCAGTTATTGCCCCGGTCCGATCGCTGAACAGTCAGGTAAGGAGGCGCGGGCGTGGGGAACTAGGCGCTCGATTGGCTCGTCCGCGATTCATGACCCAGGTCGACCTTGCGGGCGATGACGTCCTGGGACACGCTTCGCAGCGTCTGGTTGTAGTTGCGAGCGTGGGACCGAATAGCCGCGAACGCGGCGTCCATACTCAAACCCGCGGTGGCCGCGAGAACACCCTTGGCTTGCTCGATCAAGATGCGCGAATCGAGGGCGTACTGCAGTTGCTCCGAGATGAGATTCGCGCCCCGAACAGCTCGCTCTTGCAGGATCCCGATCGTCGCGACGTCGGCCAGTGCTTGCGCGACAGCAATATCGGCGGGTGCGAGTTCGCCTACGTGCTCGCTGAAGAGGTTCATGGTGCCAATCACGTCGCCCCGGAGCCGGAGCGGTGTGGCGTGCACCGATCGGAAGCCGTGCGAGATGGCGCCGTCGCTGAACCTGGGCCAGTTGTTCGCGACGCTGAGGTCGCCGACGGTGACGGGTTTACCGGTTCGGAAGCAGTCGAGACATGGGCCTTCGCCGGCAGCGAGTTGGAGGATCTCGACGAGTTCTGCGTCCTCGCTGGTGGAGGCAATGAGTTGGAGTTCGCCGGCGGGGTCGATGAGCATCAGGCCGCCGGCCTGGGTATCGAGAATCTTGGTGCATTCTTCGACCAGCCAATGAAGGAGGTCAACGACGTCGAAGTCGGCGACCAGGGTGTCCGCAAGTTTGACGAAGGCAGCGCTGAGTTTCGCTTCACGTGTGTGCTCTGTCATCGTAAGTTCTCAACTTTTCTGTCAGCGTGCATCCGGGTCATTCGTCGAAAGTCAGGTCACGGTTCACGACATCGCGGGCGACGTCTTGGATTGGCCGCCCGTGTGCAAAAGCGTATGCCTGCAACCGCGAGTAAGCGGTGGTCGCCGTGGTTTTCAGTTGCACAAGCATCATTCCTGTCGCCTGGTGCACTTCCCGGCGAAGGGCGGGAGCCGTAGGGGATTCTGCCGCGTCTTCATCGGCTGCGGACCTCATCGCACGGTTGACTGCGGTGCTGGCGATCGCGGAGGCGATAGCGAGGGCATACGACCGTTGATCCGGCGCAAGGTCCCCGGGATGCGTGCGATACAGGGTGACTGCACCCACGGTGACTGCACCCATCCTCATCGGCACCGCGAATAGCGCGCCGACCGCAAGCTGACGCACCGCTGACCATAAAATCGGCCAGTCGCCATGAAGGCCAGCTGCAATATCGGGGACGAGCACCAGTTCGCCCGAGGCGACCGCGTTCCATTGCGGCCCTTCGCCCATCTCGAACTGCAGTTCATCGATACGTGCCGCGATTGAGTCACTCGAACAGAGGCTGTGCTGCGCACGGGACGAGTTGATGACGGTAACCGAGGCACCGGAAACGGGGAGGCTCTCCACGAACGGGCGACAGAGGTCCGGTTCGCTCTCGACAGCATCGACCGGCGCGCCATCGGTGTCTGTCGCCATAACGTCCAGTTCCTGTCACACTTCACCCGTTCGCGCCCGATGAGGTGGGGCGAACGTAGATGACTCGGGGAATCCCAGCCACGATGAAGAATCGCAGCCGGGGTCTGAAGCTACAGGCCCTGAGCATACGTGACCGTCAAGGATCCGCTGTTGCGATGTGACAGGACGTTTAGGCATTTCGCGGATCCGAGCGTAGCCTTCGTTTAAGTTGCTCCGGCCCCTGGTAGCCCTCCTGTTCGCACCATATTTCGGGGGACACCGTGAGAACCGCACCTCGCCAGCTGCTAATCGCGTCGGACTTCGACGCCGAGTCGGAGTTCTGCGCCGACCATAGCCTCCAGCTCGAGCGGTCGACTGGCTACGGCTGGCTAGTGCGACTCGCACATCACGACCGCCAGGGGGCCGTGATCGGCTGCATCGACCAGCTCGAACAGGGCGTCGAACTCATGCTGCTCGATGGCGGATTCCGGTGGTCCACATTCGCCTCCCTGCGCGAAGCGCTCGAGAACCTCATGCGCACCCTCCCTCAACCCGGCGACGAACGGATCTTCCACGATCAACTCGACCAGGACCTGCAGATCGGATTGGGATCACGATGAACTCGCTCCAAGAACATGAGCCAAACCTCACACCAGGGGCGACACTCCCTCGCCCCGTCTCCGCTCGCGACGGATCCGTTCAGGCGACGGAACTCGTCCACGTACTCCACAGATGGATCTCAGAGATTGCACCAGCGATCTTGGGTAGGGCCGACTTCGGGCGCATCCGTCGCAACCTCTAGAAGCATCGAATATGCGGTGCACCACCAATGTTCGGGTCGAAACGGACGTGCTTCTGATTTTCCCTGTCCATACGTGATCATCTCCACGCCACAGCTCCCGCTGCGGCAGGTCACGCCGAACCAATCACACAAGATTTCTTACAGACCCCTCGATTGAAAACAGGGCCACTGTTGTGTGGTTCTAGTGAGCCGTAGTCGTTGCTGGACTGCGGCCGATGAGCCTGTAGCTGGGCCCTTTGAGGTTGATGACGTCGGCGTGGTGAACGATCCGGTCGATCATCGCTGAAGCGATCGTCAGGTCGCCGAATACGTCGCCCCAGCGGGCGAAGGGCAGGTTGCTGGTCATGATCAGCGATGCGTGTTCGTAGCGGGACGAGACGAGTTGGAAGAACAGCTTCGCGGCGTCCTGGTCGAAGGGGATGTAGCCAACCTCGTCGACGATCAGCCGACTGTATCGCCGCAACTTCGCCAGTTCCGCGGGGAGTTTCCCTCGGGAGTGGGCCTCCTGCAGGCGTGCGACCCAGCCTGTCGCGGTGTCGAACAAGACCCGGTGGCCAGCCTTCGCCGCCTTGATTCCGATACCGACGGCAAGGCCTGCCAGGGTGCGCCAGTCCGCGTCTATATAGTGCCCGCTGGGGACGAACCGCCGGTGGGCCTACCAGGGCCTGCCGCGGGCGGCCATTGCAAGTTAGGAACCGCTACGTCCGTTTCACGAACGGCTGTGATGGGTCCTTGAGGTTCACGCGGCCCTCGAACAGTTTGGCGATGTCCTCAACGGATTTGCCCTTCGTCTCGGGCAGGAAACGGTACACGAACACGACGCCCACCACACATAGGCCAGCAAAGATGACCATCACCCAGCCCAGACCGATGCCCACCTGCACGACCGGGAACAGGATCACCAACGCGTAGTTAGCCAGCCAGTCCACGGCGGCACCGATGCCGCCGGCACGTCCACGGATGGCCGTGGGAAACACTTCACCCTGTAGCAGCCAGCCCGTGCCGCCGATGCCGATGGCGAAGCAGGCGATGAACAGGCCGAACCCGACCATGATCACCAGTAGCTGCGGGATGCCGGACAGGAACGTCGCACCCCACGCGCCGATGAGCAGGAACACCGTCATCCCCGCATACGCACGCATGGCGAGCTTGCGCCGCCCGACCTTGTCGATGAAGCGGAATGCGAAGTAGGTCGAGATGACGTTGACGACGGCGAGGATGCTGGCCGCGATGACGCCGGATATCTCGGCGGCGATGGCCGAGGTGTGCGGGCCGGCGAAGTATGGTGTGAGCAGGTGCGGGCCGTAGTAGAACGCGACGTTGATGCCGGTGATTTGCTGCAGGATGAAGAACACGGACACGATCAGCAGCGCGCGTTTGGCGGACTTCGTCCATTGCGTGCGAGCGGGCCGGTGTTTGCGTTCTTCGGCGATCATGACCGCTTCGGCATGCACCTCCTCGGCGGTAGCCGTCATCCCCAGCTTTTGGAACGACTTCAGTGCCGCCTCTTCTTTGCCGTGCTCCAGCAGCCACCGCGGAGACTCGGGCATGCGGGCCCGCATGAGCAGGGCGACGATCGCCGGGATGAATCCGATGCCCAACAGGATCCGCCAACCCACGGTGGTGGCGGAGCCTGGAGCGACGGAGAGGATGACCACGGCGATGACATAGGCGATGAGGATTCCTATGGTGATCATCCACTGCTGGATGATGGCAAGCGACCCGCGGCGCTTCTTCGGTGCGAACTCGGCGATGTACGCCGTGGCCAGGGCCGAGTCGGCGCCGATGGCGATGCCGATGATGATGCGGCCGATGACCAGAGTCGTGGAGTCGAACGCGAACGCCGACACCAGCGACCCCACCGCGAACAGCGCCGAGTCGGCCAACAGCAGCGACTTCCGACCCAGCCGGTCGGCGAGCGGGCCGGCCAGCAGCGCGCCGACGAACGCCCCCAACGACGCACCGGACACGACGATGCCTGTGCCGAGAGCGCCTAGGTGGAACGGCAGTACGACCAGGGCGGAGCCGATGTTAGCCGTGTCGAAGCCGAACAGGAACCCGCCGATGGTCGCCAGCACGGCCAGATAGATGTAGAACCGTCCGATCGGCCTGCTGTCCAACCGCGCGAGGAGACCCTCCTGAGATGCACTCATATCCGCATGCTACGCCGCGGTGCGGGCGCACGACACCCTTCGACGTTGACTCTCTGATACGGCGTAGTCAGCGCACGTTTAAATCACGAGCGTCGCCACCGGTCCGGTCTTTGTGGATAGGGCTTGCCTACACGGAGTGCGGTCTCGCGAGTTACCGAATCTCGGCGCTGCTGCGTCCGTGGCCACCGGGCTGGGCGCCGATGAGGAGGTCAACGTAGAGGGTGAATCGATGGATATGCTCATCACCCATCGCAACGTGAATATTGTGGCCGCCATCATCGCCGGTAGCATGGCGATCTGGCGTTTCGGTCTTCGACGGCCGAGTGTTGCTTATCTCCTCACGGGTGTGATTGGCATCGGGCTTTTTGACGTACAGCAGCTCCCTCGGCCGAAATCCGGCTACTTCTGGGTCGGCTAATGGCCACACGCTTGCTCCCGATTTTGCATTTGACGGTCCCCCACCGGGACACCGCCGCAGCTCGCGGTGCGGTGTCGGGAGACAAGCAAACATGTGGAGTTGATCGGTAAGTGGCGGTGTTCCAATGTGACGATAAATGGTCCCGCGGGAGACCCCGAAGGTCTCGGCAATCTGCTGCACCGTATACGTCTTCTCGTCGTACATCGTCCGTGCCTGCCGCGCCTTCGTCGCCGTCATCTTCGAACGACCCCCTCCCTTTCGGCCACGGGCGCGTGCGGCGGCCAGGCCATCTTTAGTCCGTTCGAAGATGAGGTCGTGCTCGAACTCGGCGATCGCGGCGAGCATGTGGAAGAACAGCCGCCCACCCGGGGTGGTCGTGTCGATCCCTTGAGAGAGTGCTTTCAGGCCGACGAAATCAGCGCCGCCATCGCTGACAAGGATCCAGACTCATTCGTTTTCTCCGGACGGTTCGGGGAGCCACTCATCACTCCGACTGTCCGGGACAACTCTTGGTTCGATAAAGCACTGGCCGCGGCCGACCTGCCGCCGATGACAATCCATGACCTTCGGCACACTGCCGCTAGCCTCGCGATCTCGTCGGGAGCAAACGTCAAAGCAGTTCAGAAGATGCTCGGTCATGCCTCGGCGGCCATGACCCTCGATGTCTACGCGGACCTCTTCGAGGATGACCTTGATGCTGTTGCGATGCGTCTCAATGACGTAGTGCGTGCCTCAGTTGTGTCCAAAATGTGGCCACAAACTCTTTCGGGCAAGAATCACCTGGCTGATTCGCGCCAGAAAATCCCGGAATTACAGGGAAGTAGCGAGGGCGGGACTCGAACCCGCGACACCACGATTATGAGCCGTGTGCTCTAACCACCTGAGCTACCCCGCCGGGAATCCGTCGGCTCCGCAATGGAAATGCGAAACCGGCAGATAGAGCCCCGAGTCAGGATTGAACTGACGACCCCTTCCTTACCATGGAAGTGCTCTACCACTGAGCTATCGGGGCACTCCGCAGCTGGCCGCGGCACCGCAAAAGACTAGCATTTACAATCCGGCGCACCGAACGGATGACGCCCCCGATTCGGACGGCAAGAGTTCCTTGAGTCTGGCAGCTTCGGCGGCGGCGATCTGCAGAGCGTTGGGGCGACCCGGCCCGGCCCGGCACCGCTGCCGTTGCCGTTGCCGTTGCCGTTGCGCAATCTCCTGAGAGGAAGTGTCGCGAAACTGCCGCGGGAGGCGATCAACCCCACTCCGGTAGCCGCACCCCCGGAAGCTGCCAGGCGGCGAAGGTCGGGCCCTGGATGGCGACCCGGCCGTCTGCCCAGGCGACGTCGCCCTCGAGGGGCTGCGCGTCATCCGGCAGCTCGGGGCCGAGGTCGATGGCCGTGATCGCCCGCGCGGCGACGACGAGCACACATTCGGCGGCGCTCTCGCGCACGAAAGCGACCGCGTCATCCGAGACATGCAGCCAGCGGATGCCGCCGCCATTCAGGGCCGGATGCGCGCGCTTCAGCCCGATCAGCCGCGTGTACAGCGCGATCGTCGACGCCGACTCGTCGACACGATCCCACGGGATCGGCGTGCGGGATTCTTCGCCGTCCGACGCCGTCAGCCCGAACTCATCGCCAGCCCAGACCACCGGGATGCCTGGCATCGTCACCGCGAGTCCGAACGCCACCGGCACGACGCCGTCACGTGCCGAGGTGAGGAAGCGCGGGGTGTCGTGGGTGTCGAGCGCGTTCATCGTGTTCAAGCGGGTGCGCCAGGGGAAGGCGGCGGCGAACTCGCGGTGAGCCGCGTAGAAGTCGATGCCGGTGTAGTCGCTCGTGCGCCCGAGGGCCATCCCGAGGCCGCCACCTGCGGACGAGCCGGGCACCGAGAGCCAATTCCACAGCGGCCGCGTGAAGTTGGCGTAGGTCATGGCGCCATGCCAGGCGTCACCCTGAAAATCTCCGGCCGCGTCGTTCGTCGACTCCCCAATCAGGAGCGTGTCGGCGTTGATCTCGCGCATTGTCGCCCGAATGGTGCGGCGCACGCTCTCGTTGAGATCCTCGTCGCGCCAACGCCCGGTCATATTGGCGACATCCACCCGCCAGCCGTCCAGGGAATACGGGTGCTGCAACCACTTGCCGACGACCGAGTCGAGGCCCTCGATGAAGCGGCGACGCAGCTCGGCAGCCTGCCAGTTGAACTTGGGCAGGCTCGAGAATCCGAGCCAGCTCACGTACTCGGTCTGCTGCGCGTTCAGCCACAGGTAGAAGGCGCTCTCGGGGGCATCCGGCTTGCCGTACGAGCGCTGAAACCACTCGTGCGCATCACCCGAGTGGTTGGTCGTCAGGTCGCCGATGACTCGCAACCCGCGTGCGTGCGCCGCTTCGATCAGCGCCTGGAACGCCTCGTTGCCGCCGAGCAGTGGGTCGACGTGGTCGAAGCTCTGCGCGTTGTAGCGGTGGTTGGACTCGGCCGGGAAGATCGGGGTCAGGTAGAGCAGGTTAACACCGAGCGAGACCAGGTGATCGAGGTGATCGATCACGCCCTGCAGGTCACCGCCGTAGAGCTGGGTGCCCGTCTCCGGCCCGCGAAAGACCACGGGGTCGCTCCACTTGGCGGGGACTGCCCAGGCCGGTAGTTTGCGGTCTGCGGCGGCCGCGGATCGGGCGAAGCGATCCGGGAACACCTGGTACATCACGGCCTCGGCACCCCACGCGGGCGGGGGGTTGTAGCTGACCAGTCGAAAATCGTCGATGTCGCGCGTCTCGGTGTGAGAGAGGCCGGCGGAGGTGAGCCAGTGGGTCGCGCCGTTGTCGCTTTCCATCAGGAAGCGATAGCCGTGCACGGGGTTCTCGATGTGGATGGCGGCCTCCCACCACACGGCATCGTCGGTCTCGAGCACGATGACCGCGTCACTGAAGAGTGGCTCGCGATCCGGATTCGAGCGGGTGCGCACCACCATCATGGCGCCGAACGTGCGCGGGATCCGAAGGCGCACGCGCACGGTATCGCCGAGCTGCGGCGCCTGGGACGACACGTAAAGAGGGGAACCGTCGTGATGCGGCAGGCCAGCAAGATCGCGCTCCATACGTGGAGGCTAGCTGGCGCATGTTTCGGTCGTGTTCGGAGCTCGGCAGGCTTGCCATAGGGTCGAAGCCATGACGACCGAACACGAATGGTGGCGCACGGCTGTCATCTACCAGATCTACCCACGTTCTTTCGCCGACTCCACCGGTGACGGCGTCGGCGACCTGCCCGGCATCACCTCGCGACTGGATGCGCTCGCTGAACTCGGCGTTGACGCGATCTGGCTCTCGCCCTTCTTCACCTCACCACAGAAGGATGCCGGCTACGACGTCGCGGACTACACGGATGTCGATCCGCTGTTCGGCACGCTGGCGGACTTCGACACGCTGCTGGCCCACGCCCACGCTCTCGAACTCAAACTGATAATCGACCTCGTCCCCAACCACTCCTCGAGCGCCCACCCGTGGTTTCAGGCGGCGCTGGCCGCCGCACCCGGTTCTCCGGAGCGCGCCCACTACCTGTTCCGCGACGGCCGGGGTGTCGACGGCGACGTCCCGCCTAACAACTGGCAGTCGGTCTTCGGTGGCCCGGCCTGGACGCGCATCACCGAGGCCGACGGCACGGTCGGGCAGTGGTACTTGCATTTGTTCGACACCTCGCAGCCCGACTTCGACTGGACCAACGACGACGTCAAGGAGTTGTTCCGCGGCGTGCTGCGGTTCTGGCTGGAACGCGGCGTCGATGGGTTCCGGGTGGATGTCGCGCATGGCCTCGTCAAGGTGCCCGGGCTGCCCGACTGGACCCCCAACCTCGCGGTCATAGCGGGCCATCAGGACGGCGCGCCGTACTGGGCGCAGCCGGCCGTGCACGACATCTACCGCGACTGGCACCGCGTGCTCGCCGAGTTCGGGCCCGATCGCATCCTGGCCGGCGAAGCCTGGGTCGAGCCGCTCTCGAAGCTCGCAAACTGGGTGCGTCCCGACGAGATGCAGCAGACCTTCAACTTCACCTACCTCGAGACGCCGTGGGATGCCGCCCAGCTGCGTGCGGTCGTCAACGAGTCGATCGCCGCCTTCGGTTCGGTGGGGGCGCCCAGCACCTGGGTCCTCTCCAACCACGATGTGATCCGGCACGCCACCCGGCTTGCCCTCACTCCGCCGCCGCCGCAGGGGCAAGGGCTCGGACCGAAAACCCAGCTGTATCCGGATGACGTGGTCGGTCTGCGGCGGGCGCGTGCGGCATCCGCATTCATGCTCGCGCTCCCCGGCTCCGCGTACCTGTACCAGGGTGAGGAGCTGGGCCTGCCGGAAGTCATCGACCTCCCCGATGCGGCGCGCCAGGACCCAACCTTCTTCCGCACCGGTGGGGCCAACTACGGTCGAGACGGGGCGCGCGTTCCGCTGCCGTGGGATACGGCTGGCCCGTCGGCCGGATTCGGTCCGGCCCCCGCCAGCTGGCTGCCGCAGCCAACATCGTGGCCGAGCTATGCGCGGGGAGCTCAGCACCGACTCCCCGGATCGACCCTCGAGTTCTACCGCAGCGCCCTCGCCGAGCGTCGTCGGCACCACCTGGCCAGCAACGAGCTCATCTGGCTGCCTTCACCATCGCCCGCCGTGCTCGCCTTCCGTTCTGGCGCCGTCACAGTGCTCGCCAACACGGGAGCGTCCCCCGTACCGCGTCCTGCCGGGCAGATCCTGCTTGCCAGCGGACCCGTCGGTCAGGAGACCATCCCCGGCGACACGACCGTGTGGCTTGAGCAGTAGCTAGTTGACGTGGGTCTCGAGCCACACGATCGGGTCGACACGCACCGAGTTCACCGCGATCTCGAAGTGCAGATGGGGGCCGGTCGCCTCGCCGGTCATGCCGACGAGGCCCAGGAAATCGCCGACGCGCACGGTCTGCCCGACGGTGTCAGCACTCGATCCGCCCAGCATGTGGGCATACGTCGAGGTGACGGTTTCGCCCGCGATTTTGTGCGTGATGATCACGAAGTTGCCGTATTCGGAGGTGCCGTCTTCGTGTCCGGTCACCACGCCGTCCGCGACGGCGAAGATCGCCGCGCCCTCCCCCGGGGTGAAGTCGGCGCCGTTGTGGAATGTTGAACAGCCGCTGCAGGGGGCGATGCGCGGACCATATGGCGAGCTGATCGACACCTGGTAGGGGAATGGCCAACGGATGCTGCCCTTGCCGCCCACGAAGGTGTAGTTGTGGACCTGGGCGTACTTCTGGGCGAGCACCTCCGCCCAGGAAAGCACCCGGAACTGGTCACGGGGGCCGGCGTCGACTGACTGGCCGTCGCCGACTGTGGCCGCCTGGGTGCTCGCGTCGGTCACGCTGCCGGTGGCGGTTCCGGCCCCCGCCGAAACGGTGCCACTAGTTGCGCTGACCGCGGAACTGATCGGGTAAAAAGCATTCGCGGGCACTGAGGTGCCGATAGCGAGAGCGCCAGCGAAGACCATCGCGGCGAAGGAGAGCAGCTTGGATGCCACCCCATGACGGTTGGTCGTGGTCGGTCTTCCGGCACGTTTCGCGGACTTCGCCGGCCGAGCGGCTCGACCCGATCTGCCAGCTGAGGCCTTCGCTGCTTCTTCCCGCTCCCGGATTTCACGTCGACTGGTCGCCTGTGGCAACTCGGTCATAACGGATCTCCTCGGTGCGGATTCCTCTTAGCGCACCACTCGAGGGTAACCCTCGGCCTGCGCGCGAGCCACCCGCCCATTCCGGGGACGCGCTCCGCTTGGCTGCCGGGTGCTCATCGCGCGCCTGGCGGGCCTCAGCTGATCGGTAGCTCGAACCGCACACCAAGCTCGATCAACAGCGGCTCGAGTCGCGCGGCGAGGATCGGCTCAGCCGCGAGAATGAAGTCGCGACTGGGCGCCGCGTCCCCGAAACCCTTCACGACAGCGCCGGCTTCGCGCGCGATGAGCGCCCCTGCCGCGTGATCCCATGGGCTCAGCGTGCGCTCGAAATACGCGTTCGTGCGCCCGCTGGCCACCATGCACAGGTCGAGCGACGCGGTCCCCATGCGCCGGATGTCGCGCACCATCGGCAGCAGCTTCGTGACAACCTCGCCCTGCCGGCCGCGCGTGGTCGCGTTATACGCGAAACCCGTGTTGATCAGCGCGAGTTCGAGGGGCACGGGCTCTGCGGTCCGGATCGGCGCCGCGGCGCCGCCCCTGCTGGCCCGGAACGCGCCAGCACCGCGTGCGGCGCTGAAGAGTTCAGCCGTCGCGGGGTTGAGCACGCATCCGGCCAAGCTGATCCACGTCAGCGGGTCGGGCTCGCCCTCGACGATGGCGATGCTGATCGCGTAGTGCGGGATGCCGTACAGGTAGTTGACGGTTCCGTCGATCGGGTCGACGACCCAGGTCACCCCACTGGACCCGGATGCCGCGCCGCCCTCCTCCCCGAGGATCGCGTCGAGCGGCCGTGCGTCGTTGATGCGCTGCCGGATGAGGAGCTCGACCTCGCGATCGGCTTCGGTTACAACATCCACGATCGTCGACTTCGTGGCCGCGATCTGGACCCCCTCGCCGCGCCGTCGCGCCGCCAACTCACCCGCCTCTATCGCGATGGTGCGGGCCAGGTCGAGCAGCTCGGAGGTCATGGGATCAGGGTATCCAGCGAAGCGGCGCGACCACGCTCAGAACCCGTCGCTCTCGTCAGATCGAAATGGGCGTTACTTCAGTGCCCCTCGGTGCAGGTTTGATCCGCCGCGGTCTGTCCAGTGGCATCCGCAGGAAGCACAACTGGCGACGCCGTCGGAGTCGGGCACCGTGGAAGCGTCGGGGTGGACGTCGGGGGGCTTCGCTCCTGCGTGCAGCACCATGGTGATGTCGTTGTTGCCTGCGTCCGAGCTTCCTGCCAGATCAGCCTTGTTCTGGGAACCAAGCTGTCCGGTTCAGGTGTCGGTGTCTGCCACAAGAACGTTTACAGCGCCGTCGATTGCGCCAACCTGGGGTGGCACTTTCGCCGCCCCGAGGTGAGAGGGATGGATGCCCGCTTTGACGCTTGACAGTGTCTGGTGGAGCGCGATGGCGGCCCACGACGGCGGCGGGCGAGCGCCGTCACGCATGATCGCCGCCGACATTTCCAGACTCGAGCCGGGTTCAGCCCGCCGCGCGCCGCGCTTTCTTCGTGTTCTCACGGAAACAGGCCTGGGCCTGCCACGGAGTTCCGACGGCTCTCTACTCGTCGGTGTCAGCGTCGCCTTGAGCGGTGCGATGGTGGTGACGCTCCCTGCGGCGCCAGTCGTCGGGGATGGCGGCTTCGAGGGCGTCGTCGACGGTGATAACGCCGAGGATGCGGTCGTCGTCGTCGAGGATGGGCAGGCTGAGGAGGTTGTAGTCGGCCATCACGTTGGCGATGTCGATGAGGTCATCGCGTGGGTCGGCGTGCACCGGGTCCGGGTCGGCCACTGCGCGGAGGACAGCGTGCGGATCAGCTTGAATGGCTCCCACCAAGCTGAGGGTTCCGACCAGTCGCCCTTCTCCGTCGACGCAGTAGATCGTGGTGAGTGCTTCGGGCTGTTGGTTGGCGGACTCGCGGACGATTTGCAACGCCTGAGCGACGGTGTGGTCGTGGTCGATAGCGAGGTACTCGACCCCCATCAAGCCTCCGGCGCTACCGTCTTGGTAACGCATCAAACGCAGCACATCCGCCCGGATGAGCTGCGGGAGCGCATCGACCACGGGCCTTCGGCGATCTTGGGGAAGGTCGAGGATCGCATCGACAGCGTCATCGGTTCGCATCCGGCTGAGAATCTCGGCTATCTGCTCAGTGGTGCGAGATTTCAGCACCTGAGTTTGATGGTCTTCTTCGAGTTCCTCGAAGACATCCGCTTCAAGCTCCGGGTCGTTCTGCAGGTGGCCGAGGAGATCGTCACGTTCTTTGGAGGACGCGGATTCGATGAGGTCAGCGATCTGCGCTGGTTTCAGTCCGCGGAGTCGCCGGAAACCGGACCGGACATGGATGGACGCTTGGTGGCCGATGAGGGCTTCGAATGACTTCCAATCGCGGACCGCGTGCTGTCTGTGGTGAACACGCGGCAACCAGCCCCGCTTGTGCACATCCAACCCTGTCGCGATCCAGCCATCGGCCGTCGCGGTGATGACCACATCGTAGGCGCGAACCAGTGCGGCCCGGTCGACGTCGATGAGCCGATGCCCGAGTACCGCCTCTTTGAGAAGCACTTCGCCGTCGCGCCGTTCGAACGGTCGCAGATCCAGTTTGGCGCTGCCCAGGCTGACCCGTGAGTTGTTGATCACGATGACATCCGACATCGGAACGAACACACTGTTGGAGCCGACTCGCACCACCATCCCGGTCAGGGTTGGGTATTGATCCGGGTGGAGTCGAACGATGACATCCGCGATCGTGCCGATCGTCTTGTCCTGAACGTCTAAGACGGCGTCTCTCAGCATCGCTGACAGGTAGAGCACGGTTGCCGAGTCGGGGGCGGTGGCTGTCTTGGGGGTGTTACTCACGTGGGGCTCCCTTCTGGAGCTGATCTCATTCTGCACCGCCGACGCCGCCGCAGGTGCGGCGGCGTCGCAAACAAGTTTCTAGTGGCCCGAAGCCAACTGCACGACCCGCACAACGACGAGGACCATCGCAAGCAGCAGGTAGGTGCGAAGCACGGTCAGCCCGAGCCGTCGCCCGGTGGACAGCTTCGGTGCGCTCAGCAGGGCGATGGGCGGCATCCGCCAGGTGGGCCGTTCGGCTCGATCCACCGTATCCGCGCTGGGAGCTGCGGGGCGGCGGATCCGGTAGATCAGAACGGCCGCACCGGCGGCGAGTGAGATTCCACCGCCACCGGCGAGGATGCCGATAATGGCAGCAGAACCGATCGAGGGAAATAGCACGCTGGCGGTGAGGACGATGGAGAGAATCACCAGGACCGCGATGACAGCGGCGGTGAAAATATTCAGCGCTCGACCGTTCACCCACGGTCCAAGCACTGCTTTGTCGTTGCAGAGCAGAAGCAGGAAGACTGTGGCGGAGGGCAGCAAGACCCCGGCTAAGACCTGCACCCCGACCGTAATCAAACCCAGTGGGCTGCCCGGAATGAGCACGATGACCGCGGCGAGCACCAGCAGCCCGGCGAAAGCGGCATAAAAACCTTTTGCTTCTGAGGGCTTCCGGTGTAGCGAGTGCTTAAGGCCCAGGACGTCGCCAAGAGCGTAGGAGGTAGAGAGGCCCACCGCGGCCGCACCGATGATCGACGCATCAATCAGGGCGAGAGCGAACAGGATCCCCGCAGCCTTACCAACGTAAGTGGTCAAGCCTGTCGCGACTCCGCCGGCGTCGGTGAACTGTCCGAAGGCGTGAGTGCCGGTGAATGCCCCCGATGTGACAGACATCAGGGCGGCACCTCCGGCCACGACGATCACGATCCCGATCCACAGGTCAACTTTCTCGTAAGTCATGAACCGGGGTGTAATTCGCTTGTCGATCACGTAAGACTGCTGGAAGAAAAGTTGCCATGGCGCGACCGTGGTCCCCACGATTCCGATAATCAGGAGGGTTATCGTCGACAGCTCCGCTCCCGGCGGGAATCCGGGAATGAGGAATCCGTGGGCAATCTGGCCGATTGGCGCGTGAACAATGATCACGAGCGGCACCAGGAGCAGTGAGCCAGCAATGAGGGCGATGCACAGTCGCTCAAAACGACGGAAGGACCCGGTACTCACGGCCCCGATGACGAACACGGCGGCCACGATGATGCCGGGAATTTGCGGGATCCCAAGGTAGGTCAATCCGAGGCTGATTCCGATGAACTCGGTCACGATGGTCAGCGCGTTCAGGACGAACAAGTCGATGACGCTGAACGCGCCCCAAAACTTGCCGAATCGTTCCAGGATCAGGCGCGCATGGCCCACTCCAGCGACAGCGCCCAGGCGGAGCACCATCTCCTGGTTCACGTACAGCACCGGCACCAATAACAGCAACACCCAGAGAAGGCTTGTGCCGTAGTTCTGCCCCGCCTGCGTGTAGGTGCCGAAGGCGCCGGCGTCATTGTCTCCGACCATGACGATCAGGCCTGGGCCAACGATCGCCACCAGAGTGCGCAGCTTCGCGGCCATACTCGTGCGCGGTTCTTCGTCCCCGAATTGGATGGTGCCGAATGCACCCTCGATGTTGCCGAGGTGTGCCGAGTCAAGCGCAGCGGAGCCGACAGCCTTGTTCTCGCGTGGTGTGGTCATGACGGACCGCTTCCTCCCCAGTGTTTTGGGGATAAAGATTGGGAAAAGGAGTGCGCAACGCACCCGTCGAGATGGTCGCTGAACTGGTGCACCCGAGCCCGAGCCGTACGGTGGCGCTGGTTACCTTCAATGAACTGAAGGCGACTACGCCAGGCGGTAGGTGGGGCCGGGTGCGGGTTTGTGGCCGTCGTTCATCCGCAACCTCCCGCAAGTCCACAGCACCACGAGCGGTCACACCGGGACGGTAGGACTCTGCCTCTCCTCGTAAGACCTTTGGCACTTCACGGCGTCAACCCGACAGAGATCGGGAGCCAATCGGGGCAACCCCTTAAGTCGGGATGGCCTGTCCTAACCCGGGGCGTCTCTCGACGTTTAGGGTCGCTGGCATGTTTCCGCGAAGGAGCCTCAGCTAACGAGCGACACCTTTACAACTCGAACTATACGCGCAGTGCCTGCGCTCTGCACACGGAAAGGTACGCGCTTCTCGCGAAGGCCGGAGCGCTCGGATTCACTCCTCGCGGCCCGGCCTCCGAAGCGCGTCGACAGCGCCCCCGAGAGGGATCGTCACGATGAACACCACCCCGACGGTGACATCTCGCATCGAGAGTGCGGAGATGTGGCCGCCATGTGCCACTGCGATCTCTTGAGCGATGGCCAAGCCAAGTCCACTGCCCCCTTCACCGTTTCGTCGGGAGCGGGCGCCATCGAGTCGGGTGAATCGATCGAAGACACGCTGTCGATCTTCGGCCGGGATCGGGGGACCGTCGTTGCTCACCGTGATCACAGCACTTTCTCCGTCAACCTTCAAGGCGATTGAGACTTCGGTTCCGGCATGCCGTGCGGCGTTGTCCCCGATGTTTCGGATCATCCGGGAGAGGTCTCGGCGAGATCCTGATGTTCGGGCGGCGTCGAGCTGAACGATGCGCACCGCCACGGTGTTGAGAGCTTCAAGCCGATGAAACTCACCGAGGACAACTTCGTCGAGGTCGACCGGCTCGAAGGATCGGCGCTGACGCCCCTCATCTGTCCGGGCGAGAAAAAGAAGATCCTCGATGAGGTCGGTCATTCGAACCGCCTGTGACTCGACCCGTTCAAGCGTGTCTACGGCATCGGCATGGTCCCGCTGAGCGAGCGCAACTTCGACCTGGGCCCGCAACGCCGCGAGTGGACTGCGCAGTTCGTGTGACGCATCGCCGACAAATCGCGTCTGCTTGCGTGCGGACTGCTCGAGTCGCTCCAGCAGCTGGTTGACCGTCACCGCCAGTCGGGATACTTCATCGCGGGATCGGGGGACGGGTACCCGCTGGCTCAGGTCGGTGCCCATCGATACCGCCTGCTCGCGAATGTTCTCTATCGGACGAAGCGACCGGCCCACGGAGAGGGAGATGGTCAACGCGACGACGGCGAGCAGCGCCGGCAGCGCGACCCCCAGCGCCCACGACAGGCTGTTCGTTGCCGCCTCCACCTGGGCGAGCGAGGTTGCCACATAGATCCAGCCCGGACCACTTGCGGTCGTCACCGGGTGCACCGCGACGCGAAAGGATTCGGACCGGTTCCCAACGGGAAGACTGGAAATGGTGAGAAACGTATCCGATGTCCGCTCCGGGTGAGCACGCAGAATCGGAGCCTCCCCAACCACATTTGCGGACGCGGAGCGGACCGAATTGGAGGCGTCGACCACCTGAATCAGGCTGCTGTCATCGGCCTGTGCGGGCAATGTTTCGGGCAAGGAACCGTTCGACACCAATGAGGAGAGATCCCTCGCCCGGGTCGAAGCCGCGGAATCAAGATTCGCCACCAATGATTGGTGCAGCAGGGCGACGAGCGCAACAGCCCCAATGGCGAGAACGGCGGCCAAGACGGAGCTCGCGGCGATGGTGACGCGAGCGCGGACTCCCCAGCGTTGCATCGTGGGCCACGGAACAGTTCTCACGGGAGCGCGCCTCGGACAGCGCCCGGTGCGCTCTCGATGAGCCGGTAGCCGACACCCCGTACGGTTTCGATGTCGTTCCGCCCGAATGCGCGGTCGATCTTGCGTCGAAGGTAGCCCACATACACCTCCACCACATTCGAGTCGACGTCGAGTTCGGCTTCCCAGACGTGCTCCGCGATCATGGCCTTGCTTACCACCATGCCACGGCACCGCATCAGGTATTCAAGGAGGGAGAACTCCCGCGCGGTCAGAATGACCTCGACGTCACCTCGCCGGCATTGGCGCGTGGCGGGGTCGAGCGAGAGATCGCCGACACTCAGTACCGGTGATCGGTCCGCCGGCGCCCTGCGCAACAGCGCTCTGATACGCGCGAGCAGCACAACGAACGAAAACGGCTTCGACAGGTAGTCGTCAGCTCCCAGATCAAGAGCATCCGCTTCGTCGTGTTCGCCATCCTTTGCCGTGAGCATGAGTACGGGCACGGTCGATCCAGCCTGTCGAATCTGTTCACACACCCTGTATCCGGACAGCTTGGGCAGCATGATGTCGAGCACGATCAAGTCGAACGTGTTCTCGGTGGCCATCCACAATCCATCCACGCCATCTACGGCGACCTCGACCGCGAATCCCTCCGCCGCCAATCCGTTCGAGAGCGCAGCGGCCAGTGCGGCATCGTCTTCGACAATCAAGACGCGCATTGTTCAGCCCTCCTCTGTCGACTCGGTGGCGATGAAGTAAGACTGCAGGAAGAAGCCCTGCCAGCGCCGCTCACTGGGTGAACCCCCAGCGGCACTTATCGCTGTCTTATCTGCGGGTGACATGTTCTCCCTGTCCAACTGGACCATGACGAAGGAGAAGACACATATGAAGAAGAAAACCACCATCACTCTTGTGGTGCTCGCGGGACTCGGCCTTGCTTCGGTCGGCGCGACTGCGGCGATGGCGAGCACGCCGTCAACGCCGCCCAGCTCCTCGACGTCCACGAGCGCGGGGACATCGACTTCAGAGTCGAACTCCGCTGAGGCACCCGGCACGGAGAGCGCCGGAGTGTCTGACGGCCCCGGCGGTCATGAAGATGCACCGGGCGTGGACGTCACGACCGGTACTCAGAGCGGCACCGAGTCCGGCACGGAGAGCGCCGGAGTGTCTGACGGCCCCGGGGGCCATGCAGATGCACCGGGCGACGTCAACCACGACGGCGGCAACGGCGAGCAGTAGACTCAGCCCACTTTGAGCTGCCTCGCGCACCCAAACGGGTGCGCGAGGCGCTTGAGTAGACGGGTAAACGCCATACCCGGCAGTAACAGTCCGCCTGCGAGCGAGGCCGTCATGATCAGCCGTCGGTTTTGGCGTCGAACCGGGAGTCCAAGGGCTCAGCCATCTCGGCCTGTGTCAGGACAACGTCGCCGGCCCGAAGCCTGGTGCTGTTGCGGACGGGAATGTTGCTTCCAGAGCGGCTGATGAGACTGATCCAGTCGTCGTCGCCCGCCGATATCTCGGCGACGGTACGCCCGTCGGCTGGTGAACCGGGAGCCACCACATGGCGGTGGAGTCCGTCCGGCTCGTCGGCGAAGCGGATGTCGAGCGACCATGGACGAACCGGAAGCTCGTGGGTGGGAATCTGGAAGACCCGTGCGAACACCGGAACCAATCCGCCCTGCAGCAGCACCGACATCAGGACGACGATGAAGATGATCGCGTATAACCGATCCGCGTGCGCAACACCCGACCCGAGCACGAACAAACCGAGCAGGATCGGGACGGCACCCTTCAAGCCCGCCCAGAGGACGAAGACGCGTTCTCCGAGCCGCAGCCGGATTGGGATGATGAGCAGCCCGACCAGCACCGGCCGGATCAGGAAGATCAGCAACCCCGCGATGGCGAGTCCGGTGAGCAGCACATCTGGACGCAAAACGTCCTCGAGCTTGATGCTGAGGCCGAGCAGGATAAAGACGAAGATCTCGGCGAGGCTGGACATCCCCGAACTGAAGCGTTCGACTTCGCGCTTATAGGGAGCCCGCACATCGCCGACGAGGATTCCAGCGATGAAGGCGGCCAGGAAGCCCGAACCACCGAGCGCCGTCGCAACCGCGTACAGGAGCATTGCTGCGGCAACGGGGAAGATCGCGGTGAGGGCTTCATCTGCCAGTCGGCTGTGGCGGAGAATCCATGCCAGACCCAGCCCGCCGGCGACGCCGATCGCCGCGCCGATCGCGAGTTGCAGGATGAACTCGCCTACTCCGCTGCCGATCGCATCCCATCCGCTCCCGGTCACGCTCAGCAGGGTGAGCATCAGCGCGATGCCGACCGGGTCGTTTGCACCGGACTCCCCTTCGAGGATCGTTCCCGACCGCCCGGAGATCTCCCGCTGACCGAGCACGGAGAACACCACGGCGGGATCGGTCGGAGAAAGTGCTGCACCCAGCAGCAACGCCGTTTGCCATTCGAAACCGAAGAGAAAATGTGCTGCCGCCGCGATCGCCGCCGCGGTCACGGCCGTCCCCGCGATCCCGATCCATGCGATCGGTCCGAGTGATCCTCGGAATCGCGACCAACCGATGTGCATCCCGCCGTCGAACAGGATGAAAACCAGCGCGAGGCTGACAACGCGCTCGTCAACGAGTCGCGCGCTTTCCCCGAACGACGGCAGGAACAGCGCCGCGACCGCTGAGAGGATCAGGAACAGCGCGGGGCTGGGGATACGCAGCAGTCTCGCCAGCCGGTTCGAGAACACCGCCGCCACCAGCACCGCGGCGGCGATAAGAACAATGAGCGTGAATGTCGAATCGTGCATGGGCGCCTCTCCAGCCGCAGTGAAACGTGACTGCCGACCAGACTTCCCGGCGCTCCACCGTTCAATCTATCCGAGCCAGGAGGCGTAGGCCCGGCGATCGTCGGCTCACCTCGCATTAGCCGCATGGACGAGACAGATCGTTCGTCCACTTTGTCATCGACGCGAATGCGAACGTAGTGCTGAGCACCCGTCCCCCGCAGTACTCGCGCGGGCGGGGGCGACCGGACACGAATGGCGGTCCGGGCGGGTACGTGGGCACGTTGCGGTATCTCCCCCACGAGCAGAATCAACGCTGTGCGCGAGACGAGGTCGTGGGGCTGGTGAATCGTGGGGTGGGATGGATTCGACGACCAGTCGGTTGATGACGCGGCTCCGAAAGCCTATTTACCTACGTCGGGGTTGAGTGTGCGGCCTCTCGGCCGAGCGGCAAGGCGATACCCCCCAACCATGGCCGTGCTCGAAAGGATTTCATCATCGTGGATAAATCAATCCAACCGCGCCGTCGCCGTCTTGGCCTCGCCGCGTCCGTCATTACCGGACTGGTCATTGCTTCAGTCTCGGTCGGCACCGCTGCACTAGCTTCAGGTTCGGGCTCGACCGTGCAACCGGTCTCGTCTGCTGTCACGCCAGCGTGGAGCAACGGACAGACCGTTTCGATCCAGTACCCGCAGAACTTCTTCTGTGACACGAGCGTGGCTTCGTCCGCGTCAAGCGGTTGCGAGGTCGGCACTGCGGCGAACGTGGGACCGGTCGGTAACCCCAACCGTTCGGTGCTGTACGTCTTGGTACCGTTGTTCCCGAACCCGACCCCCGCGCCAATGTGTGCTCAGGCCAGCTGCCCCAACCACCCACTCAACATCGATCTCTCCCGGATCGCTGGAGCGCTCAGTGCATCACCCGATGCTGTCGCCGAGGTGCCGCTGCCGGCACACAGCCACATTCTCGACGGTAACGCGGGCGGATGGTGGCAGGTGAAGATCATCGCCGTCACCAGCGAGGCCGGCTGGTCGCAGCTCGCGGCCGGCAAGTCGCAGGCGGTGATGGATGCGCTCATCGCGACTCCGAACAGCGGCGTGGTTGGTCCGATTGCTACGAACCTGTACTTGTTCTTCAACGTAGTCGGGCGCAGGTAGTCGTTCTCTCCAGCTGTGGGGGCCGCGTCCGCGCGTCTCCCACAGCACCCTTTGCACCGGTATCTGTCTCGCCTCTCGACAGGATTCTCATGAGCACACTGACCGTTCGCCCTCGCCCGATCTCCCACTTCGCAACGCGCCCCGCCGTCGCGCTCGCACTGGCACTCCTCACCGCCGCGCTCACCGCCGCGGGACTGGCCACCCCATGGCTCACTCTCTTCAACGGCCTCAGCCCCGTCCGCGGCGCGTCGCTCGACGGCGGATACCTCGCCGCCGTGACCACCATCAGCCTCGCGACGCTGTTCGTGTTGACAACTCGAGGCGGCGGCAACATTTTGCGCTGCGTCGCCATTCTCGGCGGTGTTGTGGTGGTGGCTGACAGCCTCGTCAGTGCCGCGCGAATCAGCGCCTACGTCGCTCACCCCGGTGTCACGGCGGCACTCACCGCTCCGACCGCCGGCCCCGGACCATTCATCACCCTCTTCAGCGGAATCGCCCTCATCTGCACGGCGGTCGCGGCACCGGCAACGGGGGGGCGACTGGGGAAAACAATGTTGCTGCGGCTGTTGCTGAGCGCATCATTAATCGTGGCCGCGGATATCCACCTCGTCCTGACGCCTCAACACTTCGACGAATCCCCGCTACTCGGCGGGGGATTCCTCGCTGCGGGTCTCTGCCAACTCGTTCTCGCCGCCTACGTTGTCACCCGAGAGGATGATCGGCCGATCGGGTTTCTGATCGCGATTACGATCTCGCTAATCGCGATCTACCTGTACGCGCTGGTCATCGGGCTGCCGCTCGACTCTGAGCACTCCAACGGAGCGGTCGGACTGCGATTGGGTTCGGGCGAACCAGTTACCCTGACCGGTCTCACCAACGTTCTGGTCGAAATCGCGGCCATTCCACTCGCGCTGATCGCGTACGCCAAAAGGTCTCGTCCCCTACCCGCTTCGTGACACAACCCACCCGACGGCCGACACTGCCTGATGAACAAGGAGGAATCTGTCCGGTTGCGTGGGGCTAGAAAGCGCGTTGTGAGGGTGGTAGCTTCGGCACTGTTGCGCAGTCAAACGGCGCCCTGACATCCACGCCCGACGCCTCTTGCGCACTCTCACGAGGAGGTTGACGTTCCATGAAGAAGCCACCCATCCGCCTGGCCATTCTGCTCGGTGTGGCCACGCTCGGTATCACCACGGCGATGAGCTCATCCGCCTTCGCGGCACCGCCACCCACCTCTACGAACCCTCAGCCGTTCTCGGCGCAGGCGCCGGAGTCGGCGTTCACCACCGCCGCCGCCGCAACAGGACCGGTGGCGTGCGCCCGACCAGCGCCCAGCAACACCGTGTCGACCACGCTGCACTGCTACGCGCCCGACCAGCTTCGAGCCTTCTACGGCCTCGGCCCTCTCGCTTCAAGCAACGATGGTGCTAATCAGACTGTCGTACTCGTAGACGCGTACGGCAGCCCCACCGCGGCGTCAGACCTCCGGTTCTTTGCCCAGACCTTCGGTGGTCCCACCCCCAACTTTGAGGCAGTCTTCCCTTTGGGGTCACCCGATTACAGCAATCCGACCGGTAACGGCGTGGCCCAATCGGGGCCGAATTCAGCCGACGGCTGGGCAGGTGAAGCGAATCTCGACGTGCAATGGGCCTACGCGATGGCGCCCAAGTCGCACATCGTGCTGCTGGCGACGCCGCCGGCCGAGACCCAGGGGGTCCAAGGTTTGCCGAACCTCATGAAGGCGATCGACTGGGCGGTTGGCGAGTATCCAACGGGAACGGTGTTCTCGATGTCGTTCGGCACTGACGAGGCGACCTTCGGGTCGCCGTCGGCCGCGAACGCGCAGTTCACGAAGTTTGACGCGACCTTCCAGCGCGGTTTGGCAAAGGGGGACACCTTCTTCGCGTCAGCGGGCGACAACGGTTCGACCGGTAATGTTCGATCGCATCTTGCCTCCACCGTGGGGGCCGCACCCGAGGTCAGCTACCCGAACGTCTCGCCGTATGTGACCTCCGTCGGCGGCACACAGGTGCAATCCGGCTGGACATGGAACCCCACGCAGGATGAGCCGTTCCTCCCATCAGGCGCCCGCAACCCGAGCTACTGGGCGTGGGCGCAGGGAGGAAGCACCGAACCCGTGTGGAATGAGAGTTGGGCGTCGATCGCAACAGGCGGCGGCCTCTCGACGGTGTACTCGCGTCCGTCTTTCCAGAACGGTGTCGCTTCCATCGTCGGTGACCATCGCGGAGTGCCTGACGTTGCATGGAACGCCGCAGTCAACGGCGGCGTGCTCGTCTTCCACTCGTATTTCCCGACGCTTGAGGGAAACCCGACCTGGTCTGTGTACGGTGGCACGTCCGCATCGTCCCCACAGGTGGCGGCGGTCACCGCGATCGCCAACCAAGCGCGCGCCACGGCGAACAAGGCGCCGATCGGCAACCTCAATCGGGTGATCTACAGCTCGTCCTTCAACAGGGCGGCCGCATTCAGCGATGTTGTCCCGCACAGCTACGGAACGACACCGAGCGGCGTGCTACAGAACAACCGCCTGTGGGATACCAGGTCCGACGGGCTCGTAACACCCGACCCGGTACCGGGCTATTCGACCACCACCGGCTACGACCTGACGACCGGCTGGGGAAGCCCGAAAGCGCCCGGATACATCACCCAGTTGGTCGCGGCGCAGTAACGCTTTTACACAAGGTTCCGGTCGGCGCCGCACGCCGCAACGAAGCCTGCCATTCGCTCGACATGGGAAGGGCTAACCCGACACACGATGAGCTTTCGGTCGCCTGGAGCTTGCGCGCCGGATTCGTAGATACGCCGATCAAAAGGGCAGGAGTGCCCCGAACAGAAGGTTGAGAGGCAGTCGGCCGGGAATGGCCGACTGCCTCTGGCAGCTTTACAGGGTCGCAAGCAGTTCCTTCATCTTGGCGATTTCGGCCGTCTGGGCGTTCGCGATCCTTTTTGCCAGCGCGATCGCGGCGGTGCTCAGACCGGTGGTGACCTCTTCGTTTGCCATATCGATGGCGCCCTGATGATGCTGCGTCATTTGGGTGAGGAAGAGTTTGCCGGCGTCAGCACCTGATGCCGCGTCGAGCGACTTCATGTCTGCGTCCGACATCATCCCGTTCATCGCCATGCCGGGCATCCCCGCCATGGTGGCGGGCTGACCCCAGTCTTTCAACCAGCCGGTCATGGTCGTGATCTCCGACCCTTGCGCGTTCTTGATGTCTTGGGCGAGGGTGACGACTCGCGGGTCGACTCCTTGCTTGGTGAGCAGCATGTCGGCCATTTCGATCGCCTGTTGATGGTGCGCGATCATGTTGGTCGTGAAGGCGACGTCGGGGTCGTTGTGGGAGGCGCTTACGCCCGCTGAGGGCTTGGACGACGCGGTTACGCTGCCGCCCACCGCGGTCCCATTTGTGGAACACCCTGCGAGCACAAGAGCGGTGGTCAGAATCGTCGCGGAGACGAGGACATCACGGAGTTTCATGGGTTTCTTCTCATTTCAGTTGCATGGGTAATTTCGGTCGCGCTGGGCGACGCTCTGACTGTTGAGGGGCAGAGCGGGAAATCAAATGCGACTGATGGAGAGAGCCGTGAGAGAAGGAGGTCGCGGTATTGCCAGGGAGCGGGGTGCGCTCGCGATTCGTGCGACCAAAGGCTGCGGCGAGATCCATCCGTTGGGACTTGAGGCAATCGAGAGGGCAAGAACGGTGATCAGGATCGCCAGGATGCAGGCCATCGCCCCCATATCGTGGGCAGATCCGCAGAACTGGTCACACGCGGCGACCGTATGCACGAGGGGGGCGCTAACGCTCGACGGGGCAAACGGGCTAGACATCGATGGCGACGTTGCCATCGACATCGACATCGACATCGCCGAATGCTGCCCGGCGGGATCACCGGACGCCTCGAGCACGTGCATGGCGAATAGCCCCACCAGCAGCATGGGCACCGCAAAAACCGCGATGAGAACACGGCGCCACGCTGTTGAACGCACGCCGCGAAACAGTGTCACGCTGTCCGGGTTGGTCGGCTGGGGCATCATCGGGGTCACCGCACCGCGGCGGTCTGGAAGTCGTTGGCCGGGATGGCCTCTGCGGAGTGGACGGTGCCAGCGCTGGCGGCGAATCGGCGCAGGCGAAGTGAGTTGCTCACGACGAATACCGACGAGAAGGCCATGGCCGCTCCCGCAACGAGCGGATTGAGCAGACCCAGCATGGCGATCGGAATCGCAGCAACGTTGTAGGCAAAAGCCCAAAACAGGTTGCCCTTGATGATGCCGAGCGTTCGGCGCGACAGGCGGATCGCGTCGACGACGGCGATGAGGTCTCCGCTGACGACGGTGATGTCGCTGGCCGCGATGGCGGCATCCGTGCCGGCGCCCATGGCGATGCCCAGGTCGGCAGCAGCCAGCGCAGCGGAATCGTTGACGCCGTCACCGACCATCGCGACAACGTGCCCCTGTGCCTGCAGTTCGTGGATCAGACGAAGCTTGCCCTCCGGCGTCGCAGCCGCGTGCACCTCGTCAACTCCCACCTGGCGCGCGACTAACTTTGCGGCGCCCGCGTTATCCCCAGTGAGAAGAATCGGCCGCAGGCCCAGCTTGCGGAACTGCGCGACCGCCGCAGCGCTTGACGGCTTCACCGTGTCGCCGATCGAGATGACGCCCCGCAGTTCGCCGTCCCAGGCGACGGTGATCGCTGTCGAGCCAGCGTTCTCGGCCGCCGCGATCTCCGCCGTCGCGTCCACCGGAATGTCGATGGCCCATTCATCGCGAAGCCAGTCTGAGCGACCCGCGACACTCAGACGACCGTCGATGACTGCCTGAACACCAAGGCCGGCGTGCGCGACAAAGCTCTCGGCCGCAGTGAACTCCAACCCGAGTTCGGCAGCTTGGTCGGTCACAGCTCGAGCCACAGGATGCTCGGAGCCATGTTCGGTGGCCGCCGCGATGCGCAGCAGATCGTCGCTCGCGGTTGCGCCGATCGGCATGACCTTGGTGACACGCATTCGGCCGCTGGTCAAGGTTCCGGTCTTGTCGAGCACAATCGTGTCGACGATCCGGGTGTGCTCGAGAACTTGCGGACCACGGATCAGGATCCCGAGTTGCGACCCGCGGCCGGTTCCCACCAGAAGCGCGGTCGGAGTGGCCAGACCGAGGGCGCACGGGCACGCGATAATCAAGGTCGCGATCCCGGCGGTGAAGGCCAGCTCGGCCGACCCGCCGGCGAGCAGCCATCCAGCGAACGCGATGATGGCGAGCACGAAAACAACGGGCACGAAGACCGCGGACACACGGTCGGCGAGACGTTGCACCTCGGCCTTACCGGTCTGCGCCTCCTCGACGAGTCGCCCGAGTCTGGCCAGCTCGGTGTCAGCCCCGACGCGGGTGATCTCGACCACCAACCGCCCACCCACGTTGATCGTGGCTCCAGAAACGCGGTCGCCTGGCAGGACTTCGACCGGAATCGATTCACCCGTGAGCATGCTGAGGTCGACCGCGGACGCACCATCGATGACCAGACCGTCGCTGGCGATCTTCTCCCCTGGGCGCACCACGATGTGATCCCCAGGAACAAGCGTGCTGGTTGCCACGCGTTGCTCGATGCCGTCACGCAGCAGAACCGCATCTTTGGCGCCCAGTTCAAGAAGGGCGCGAAGAGCCGCGCCGGACTCCTTCTTCGCCCGCGCCTCGATATAACGGCCGGCAAGAATGAAGACCGTAACGGCGGAAGCGACTTCGAGATAGATCTCGCCGGTTGCCCCGGCGGGCGTGCCGAACAGGGTGAACGTCATGTGCATTCCCGCGACACCGGCCGTGCCGAGGAACAACGAATACAGGGACCATCCGAGCGCCGCCAGGACGCCGACACTCACCAGGGTGTCCATCGTGGTGGCGCCGTGGCGGGCGTTGATGGCTGCTGCGCGATGAAAGGGCCACGCGCCCCACAACCCGACCGGCGCCGCGAGAGTCAGCGCAAGCCACTGCCAGTTCGTGAACTGAAGGAAGGGGACCATCGACATGAGAACAACCGGCAACGCCAACGCCGCCGACACACTCAACCGCCGTCGTAGTTCAGCGGTCTCATCCGGTGTTGACGTCATGCCGCCGGTCTCGGCCGATCGGGGCGGCGGCGGAAGCTCGGCGTGGTAGCCGGCTGACTCAACAGTTGCGATCAGCTGCTGCAGTCCGATACCGTCTGGCACCTGAATGCGTGCCTTCTCGGTGGCATAGTTGACGCTTGCCTCGACCCCCGGCAGCTTGTTGAGCTTCCGCTCGATGCGGGTTGCACAGGAGGCACAGGTCATGCCACCGATGTCGAGTTGGACATCGGTGACCTGACTCATCGAAGATCGCCAGCGAGAGAGTATCCGGCTTCTTCAATGGCAACTCGGATCGCGTCGCGGTCCAGCGCGGCACTACTCGCGACAAAGACCGTGGATGAGCCGCCGGGCTTCAACTGGACGGTGACGCCCTCTACTCCAGAAAGCGACGAGATCTCCTCGGTGACGCTCGCCACGCAGTGCGAGCACGTCATCCCGTCCACGAGGTACTCGGCCGTCTGTGCCGAGGCGACAGCGGATTCGCCCAGGTCGTGCTTCGGGGTTTCGATGTTGGTCATAGCGATCTCCTTCTGGGTGTGCTCTAAGAGCGGACAAGCCGCGCGATGGCGGCGCTCGCCTCGCGGATCTTTTCGTCCGCGACATCGCCACCTTCGGCGACAGCTTCGGCGACGCAATGGATGAGATGGTCCTCAAGCAAAGCGAGCGCGACAGATTCCAGAGCTTTCGTCGCGGCCGATACCTGGGTGAGAACATCGATGCAATATGTGTCGTCTTCGATCATCCGGTGGATACCACGGACCTGCCCCTCAGCCCGGCGCAGCCGCTTCAGGAGCTCGTCCTTGTTCGCTACGTAGCCGACCACAGTCTCCACCTTGCTCTCTTATCCGGTTTTATTGCACTCCCACCATTATCAGAATTTACCATACCCCTCAGGGGTATGTTGGGATGCAGCAAAGCTCCCCCGGTCGCGCTCGCGACATCGGGCTGACCCTGCCCCAGCTACCGCCTGGCTGGATCCGTCTCCTCGACAGACCACCCGGAGCGGGCTTACCGTAACCCCGTTGTTCTAGTCCCTACCAACGATCAATTTCGCGATCCCCATGAGACGAAAACGACACCAAATGATTCCTACGGAAAGCTCGTCAAACTCGGCGACACTGCTCAGACAGTCGCCGACGTAGACCATGACATCCGTGAACGACAAGGAGCAGAAGCGAAGTCCACATCGACCACACCGACAGCACCGTCGCCGCAGCGCCTCCGTACGACCCGGCACTGGTGAAAGAATCTTTCTGGATCGATACCTTTCGACTTTCCCACTGGTCCGAGGTTTGTAAAGGGCATCTAAGAATGGCGGATAGGGGATCAGCGCTGCCGCGAGTTCGCGACATCCCGTTGCCATGGTGAACCCATGGCATTCGGCCGACAGGAGCGGTTCAGGTGACGGTGAGCTGGGTGTACATTCCGGCCGCGTAGTGGCCGGGGAGATTGCAGACCAGCTCATAGCGGCCCGGCACCAGGGTGACGCTTACCCAGCCTGAGGCTCCTGGCAGGATTCCCTGGCCAGGTCCCTCTGCACAGGTGTTGGATGCCTCACCGAGGCTGCCCGCTTCGTCAATCTTCCCGTCTCCACCGATTAGGCGTGTTCCCACTATTTGGGAAGCGGGAAGAGGAAGCACAACGAGTTCGTGGCTGACGCTACCTTCATCGTTCGCCAGAAACGACACCGTCCCATGGTGAACCGTTGCCTGATCGGCTTGCAACCGCATCGCACCGCCAGACATCGACCCGTTGTTTCCGCCCATCATGGGTCCCCCCATGTTCGTCAGCGTGACGTTCACGGTGGTTCCAGAAAAACGATGCGGCACCGCGCACGCCCCGGACAGGGAGCCGGGCCCGCCATCGGGGAGCACGCCTGCCACCACCACTACCCCCACAAAGGACAGCCCCGCGAGGATCAGCGTCGCCAGAATTCCCAGGATGATCCAAACCAGGGATGACCCTTGTTTTTTGACGGAGTTCATTCGGGTCGCCGCAGAGCCGCACGGCGGGCGAGGTATTCGGTTTCGTCGATCTCTCCACGCGCGAACCGCTCATGCAGAATACGCTCCGCCTCGTGGTGCGAAGGGCGGAATCCGGGCAATCCATAGTCAGAGCGCGAACGTCGAAGAAGAACCACAACAACGGCGACCGCCCCTCCCCAGAACAACACCATGACTACTGCCATTGCGATCCAGCCGACGATTCCCAAACTGGCGCTACCCCATCCGTACATGTCGTGCCTCCATTTGTTTGAAACGTAACGCGCGACCTGATCTCGAAATAGGGCCGTAGGTCCTCTTGGCGCGGCTGCACCTCGCGGGCACATCGCAATCGGCCCCGCGGTAGGGAGATCAAGCTTGAGCAGAGCGGGGGCGCTGGCGGTGCCGACGATGACGAGCACGGCAAGTGCGATTGCCGTCGCCGCGGGAACCTTCGCCACGAATTGGCCACCGCGAGGATGGCCGGCTCGGCGGAAAAGAGCTGAGCTCCGACGGACCGCTGAGAAGGAGTGAGGACATATTCGGTGCCGTCCAGCTGCCAGCAGGCGTTCGGCGCCGGATAAACAATCCGCCGGAACGAGGCCCGCGGTTTCCTCCGAGGCTCGACCCGCGCAACGCCCGCGTCGCGGAAGATCCGCGACAGTTCTGCCGTCGAGGGGACTGGAGCCATCCCGAGGAACCGCGTCTTCTCGTGAACACTGATCGGCCCATGAGCCAACCCGGACTGCTCGAGCGCGGAGCGAACCCCGATCGCCTGACGCTTCACCTCGTCCATGGTTCGGTTCGGGCTCGACCTCGGCCAGCGGGTTCGCGGCTCCAAAGCCGCCGCCGGGCCCTCCTCGAGAGCCCGCCGTCTTATCGCCTAAAACGTCTCCCGGAAGATGCCGTGCTCGGTGCAGAAGGTACTCACCGAACCCCGCGGCGCGTCCGGCGGCCACTGGGATTCCGGGGGCTTCGAGAGTGGCGGGTGAGGGATTCGAACCCCCGAATGCAGAGCAGTCTGATTTACAGTCAGATCCCTTTGGCCGCTTGGGTAACCCGCCATGCACGCCCGGCCCATGTGATCATCGACCGGAAGCGCTCGGATAATGCTACAAGGTGTTGCGCGTGCCGCGTACCGCTGAGTCACGCTGGCTCCGCGGTCAGGCGCGACCGACGCTCACACCGCTTTTAGTTGCGAAATGGCCGCTTCTTCCGCTAACCCGCAACCTCCGCGTTGTAGGCGACCGCCACTCGCGCGACCTTGCCAAGGTAGGAGCCGGCCGAGTTGTAAGCGGAGATCGCGGCGCGCCATCCGGTCTGGGTGTCGAGGGCGCTTGAGGCGCGGCACAGGTAGTTAGTGGTGACCATCACGGCGTCGTCGATGTTTTGCGGGTCTTGGATCCCGTCGCCGTTGCCGTCCGCGTGCCAGTTGCGCCAGGTCTGCGGGATGAGCTGCATCGGCCCAACGGCGCGATCTGCCGCGGCATCCTGGTCGATCGCGCCGCCGTCGCTGTCGGGGATGAGCGCTACGCCACGGCCGTTCAGAGCGACCCCATAGATCGGCGGTGTGACCGTCCCGTCGACGCCGATCGACGAGCCGCCGTGGCGACCGTGCGAACTCTCCACCGAACCGATTGCCGCGAGGGTGGTCCAGGAGAGGCGGCAAGCGGGCATCGCACGGGCCTTGAGCAGGGCGGCCCCGGCGTAGGCGAGCACCGCACGCTCCGGGATGCCGGTGGCCCTCGCCGTTGCGGCCGCCCAGCTCGGGTCCACCAGCGCCCTGATGTCGGTGCCGGCCGGGACCGCCCCTGTGCCGCCGCTCGGGGTCGCGGATGACGCGGCATGCGGCACCTCGGCGGCAGGTGCCGCCCAACTCGGGTCGGGCGTCATCACCGAGGGGATATACGCGGAACCCCAGCGCGGCAGCAGGACCAGAAAGAACACCCCCGCGATCAAAGCGACGGCGAAGACCGCCACGACGACCGTGACGACGGAACCCATCCGATCGCGCATCCGCCATTACTAACATGGCAACATGGCAGATTCCTCTTTCGACATCGTGAGCAAGGTCGACACAATGGAGGTCCAGAACGCACTCGGGCAGGCGCAGAAGGAAATCCAGCAGCGCTACGACTTCAAGAACGTCAACGCCTCGATCGATTTCAGCGGCGAGAAGTTGCTCCTCAAGGCGAACGCCGAGGAGCGCGTCAAGGCGGTGCTCGAGGTCTTCGAACAGAAACTCATCAAGCGTGGGATCTCGCTGCGGTCGCTAGATGCGGGCAAGCCGTTCCCGAGCGGCAAGGATTACCGTATCGAGGCATCCATCAAGCAGGGCATCTCGAGCGAGGACGCGAAGGCGATCGCGAAAATCATCCGGGACGAGGGGCCGAAGGGCGTCAAGAGCCAGATCCAGGGCGAGGAGCTGCGCGTGCAGTCGAAGAGCCGGGATGACCTGCAGCAGGTACAAGCGCTGCTCAAGGGCAAGGACCTCGACGTCGCCCTGCAGTTCGTCAACTACCGCTGACTCGTGACCACCGAAGCCACGATCACCGCGATCGTCGCCGTCGCGGCGCTAGTCGGCGACTTCACGATCCGCGTGCTGTCGATCATTTTGATCCCCAAGAACCGTCGACCCCAAACGGCGCTCGCCTGGCTGTTAGCGATCTTCTTCATCCCGTACCTCGGCATCGGTCTGTTCCTGCTGGTCGGCACCTTCCGGCTGCCGAAGAAGCGCCGAGAGAAGCAGACCGAGATCAACCGCTTCATCCTCGAGACCATGGAGGGCGCCGAACTCGTCGCCGAAGAGGAGTCGTGGCCGAACTGGCTCAGCCCGATCGTTGAACTGAACCGCACCCTCGGCGCTATGCCGATGGTCGGCGGCAACTCCTCGACGCTGTACCACGCGAATGCCGCGTCCCTTGCCGCGATGACGGAAGAGATCGGCCGCGCGCGCACCATCGTGCACGTGGAGTTCTACATCCTGGCCCTCGACGTGACCACCCAGCCCTTCTTCGACGCCCTCGAGACCGCGGTGAAACGAGGGGTCACGGTGCGAGTGCTGCTCGATCACCTCGGCACATTCCAGTACAAGGGTTTCCGCCCGGCCAAGCGCGCCCTCACTCGCATGGGAGCCCACTGGCACCTGATGCTGCCTTTCCAGCCGTTGCGCCGCCGCATCCAGCGCCCCGACCTACGCAACCACCGCAAGCTGCTGATCGTGGATGGCGAAGTCGCCTTCACCGGAAGCCAGAACGTTATCGACCCCGGCTACGAGAAGCGCGGCAGGCGCGGACTGCAGTGGAAGGACCTCATGGTCCGCTTCGAGGGCCCGGTGGTCGCCGAGATCGACGCACTGTTCATCACCGACTGGTACGTGGAGACTGAAGAGCTGCTCACCCGCGAGACTCCGCCGCTCAGGCGGAATGGACCGGGCGCCCTCGACTGTCAGGTCGTGCCTAGCGGCCCGGGTTTCCCCGGCGAAAACAACCTGCGGCTGTTCAACTCGCTGGTTTACGCGGCACAGAAGAAGATCATCCTGGTCAGTCCGTATTTCGTGCCGGATGACTCGATGCTCTATGCGATCACCACGGCGGCACAGTCGGGACTCGAGGTGCAATTGTTCGTCTCGGAAATCGGCGATCAGTTCTTCGCGCACCACGCTCAGCGCAGCTACTACGAGGCGTTGCTGCGGGCCGGCGTACGGATCTTCCAGTTCGAATCGCCCACGATTCTGCACGCCAAGCACTTCACCATCGACGAGCAGGTGTCAGTGATCGGTTCGAGCAACATGGACATGCGCTCATTCAGTCTCGACTTCGAGATCTCGGTGATGATCTGGGGCGGCGTGTTCCTGCAGCGGCTGCGCACGATCGAGGACGACTACCGCGAGCACAGCCGCGAACTCACCCTCGACGAGTGGCTCGCGCGACCGCGGTTGTCGCGTGCCTTCGACAACGTGGCGCGGCTGACGGCGGCGGTGCAGTAAAGATGACCACCGCAGTACAGGCCACCACAGAGGCCGCATCCAGAAACGCGGGCAAACCATCCGCTACCGGCCGAGCGACACCTTGATCATCTCGTCACGGTCGACGACTTTGACGCGCGCGCGCGCCTCAGGCGCGCCCAACGCGATCTCGTGCTGGTCGAGTCGATGCCAGCCGTCGAGGTCGGTGTATCTCACGCCTCGCGAGTTGAGCAACTCGACGATGGCGGAGGGCTGCGGCCACGCGGGCGCCCACCAGTTGGCCTGGTCAACAACGAGGTGGGAGACGGTCTCCATGGCATCCGACTTGGTGTGGCCAATCAGGCCAACCGGGCCGCGCTTGATCCAACCGGTTGCGTAGACGCCGGGGACGATGTGGTCGTCGGCATCCAGCACTTGGCCTTCGCGGTTCGGGATGATGCCGCGCGCGGGATCGAAGGGGATGCCGTCCAGGGGCGAGCCGAAATAGCCGACCGCGCGATACAGCGCACCGATCTCCACCTCGCGGAACTCGCCGGTGCCCGTCACGCCACCCGCGCCATCCGGAACTGTGCGCTCGTACCGGAAACCGGTCACCCCCTCGGCCAACGAACCGAGCACCTCGACCGGACGCGCGTGGAAGTGCAGGTGCAGCCGCCGCGAGGCCGAACCGGCCGGACGCTCGCGCCACTGCGAGAGCACCTTATCGATCACGAAAACCTGTTTGTTGGTCGCGATCGCGGTCTTCGAGGCCTCGTCGTACTCGAAATCCTCCTCGTGCACGACCATGTCGACATCGCGCAGCTCACCAAGTTCGCGCAACTCGAGCGGCGTGAACTTCACCTGCATCGGACCGCGGCGACCGAAAACGTGCACATCGGTGACCGGCGACTTCTGCAGCCCCTGGTAGACGTTCGCCGGGATCTCGGTAGGCAGCAGGTCATCAGGGTGCTTCGCCAGGATGCGGGCCACGTCAAGCGCGACGTTGCCGACGCCGATTACGGCGACCGAGGACGACTCCAGAGGCCACTCGCGCGGGAAGTCCGGGTGACCGTCGTACCAACTCACGAAGTCGGCGGCACCGTAGCTGCGTGGCAGGTCAATGCCGGGGATGTCGAGGTCGGCATCCCGAATCGCGCCGGTCGAGAAGATGACAGCGTTGTAGTGCTGCTTCAGGTCGTCGAGCGTGATGTCGATGCCGTACCGCACGTTGCCGAAGATCCGGATATCGCCTCGATCGAGCACATCGCGCAGCGCCGTGATGATGCCCTTGATGCGCGGGTGGTCGGGGGCGACGCCGTACCGGACCAGGCCGTACGGCGCGGGCAGGTGGTCGAAGAGGTCGATCGAGACATCGAACTCACGCTCCTGCTTCAGGAGGATGTCGGCGGCGTAGATGCCAGCGGGCCCGGCGCCCACGATTGCGAGGCGAAGAGTCACGTGTGCGGTTCCTTTCTGACTCGTCGTGCACGCCGCCGAATCAGCGTTCCTTAGCTGTGGCGTTCGACGATCGCTTCGGCGAACTTGGTCAGGGCCTTCTTGACGGGACCTTCGGGCAACGGTTCGAGGGCGGCGACCGCGTCGTCGGCCCAACGGCGGGCCTCCGCGAGGGTATCGCGGGTGACCTGGTGGTCGCGGAGCTCCGCGACTGCGAACG
>JAYWDH010000048.1:0-17294 GCA_043779945.1 Microbacteriaceae bacterium
CGGCTACGGCTACGGCTACGGCTACGGCTACTGCTACAGCGCCATGCAGCTCGCCGGCTCCGCAGAGAACGCGCAGGTCTGGGGCCCGCCTGCCGACCGCGACGGTGCGCTTGCGGTGCTCCGCGAGGCGCCTGAGCGCGGCATCCGCCACATCGACACCGCCGACTTCTGCGGCCCGTTCGTGACCAACAAGCTGATCAGGGAGGCGCTGCATCCCTATGCCGACGACCTGACGATCGTCACCAAGGTCGGTTCGGTGCGCGACGACGACGGTAACTGGGTGTTCGCTCGCGGCTTCGATTCCCCGCAACCCGGCTCGCTCGCCGAATCGTTCACCGCACTGGCCGAACTGCAGCAGCAGGGGCCCATCACACATCTCGGGGTCAACACCGCAAACGCCGAGCAGATCACCGAGGCGCAGTCCATCGCCCCCGTCGTAACCGTGCAGAACTTCTACAACGTCGCCACCCTCGGCGACGACGCAATGATCGATCAGCTTGCCAGCGAGGGCATCTCCGATGTGCCGTACTTTCCGCTCGGGGGATTCTCGCCGCTGCAGTCGACCGCGCTCGCGTCGGTCGCGGCGCGGCGTGAGACGTCGCCGATGGCCGTGGCACTCGCGTGGCTGCTGCAGCGCTCGCCGAACATCCTGCTCATCCCGGGCACCTCCTCGGTGGCGCACCTGCGCGAGAACATCGCAGGGGCTTGGCTCCCATTGGATGCCGAAGCACTCGCCGAGCTGGACGCGATTGCCGGCTGAGGCCGACCCGCAACGCCCAACTCAACCTCTGGAATGAAACGCCGTTGAACTGCGGGCCCGTGCAGCGAGTCGCGCAGACAACCAGCTCACGCTTTGCTCGCCGAAGCTCGGCCGGCCGCGAGCGCGTCAAGCGCCGTGCGCCAGGCGAGCGAGGCGCACCCCGCCCGCATCGGGAAGCGTCCGATGCCTGCGAACGCCTCGGCGTCACCGAGTTCCGGATCGGGCATCGCGTCGGCCTCGAGCGTCGCGAGGTAGCGCTCGGCGAGTGCCGGGAACGCGCGGGTCGCGACTCCGACGGCGAGCTGCGCCAGCGTCGCGGCAGCCGCCGTGGACACCACGCAGCCGTGGCCGTCCCAGTGCAGACTCTGGATCGCGGCATCCGGAGCGGTGCCCGTCACCACGACTCGCACGGTGAACTCGTCACCGCAGCTCGGCGAGCGCCGGTGTGCCTGAACGCCCTCGGGTGCGTCGGCCAGACCCGCCCCGAAGCGGCCGCGCGCGAGCTCCTCGAGTAGCACGGCCCGCACCGCGTCTGGCATCGTTTCCACTAGCGCGGCTCGTACTCCACCGCGAGCTGCCGCACCGCGGTCTCGAGCGCGTCGATCGCCATGGCCACGTCATCCGCCCTGACCGACTCGTCTGCGTGATGACTAACCCCGCCACGGCAGCGCACGAACAGCATGCCAACCGGCGCCACCGCGGCGACCGCCATGGCGTCATGCCCCGCCACGCTGAACAGCTCCATCGGCTGGTCGGCGTTCGTGTCGTCAGTCGAGGCGATCCCCGCCGCAAGCGCCGCCTTCAACTCCGGCGCACACACCACCTCGGGTGCGAGGTGGGTGGAGCTGATTGTGAGGTCCAGGCCACGCTCCCCGGCGATCTCCTGCAGTTCCTGATGGAGGGCGCCCCAGGTGGCGTCGCGACCATCAGCCGTCTCGTCCCGCAGGTCGAGGCTGAAGACGGCGACTCCGGGGATCACGTTGACGGCATCCGGCTGGACGTGGATGCGCCCGACCGTCGCGAAGCTGCCCCGTGAGCGTGCGATCCGCTCGATCGCGAGCACGCCCTCGCTGGCGCCGACGAGCGCGTCATGGCGCAGTTCCCATGGGGTCGCGCAGTGCCGCGACTCGCCGGTGAAGGTGATCACGAGGCGCTCGGCGGCGGCGATCGTCGTCACGATTCCAAGCGCCCGATCGCCGAGCTCCAGCTTCGGACCCTGCTCGATGTGCACCTCGAGGTAAGCGAGCAATTCGTCCGGCCTGCGGGCGGCGTCGGTGAAGCGGGCGGGGTCGAGCCCGAACTGCTTGGCCGCATCGCCGAGACGGATGCCCCCGGCATCGACCAGATCGAACCATTCCGGTTGCCAGGTGCCTGCCAGCGCGCGCGACCCGAGCAGCGTCGTCCCAAAGCGGGTGCCCTCCTCGTCGCCGAACGCGACCACCTCCAGGGCGAAGGGCAACTCGGTGTTGCGGAGACGCGCGGCAACCTCGATCGCGACGAGCACCCCTAGGACGCCGTCGAAGCGCCCAGCACCCGGCACCGTGTCGAGGTGGGAGCCGAGCAGCACGGCGGGCAGTTTGTCGGTGGCTCCGGCTCGGCGGCCGCACTGGTTGCCAGCAGCGTCTTCCCAGCTGATCAGGCCTGCCTGGTGCATCCAGACACCCGCGAGTTCGTTGACGGCGCGGTGTTGGGGGCTCAGATACACGCGCTCGATACCGTGCGGGCTCGAACTGTAGGTGGCGAGCTCATCGGCGCGACTCAGCACGCGCTCGGCGGCGGTCAGGTGGCCGCCGATCTTCAGATGCGGGGATTCGACGGGCTCACCCACCGTAGGACTCCAGCGCGGCATCGACTCCGGCGCCAGGCTTCAGTGCGACACCGCCCCGACGCAGCAGCTGCTCGAGCGCGGCAAGAGTCATCAGCACGGTATCGCGACGGGCGTTGTATCCCATGGTGCCGATCCGCCAGACCTTGCCGGTCATCGGGCCGAAACTGGTCCCGATCTCGATGCCATAGTCGGCGACCATCGCCGCGCGGGCTGCGGCGTCGTGGATTCCGTCGGGGATCTGCACGCCGACGATATTGTTCATGCGCACCGACTGATCGCCAAAGGTCTGCAGCCCCATGCCGACCAGTCCGGCCGCCATCGCGGTGCCGTGCAGGCGGTGGCGTTCGACGGCCGCCTCAATGGTCTCCTCGACCAGGATGCGAGCGCACTCGCGCGCCCCGAACAGCATCGTGGTGGCCTCGGTGTGGTGGTTGAGTCGCTTTGGCCCCCAGTAGTCCAGAATCTGCGCGAGATCGAAATAGTTGCTTCGGATCGGGTCGCTGCGCACGGGGTCTCCCGGGACCCGGATACCGGCCTCGACGCTCTTGCGGGCGTCGATGATCGAGACGGCGGCTTCCGACAGCGTGATCGGCGAGGAGCCCGACGGCCCCGCAAGACACTTCTGCAACCCGGCGGTGGCGGCGTCAATCCCCCACTCGTCGACCAGGAAGGTGTTGCCAGCGAGGCTGGCAGTGACATCGGTGTAGAACAGCGAGCCGTACTTGTGTGCGAGTGCGCCGAGCTCGTCCAGCGGCTGCTTCAGCGTGGTGGAGGTGTCACCGTGCACGATCGCCAGCAGCTTCGGCTTGACCGATGCCAGGGCTGCCTCGATCTCGGACGGCGGGTAGACGGTCCCCCACTCGCGCTCGAGCACGTGCACCTCGGCGCCGCAACGCTCTGCAATCTCGCGCAACAGGTGCCCGAACCGCCCGAAGATCGGGACGAGCACCCTGTCGCCCGGCTCGATCAGGCTCACGAACGCGGCTTCAATGCCGGCGCGGCTCGTGCCATCGACCAGAAGCGTGGCGTCGTTACGAGTTTGGAACACCTCGCGATAGAGCTCCTGCGTCTCGGCCATGTAGCCGGTCATCGCGGGATCGTACTGGCCCAGCAGCTGCGCGGACATCGCCCGCAACACCCGCGGGTCGGCGTTGATCGGGCCAGGCCCCATGAGCAACCGCGATGGCGGGTTAATGGGGAGGGCGGAAGTGCTCACGGCGGGCTCCTGAATCGTCGACTCCAGGCTAGCCGAGGGGTGTTTCGGGAGCGTGACACGAGGCGCCACGAGCCCGGGCCACTCGGCGATGCGTGGCCCGAACCGCCGCACCCCGCAGCTGCGCAAGTTCGCGGTCAGGCGAGCTGCGCAGCGAGCGCGGCACCGAGCGATACCAGAGCGACGTCGCTGCCGCGCGGACCGACAAGACAGATTCCGAGCGGGGCGTCCCCGCCGAAGGGACCGGGCACGGTGAGCGCCGGAATGCTGAGCGCCGGGCGACCGGTCAGACCGGCGACGCAGCAGAGACGGATGGTCGCCGCGCGCACGCGGTCGAGCTCTGCGGGGTCCGCAGTCGTTGAGGGCGCGGCGGACGAGGCCGACGGCACGAGCAGCACGCTCTCGCCCAGCAGGGCGTCGAGCCGCGCGGCCTGGGCGCGCATCGCGGCGCGCGCGGTCCTGGCCAGCTCGGGCGTGACGGCGGCGGCGATCGAGAAGCGGGCCGCGGTGCCCGGGCCAACGGCACCGGGGTGCGCGGTGACCCATGCGCCGTCTGCGATCCAGGCGTCTGCCGCCTGCACGACGCGAAAAGTCTCGAACATTTCCTCGACCTCGCCGACATCGATCGTCGACGTCCTGAGGCCCCGGATCGCCGCGAAGAAGGCCTCATACGCGGCGGGATCCGCAACGGAGACCAGGGCCGGGTCGACAAGGTAGTCAGCGAACGGGGTGACGCCGATCTCGCCCAGCGTGGCGGCCGCGACATCCCGAAGCAGGGCGGCCGAGCGTGTCAGCCAACCCACGGTGTCGAAGCTGTCGGCCAGCGGCAGAAGCCGCTCGCGGCTCACCGCATCGTGCGTTGTGCGCAGGCCCCAGAGACCGGTGTACGAGGCGGGGACGCGCACAGAACCCGCGGTGTCCGTGCCGAGACCGATGCTGGCCTGACCGGATGCAACGGCCGACGCCGGACCGCTCGACGAGCCCCCCGGCAACGCGCCAGGCACGAGCGGATTCGGCGGAGTCCCGTAATGCGGGTTCGCCCCGGTGATCGAGTATGCGAACTCGTCGGTCTGCGCGATCCCGCGGATCGACGCCCCGGCCGCCAGCAGCGCCGTCAGCGCGGGCGCGGTGCCATCGGCAACCGGGGCCTCGGTGAGCCACGTCGGGTTACCCGCGCCGACGCGGAAGCCCTCGATGTCGAACAGGTCCTTCACCGCGACGGTCTGCCCGACCAGGGGGCCGGATGCCGCCCCCGCCACGAGCGGCGACCCCACGGTCCGCCAGACCCGGGCATCAATCGCGGGAGCCGGAGCCAATACCTGTGCAACGTCGATCTGCCAGCGCTCACCCCTGCGCCAGAGTTGCGTCTGCTGCCCGCGCCCACCATCCAGCGACGCGACCACAACCACCACGACGGCCGCGTCGTCGCCGACCGGTCGAACGTGAACTTCGACGATGACCCGCTGGGGCGCCCCGCCCCGCCCGCGCCGAAACGCCGCGATCGCGTCATGCCCGATCAGTACTCCTCCGGCATCGCCGCGCAGAGTGGCAGGGCCGTCGGCGAAGAAGGCGTCCAGGGCCGCCACATCGTCCGCCATGAGCGCCGCCTCGTATGCGAGCACGACATCCACGAGTCCTGCGGGCTCTGCGACACCCTCTGGCAGATGAACAGGGGGCAGCTGAGTGGGTCGGCTCATGCGAAATCAGCCTTCCGGATGCGGGCGTGTACTCCGCACACCAGGTCGACAACCTGCGACACATCGAAGTCGGTCGCGGCAGAAAGGTACGCGTAGGCGTGCTCCTCGTCCATGCCGTACTGGGCATGAAGCAGCGCGAGAGCCGACCGCACTGCCTTCTTCATCGCCTCGCGCAGGTCGGCATCCAGACCCGTCGGCACCCAATACTCCTCGGTTTCTACCAGCGGCCCGAACTCGCGCGCATAGGCGGCCAACGGCGACGCGACAGGCACAACGTCGAAGCGCACCGTCGCGCGCAGCGAGGCCTCGAGCGCCGTGAGCGCGACCTCGCCATCCCCCTGCGCGAAGTGCGGGTCACCCACATAGGCCAGGGCCCCCTCTACCTGGATCGGCAAGTACAGGGTCGCCCCCACCGTCAGCAGCTTGATGTCGATGTTGCCTCCGAACGCCCCAGGGCGCACCGAATGCGCACGCTCCGAGCCGGCGACCGCGACGCCCATAATGCCGAGGAATGGGGCGAGTGGGTAGTGGACATCACGTTCCGCGCCGGTCGTTCGCGGCAATGCCGCCGTGTTGCCATCCGTGTCGACCGGCGAGAAGATGCTGACCGTCGACCCGCCCCGCGGCAACTCCCACGGCAGCGCGCCGCGCCCGTGCCGATTCGAGATCACGCCGTACGGCACGCGCGGCAGCGTCTCGAGCACGGTGATGGCGAGCAGCTCGCCGACCTGCGCCCCGCGCACCGCGATCGGACCCGTCACGACGTGCGGCCCATCGGTCGCCAGGTCGCGGTGACGGCTGGCGGCGAGTTCGATCGCATCAGTGAGCACGGCATCCGGACCGACTCCATGCCGCGCAAAGAATGCGAGTGGATCGCTACCCTGATCCTCGAGGATGCCCTCGTGGCTGATGGTGTCGATCGTCACCTCCGCGCCGGCGTCGATCTCGAGAACCGGGGCGTCATCCGCGCAGGGAAGGCGGCCCCAGAACACCGTGGCCGGGTCGGCTGGCAAGTAGCTGGACGAGCGGATCGGCCCGACGCCGGGCTGCAAAATCAGCGAGCTGTCCATGCGAATCTGCTCCCGCCCACGGTCCGATACTCTCGGTAACACTATCGAGAGGATCCCGATGCTCAGCCGCATCCGCGACCACCCATCGGGCCTCCACCTCGGCCTCATGCTCGCCCTCACCTTCTCGACCGGTGTCGTGGATGCCGTCGGTTACCTGGGCCTTGACCGGGTCTTCACCGGCAACATGACCGGCAACGTGGTGATCCTCGCGATGGCGCTCGCCGATCCCTCGAGCAAGCTCCCGATCATCGGCCCGGTGGTCGCGCTCGCCTTCTTCCTCGGCGGTGCCGCGATCGCCGGCCGCGTCTTCCGGGGGCTGAAGGCCGGCTGGTATCCGCAGACCACCGCGCTGCTGGTCTGCGTCGCGGCTCTGCTCATCACCGCCGGGACCCTCGCCTTCGCCGTCGCGCATCGTCCCGAGCCAGTGAACCTCGTGATCACGGGCGCGATGGGCCTGGCGATGGGCACCCAGGCCGGATCGGCGCGTCACATCGGCGTCGCCGACGTCACCACTGTGGTGGTCACCTCCACGCTCGTGGGGCTCGCCTTCGACTCGCGCTTCGGTGGAGGCAAAGAAAAGCACCCGTGGGCCCAGCGGGCGGGTGCGATCCTGCTGATTGGTGCGGGCGCCGGGACCGGTGCGGTTCTGCTCCATTGGGGCATCGGATTCGGCCTCACCCTGGCAGCGGTCATCACCGCCGCCGTCGTCGCGCTCGGCGCTCTCGGCCGCCCCCATCCGGTCGATGGTGACCGGTGAATTGAGGCTCGATCGTGCAAATCAATCGGTTACCCCGGACCCTCCTCAAGTGCCCATCGAGTCGCCAGCCCCGACAGGCCGAGCGGAAAGCCGAATTTGACGGCATCCGCGCGGTGACCGACGCCCGGTCCCGAGAAGTGTGTGACAACCATCCCGGCTGCCAGAGCCGAAGCTGACGCCTGTTCGCCCTCGGCACCGTAGACCGGGTCAGCGCCGCCCCAGGTGATGATCGCCCGGGAATCGGTGTAGTGATGAGCGGCGAGGATGGTCAGCGGCAGCTGCGCCGTGTATGCCGCAGCATCGCCCGCGAACCCTCGTTGGATCGTGGCAGCTCGTGACCCGAGCGAGGGAGCGATCTCGCCGGAAATGTCGACGATCGAGCCGAAGATATCCGGATGCTGCGCTCCGAACGACAGAGCGCACTCGCCGCCGTTCGAATAGCCACCGACCGCCCAATTTCGCGGCCCGGCGGCAACCGGGAGGGTCTTCGCGTACGCCACCACGTCGTCCATCAGGTAGCTATGGACGTTGCCAGCAGGCGAGTCGATGCAGAGCGGATTCTTGTACGGGTTCCCGATCTGGTCGACCGTGAGAACGATCGGTGCCAAGCCGTGGTGAGCCTGCGCGAATGCATTCAAGAAAGGAGGGAAAAGATAGCTGCTCTCGGGACCGCCTGGCTGTCCCATCATCATGATCAAGATGGGGAGGGCGGGCGGATGCGCGACAAGGGCGGCCGGCGGAAGGTAGAGCCACGCGGGCCTCGCCACGAATCCGGAAACGGTCGCGGGAATCGAGACGGACCCAACGCTGCCGTCTGTCGGCATCCCGGCCGGGGCAGTCCAGCTCTGGTAGAGAAGTTTCGGCGGCGCCGTCGGCGTCGAAGTCGGCGCAGGGGCCGCCCGATTGACTACCAGCGGCTGCAACTCAGAGATGTTGAGAAATTCCGCCAGCGTCGCGTTCATCCCGTAGCCCGCGTTGATCCCGAGGGTCGCCGTGAGCACGAAGACTGGAACGGCCACGATGGCCGTGGTCCGGCGCCACCAGCGCGAACGCGGCAGGTTGACCACCGCGATCGCGATGGCCGCGAAGCACGCGACCACCCACACGTGGGTATCCGGATCGAGAGGCAGCCCGAAGATGTTGAACACCGACTCGGTCAGCCAGAGGGTGATCACTGCGATGAGTGCGCCCGATAGCGCCGCGATCGCAACCGTGATGATCCATCGGCGTCGTGAGACGACGCGCGTCATCCGACGACTGCGCGCCTCGAACTTCGGGTGGAGTCGTACCAAAAGGAATACGACGAGAGCGATGCTGACGGCGGCAGAGGTCACCACGACGGTGCCGTCGATAATGTTGAGGCCCAAGAGCGGTCCCATGGTGGTGTCCTTCGATAAATGCGCCGATCGGCTGCTCGGCTCAGATATTATGCAGGAGGTTCACGGCCGCAGGGAGCGAGAATCGCGAAATCCGGGTATTTCTCAGCCTGACGTTCAGAAACGGCGCTCACTCCTCGCGCAAGCTCACAAGCCGCGCGACATAAGGCGTCGCCGGGGCTGAACGCAATGCGTCCCAGATGCCGCGCTGCGTCACCACACCCAGCTCAAGCACGACGATATCGGCGGCGAGGGCTGCGACATCCGCCGCACTGTGAGTGACGATCACAGTCGGACCGGCGAAGTCGCGCAGGTAGCCGCCCAGCTCGGCGCGCACCTCGTCGCGGATCTCCACGTCGAGCGCCGCCATCGGCTCGTCGAGCAGCAGCGCCTCCGGCTCAGCCGCGAGCGCGCGAGCCAGCGCGACACGCTGCGCCTGGCCACCGCTCAACTGGTGCGGGAATCGTCCCGCCAGCTCGGCCAGGTCGAAGCGCTCAAGCCACGGCAGCGTCGCGAGCCGGGCCGCCGCGCGTCGGGCGCCGCGCATCCGGAGCCCGTACGCGACGTTGTCGGCGACGCTCAGGTGCGGGAACAGCAAAAAGTCCTGGAATACGACGCCGACCCGTCGCCCTTCGGGAGCAACGTCCACGAGTTCACGATCCCCGAGCCGGATGCTGCCGCTCACGACTTCGCCATGCCCGGCCAGCGCGTTGAGCACGGATGTCTTGCCCGCGCCGTTCGGCCCGACCAGCGCAAGTGGACGTCCGGCCGTAACTTCGAACGCCGCCCGCACCTCGAAAGTGCCGCGCACCGCGGTGAAGTCAGCCTCCAGAACGGCAGGCACCGCCGTGACACTCACCCGCGCACCCCCGGTAGCCAGCGATCGCGCAACCCGAGCAACACCGCAACCGACACCACGAGCAGCACGAGCGCCAGGGCGATGGACTGGTTGAGATTCGTCTGCGATGCCAGGTAGCTCGCGATCGGCAGCGTGCGCGTGACTCCCGGATACGAGCCGGCGAAGGTGATGGTCGCCCCGAACTCGCCGAGCGCGCGAGCAAAGCAGAGCACCGCGCCGGCGGCGATCCCGGGCGCGACCAGGGGAACGGTCACCGTGCGGAACACCTGGAACGGTGTCGCGCCGAGCGATGCGGCCGCCAGCTCGACCCGGCGGTCAGCACCTCGCAGGGCACCCTCGACGGCGAAGACCAGGAACGGCATAGCCACGAAGGTCTGCGCGATCACGACGGCTCCCGTGGTGAACGGCAGCGTGATCCCGACGTCGGCGAGGTGCTTACCGAGGATGCCGTTCCGCCCGAGCAAGAGCAGCAGGGCGAGCCCGCCGACGACCGGCGGCAGCACCAGCGGGACGGTCACCGCGGCACGCAGCAGCCGACGTGGCACAACCGGCCACGCCACCGAGCGCGCCAGCACGGCGGCCAGTGGGATGCCGAGCAGCAGGCAACATGCCGTCGAGATCACCCCGGTGAGAAGCGACAGTCCGAGCGCCTGCAGCGTTTCGGGCGCAACCAGCAGCGCGGGCAGCTGCGGCCACGGAGCCGACAGCAGGATCCCCAGCAGCGGAAGCACCAGCAGCGCGAGGGCGAGTCCCGCGATCACCCAGATGATCAGAGCGGGACCGCGCCGACTCAACCGGCGACCCTGCCTACGGGGTGCCGAATCCGGCATTCTTCAGGGCGGCGAGCCCGGTCTTCGAGAGGATGAACTGCTCGAAGGCCGTCGCCGCGGTCTTGTTCGTGGAACTTTTCAACAGCGCGACCGGATACCGGTTGACGACGTTCACGGCATCCGCCACGGGAATCTGCTTCACCTTGCTACCCGCGGTCTTCGCGTCGGTCACGTAGACCAGGCCGGCATCCACCTCGTCGAGCTCGACCTTGGTGAGCACGGCCTTGACGTCGGTTTCGAGCGTGACCGGCGTCACCGTCAGCTTCTCGGCCGCCAGCAGGGTGATCGCAGCCGAGCCGCAGGGCACGGTCTTGTCGCAGAGGGCGACCTTCACCACAGGGTTCGCGATGTCGGCAATCGTGTTCACTCCCGCCGGGTTCGTCCTCGGCACAATGAGCGTGAGCACGTTCGTTGCGTACACGATCGGGGTCTCCGCGGTCAGGCCGGCATCGGCGACGGTCTTCATCGTGGCCTCGTTTGCCGACGCGAAGAGGTCGGCAGGAGCGCCCTGGGTGATCTGGGTCGCAAGCGCCGAGCTGCCGCCGAAGCTCTGCGTAATCGTGACGTTTGGGTGCAGCTTCTCGAACTGGGTGGCCAGATCGCCGTACACCTCGGTGAGGGACGCCGCGGCCAGAACAGTCAAGGTGCCCCTCAGGCTGTCGGCGCTCGCCGTCGTGGAGGGGCTGCCACTTGCGGTCGTGCCTGCACACCCGGCGAGTACCAGGGCGGCCGCGGCGGCGAGTGCGGCAGGAGCGGGACAACGTGTCATGCGTTCTCCTCGCTGGCCGGCAAGGTGAGGTGGTGGTCGAGAAGTTCGACAGCGACGACGGTCGCCTTCACGGTCGCGACGGCGAGCATGCCGGGCACGAGGTCGAGTTCGTCGGCGGCTTCGCGGCTCATCAGCGAGACCACCCGGAACGGACCAGCCTGCAGCTCAACCTGTGCCATCACACCGTCCTTGGTGACGGCGGTGACGATTCCGGTGAATCGGTTGCGGGCCGAAGCGCGGGCCACTGGGAAGGCGGTCGCCATCGGTGACTCGGCGGCGGCATCCGTCATGAAGGGCACGAGATCGACGCCGTCGACTACCTGCCGACCGTTTGCGGCCTTGCGGATGGTCAGCCGGCCGGCATCGCCCCAGCGTCGGACGGTGTCGTCGCTAACGCCGAGGAGCGCGGCAGCTTCGATGATCCTGAACTCGGTCATCTTGTGTCTTTTCTCCGTATCTGCGTGACTGTCAGTTCAGAATAGCGGTATCTGCGGATCAGCTCTCCCTCCGGGTTGCTTCAGCTTGGCTGCGGAGCCGGCGGCACGTGCTGGCGCCGATCGCGAGCCTCAGCAAGATCCAGGTCAGTGCACTCGATCGCGCATCGCAGCCGTTCTCCTGAAAGAATCAGGTCATGACCTCCTCGGTCGATCCCGACTCCCCGCGCTTCCTGCGCCAGCGCGTTCTCATCGGCTTCGGCGCGGCGGCGCAACGTGCCCTCGCCGAAGCCACGGTTCTGGTGATCGGAGCGGGCGGGCTCGGCAGCGCGGTGATCCCCGCCCTCGCCGCGGCGGGAGTGGGCACGATCGCAATCATCGACGACGACACGGTCGAGGTGAGCAACCTCGCGCGACAGACCATTCACGGTGTGGCCGACATAGAACGTCCGAAAGTCGATTCCGCCGCGGATGCCGTGGCCCGCCTCTCCCCCGACACCACTGTCATCCGGCACAACGCCCGGTTCGTGGAACGCAACTCCTTCGAGCTCCTGCTAGACGCCGACATCCTGATCGACTGCTCCGACAACTTCGCGACCAGGTATCTCGCGAATGACGCGGCTGAGATCCGCGGCATCCCGCTTGTTTGGGGCTCCGCCGCAGAGTACACGGGCCAGGTCGGCGTCGCGTGGGACGAGAAGGGAGTTGACTACCGCGACCTTTTCCCGGTGCAACCGGATGATGACGCGGCCCTCAGTTGCGAGCTGGTCGGAGTACTGCCGACGGTGTGCGGCGTGATCGGCGCCATGATGGCGGGCGAGGTTCTGAAGCTGATCACGGGGATCGGCGAGCCGCTCCTCGGCCGTGTCGCGTCCTTCGACGCGCTGACCGGCAGCACCCGCGAGATCAGCTACGCGCGCGATCCGGAGGCGCCGCGGCCCGGTTCGCTCGAGGAACGTACGGCGGTGCGCGAACCTGATCCCGAGCGCTCGGTCACCCCCGCGAAGCTCCAGCAGCTACTCGCGGGACCGATGACAGCCGGCATCCATGAGACGCCGCCGCTGCTGCTCGACGTGCGGGAGGCCCCTGAGGCATCGTTCGTGTCGCTGGCGGACTCCGTGCTCATCCCACTTGGCCAGCTACCGGACCGGCTCGACGAACTCGATCGGAACGCGTCCATCGTCGTCTACTGTCATCACGGCGTGCGATCGGCGCGGGCCCTTGAGGTACTCGAGAAGGCCGGATTCATCAAGGTGCGGCACCTCACCGGTGGTATCGACGCCTGGCGCGCGCAGGTCGATCCCGAGATGGCGGCGTATTGATGCCGGATGAGTTGGGTGATGGCACGCCCTCGGCTCGCACCTCGGTCGACGTGCACATCGCTCGGGTGCTCGCGCTGCTCGAGCCACTGACCCACCGACCCACCGTCACCGTGTCGATCGGCGAGGCGCTCGGACGCGTCACGGCCACCGCGATCGTCTCACCGGTCCAGCTGCCGCCCTTCCGCAACTCTCAGATGGACGGATTTGCCGTGCGCGCGGCGGATGTCGCGTCCGCCCCGGTCTCGCTCCCCGTCGTCGGTGAGGTGGCGGCCGGATCCGGCGCTCCGGCCACGCTGCGCCCGGGTACCGCGGTGCGCATCATGACCGGAGCTCCTGTGCCCGAGGGTGCCGATGCGATCGTCCCGGTGGAAGACACTCTGTCGGCCAACGACTACGTCTCGATCGCGCGCGGTCGCGGCGCCGGCGAGTACATCCGCGAAGCCGGTTCCGACCTGCAGCCCGGCGACACGCTACTGCCCGCGGGCTTGCGGCTCGCCTCGCGTCACCTCGCGGCGCTGGCCGCGGCCGGGCTCACCAAGGTTCTGGTGCGCGACGTCGTGCGGGTCGCCGTCATTAGCACCGGCAGCGAACTCGTCGCGCCCGGCGCCCCGCTCGGTCCCGGCCAGATCCCGGATACCAACGGAATTGCGCTCACCGCCGCGGCCCGCACCGTGGGCGCCGAGGTCGTGCTCGAGGGCCGGGTGAGCGACGACGCCGCGGCACTCGAAGCCCTTCTGGATGCAGCAGTCGCCCTCGGCGCCGAGTTGATCGTAACGAGTGGCGGCGTCTCGATGGGCGACCACGAGGTGGTGCGCGACGTGCTTGAGCCGCGCGGCGCGCACCTCGACGTGCTCGCGATGCAGCCCGGCGGGCCGCAGGCCATCGCATCGTGGCCCGGTTTGAAGGGCGCCACTTCGTTACCGGTGCTGTGTTTCCCCGGCAATCCGGTCAGCAGTCAGCTCAGCTTCGAGCTGTTCGTCGCGCCCATATTGCGCGAACTGGCGGGACTGCCAGCGGCGGGACGGGAGACCCGCGTTCTCGACTCCGATGTGCACTCGATCCCCGGTCGGCGGCAGTTTCTGCGCGGGCGACGGACTGCCGTCGGCGGCGTCACCACAGTGGGTTCGCCGAGTTCGCATCTGGTTGCGGGCCTCGCGGCATCCGATCTGCTGATCGTCATCCCCGAGGACGTGACCGAACTGGCGGCGGGTGATTTCGTGGAGACTTGGGAGCTATGAGCCACGAGCACCTCACCCACCTCGATGACGAAGGCCGCGCGCGCATGATCGACGTCGGTGCCAAGCCGATCACGCATCGCATTGCGGTCGCGGGCGGTCACCTGCAGACCACACCCGAGGTCATCGCCATGGTGCGCGCCGACAGGATGCCGAAGGCCGAGGTACTCGCGACCGCCCGCATTGCCGGCATCGCCGCCGCCAAACGAACGAGCGAGCTGATCCCGCTCGCCCACCTGATTCCGCTCGACGGGGTCACCATCGACTTCGAGCTCGGCGAATCGGCGATCGAGATTCGCGCCTCGGTGTCGGTCACGGCTCGCACCGGTGTCGAAATGGAGGCGCTGACCGCGGTCGCCCTCGCCGGACTCACCCTGCACGACATGGTCAAGGCCGTTGACCCGGGCGCAGTGCTCGGCGACATCAAGTTGCTCGAAAAGTCCGGGGGGAAGCGTGGCCACTGGACGCGCGAATCGCCGGCTGAGCCTGTCACAACCCAGCCCGTGCAACCCGCACCACCGTTTCGCGGCCGCGCCGTCGTCATCGTCTCCTCCACCGGCGCCGCCAACGGCACCCGCACCGACAGCACCGGCCCCGTGATCACCGCCTGGCTGACCGCGAACGGCTTCGCGCCCGATCCGGTGGTCATCAGCCCGGATGCCACCATCGCCACCGCGATCCAAGCTGCGATCGCTTCGCACCCAGCTGTGCTGCTCACGACAGGAGGTACCGGCATCCACCCCCAGGACCGCACCCCCGAAGCCACCCGTGCCGTGCTCGACCAGGAACTGCCCGGCATCGCCGAGGCGATCCGTACGGCCGGCCGCGCCGTCACGCCGACCGCCGCACTGAGTCGTGCGACCGCCGGCATCTCAGGGAGCACGATTGTCGTGAATCTGGCGGGCTCGCCCGGTGCTGTGCGCGACGGCCTTTCGGTGCTCGACGAGTTGCTCCCGCACCTCATCGATCAGCTTGCGGGCGGCGGACACGAGCATGGTTGAGGTGTTCGCCCTGGTCACCGACGCCGTGCTCGACCGCGCGGCGATCGAGGCGTTCGTCACCACGGCAGCCGATGGTGCCGTCGTGACCTTCGAGGGCGTCATCCGCGACCACGATCACGGTTCGGGCGTCTCGGCGCTCGACTACGAGGCCCACCCGGACGCAGAATCCTTCCTGCGCGCGGTCTGCGAGGAGATCGCGGCCGCCTCAGGCCTACGCGTCGCTGCCGCCCACCGGATCGGCCACCTGGTCGTCGGGGATGTGGCCCTGATCGCCGCCGTCGCCTCGCCCCACCGCGCCGACGCCTTCAGCACCTGTGCCCACCTCGTCGACCTCATCAAGGAACGCACCCCGATCTGGAAGCGCCAACACCTCGACGACGGCGCCTCGGAGTGGGTCGGGCTGAGCTGACCCCCGCTGGTTGAGTTGGGCGCTACCCGCCCGCGAACGGCGGCAGCACGTCGACGCGCTCGCCGACGGTTCGCGACGGATCACGCGACACGACCCCGTCGGTCAGGAGCGACCCCGTCGACAGCACCCGCGCCATCGCAGCCCCATATCGCGCGACCAGCGCTGCGCGCAGCTCACCGACGGTCGCCACCGGTTCGTCCCACGTCTCCTCCGCACACCCGGCGGCTTCGGCCGCCGCCGCGAAGTACCGCACCTGCACCGCGCCCGAACCGGTCACCCGCCAATCCCGCCCATCGACCGCACCGGGCGCACAAAGTCGGCAGCGTCGATCCCGTGCCCGGCCTGCTTGCCCCACATAGCTGCGCGCCAGCGCTCGGCGATCTCGGCATCCGTCGCCCCACCGCGCAGCAGTCCGCGCAGGTCGGTCTCGTCGTCGCCGAACAGGCAGGACCGCACTGTGCCCTCGGCCGTGATCCGGGTGCGGTCGCACGCCTCGCAGAACGAGCGCGTGACCGAGGCAATGATGCCAACGGTTGCGGGACCGCCATCCACGAACCATTCCTCGGCGGGCGCGGACGGGTCGCCACGTCCGGCGGGCGTTAGCGAAAACCGAGACGACAGCACGGCAAGCAGCTCGGCGGCTGGGACCATGTTCGAGCGCTTCCACGCCTCGTCGGCATCCAGCGGCATCTGCTCGATGAAGCGCAGGCGCGCGTCATGGGCGAGCGACCACTCGAGCAAGGCGGGTGCATCCGCCAACGTCTCGCGCATCAGCACTGCGTTGATCTTCAAGGGAGTGAAGCCAGCAGCGTGCGCGGCCTCGATCCCGCGCAGCACGGCCGGCAACCGGTCGCGGCGGGTCAGACGGCTGAAATGTTCGCGGTCGACGGTGTCCAGTGACACGTTGACGCGCGACAGGCCCGCGGTACGCAGCGCGGAAGCCCGCCGGTCCAGTCCGATCCCGTTGGTGGTCATCGCCAGCGGAATGCCAGGCGCCGCCTCCGCGCTGAGCCGCACGATCTCGACGAGGTCACCCCGCGTCAGCGGCTCACCACCAGTGAAGCGCACCTCCTTGACGCCCAGCGAGCGCCAGCCAATGCCCACCAGCCGTGCGATCTCGGGCGCGTCCAACAGATCGCCGGCGGGGATCGCCGGGAGCCCGTCGGCCGGCATGCAGTACGTGCAGCGCAGCGAGCACTTCTCGGTGATCGAGACCCGCAGGTCGCGCGCGATGCGACCGAAGCGATCCACGAGGCCAGCGACGTCAGGGCGCCCGGTCGTGGAGGGCGCAGAACTCGGATCGCGGCGGATCGCTGGCATCCCGAGCGCAAGGGTCATACTCCCAGACTAAGCGGACACCTCCTCGCTACGCTGAGGGGCACGGGAGGGCTTCAGATGTCATTCATCACACGAGGATTCACCGCCCGATCGCGAGAACGTGATCCGCGACTCCCCCGGGGCCAGACGAAGGTCGAAGACTGGCCCGTTCTCTCGGCTGGCCCGACCCCCAAGCTCGACCCGGCGGTGTGGTCGTTCACCGTCACCACCGAGACCGGCGCCCAGACGCAGTGGAGTTGGGACGAGCTACGCGCTCTCGGTCTCGAAGACATCGAGACCGACATCCACTGCGTTACGCACTGGTCGAAGCTGGCGATGTCGTGGCGCGGCGTTCCGCTCGACAAGATCCTGGCGGGCATTCCGACCCACGCCGGCTTCGCCATGGCCAACAGCTAT
>JAYWDH010000049.1:0-17223 GCA_043779945.1 Microbacteriaceae bacterium
ACGCGTCTCCGCCCCTCCCCACCCGAGGGCGTGCGCCTTCTCAGCGACGTCGTCGCGCCGCTGCTCGGCCCGCACGGCGCGGCCGCTGTCTACGGCCCGCAAAAGGGCGCGACACCCGCCCAGGTGCGCGCACTGGACGCCGCCCTGGCGCGGTGGGCATCGGTTCTCGCGGGCGCCGAGGCAACCAGCATTCCCGGAGCTGGGGCGGCCGGCGGCACGGCCTACGGCTTCCTCGCCGCGTGGGGCGCCGCGATCGAGTCGGGGTCGGCGGCCATCGCCGAGCTGACCGGTTTTCGGGCGGCAGCGGCATCCACGGATGTCGTGATCACCGGCGAAGGCCGCTTCGACGCCACCTCCCTGACTGGCAAGGTCGTCGGCCACGCTCTGTCGCTCCCCACCAAGCCGGGCGCGCGCCGCGGCGTCATCGCGGGCAGCCTGGCGGCGGCGACCCCCGAGGGCGTCTGGACCGCGAGCCTGGCCGAGCTCGCCGGCTCGCTTGAGGCCGCCCTCGATGACCCCAACCGCTGGCTGTTTGCCGCCGGAGTCGAAGCTGCCCGCACGCTCGGCCAGGGAAGCTAGCCGGTCGGACGCCCGACGTACGGCATGAGATCGCCATAGCGAATCCCGACGATGCGCACCGGGACGCCATAGCGCGGTGCCTCGATCATCTGACCGCCGCCGATCGCCATGGCAACGTGATACATGTCGCCGCCGCCGTCCGTGTAGAACAGCAGGTCACCGGGAAGCACCCGTTCGAGGTTGACCAGCCTGCCGGCCGCCTTCATGGTGTCGTACTGGTTCGTCGCCGAGTGCGTCCCGATGTACGCGCCGACCGACTGGTAGGCGCGCAACGTCAGACCGGAGCAATCCCAATAGCTGGGGCCTGCACCGCCGAGAGCGTACGGCTTGCCGAGCTGAGCTTCTGCGTAGTCGATCGCGCCCGCGACGGCACCCGCGACCGGAGCCGACGGATTCGAATTGATGGTCGGCGCGCTCGGAGCGAGCTTCACAGCGTTCTGCCTGGCCTCCTCAGCGAGGCCGGCCTGGCGCTGCTGTTCCACGGAGGCTGTGGTGTTCTTGAGGGTGGCGAGCTGGGCGTACATCGTCGTGGACGCGGCCTCTTGCTGGGCAAGCTGGGCCTGGACCTCCGCCTCCGCGTTCTGCGCTGCAGCATTCGCCGCCTTGGCGTCTGCCGCGAGCGTCGTGCGCTTTTTCTGTGCGGCGGTGGCCGCAGCGGTCAGCGAGCCCGCCGAGTTCTTGTCGAATTGCGCCTGCTTCAGGATCCCGGCCGACGACTCGCTGAGGCGGCTCGCGGTCCCGAGGGTGGAGAGCAGTTGATCGGTCTGCTTCGATGTTCCGAACAGCACGCCCATGGTGATGTCGCCACCACCGGTGCGGGCGAGCTGGGCGATGAGTGCCGATGCGCGTCTGGAGGACTTGTCTGCCTTGGTCTGCGCGACATCCGCCTGGCTCTGCAGTTCAGCGGTCTTCGTGGTCGCGGAGGCGAGGGCGTCGTTGGCCTGGTTGTACTGCTCGCCCTTCTGCTCGGCGATCTTGCCGAGGGTGTCCGCCTGCTTTTGCAGCGTGCCGAGGAGCCCCTGAAGTTTGGTGACCTCGGCCTGGGTGGCCGCCTGGTTGGCCTTCGCCGCCTGCACGTCGGCCCAGCTCGGGTAGTCGGAGCGGGCAGCCTGTTCAGCGACGGCCACCGGCGGCGACGAAAAGGACAGGGCGATGCCCGCCACGATGGCGATTCCAGCGGACGCGACAGCAGCCGCCGCCCCCCTGGGGCGTCTGCGAGCGAACATCAGCGGATCGACCTACCCGGTCGAGCGAAAGAACTAGCCAAGAGTGACCCCCCGATCACGCATGAACGGCAACGGATCCGTCAATGCACCGTTAATCCGTACGATGAAGTGAAGGTGGCAACCCGTCGACCCCCCGGTCGACCCCACCTTCGCAATGAGTTGACCGGGCCCGACATGCTGCCCGATCATCACTAGGGTACCGCCCGCGACGATGTGGGCATAGCCCGTCTCCACGCCGCCGCCGTTGTCGAGCTGGATGAAGTTGCCCAGATCGCCGTCCGGACCGGCGTAGACAACCGTGCCGGAATGCGCCGCATAGATGTTCGCGCCGCAGCCGGTGCCCGAGATGTCCTGCCCGGAGTGCAGCCTCCAGATGTGGTAGATCGGGTGGAATCGCATCCCGAAGCGGTCACCCAGGTAGCCGTTGGCCGGGTTAGCCCAGCCGGATGCCGAGACCACACCCGCGGCTCCAGGCCCCCACTTGGACACGAGGCTGGCGTTGTAGTCCGCGAGAGTCGCGTTGCGGTGCTCGGTGAGCACGGAAAGCTTGGCCTCAAGCTGCGTCTGCGCCACTTGCTGGGCAGCGAGGGCGGTCTGGGCGGCCTGCATGGCAAGCTGCGCGACTTGGAAGGTGGCCTGGGCGATGTCCTTCCGCTTGGCGAGGATGGCTTCGGCGGCGTTGGCCTGATCGGTCAAAGCCTGTGCCGACTTCTGCTCCTGAAGCGCTTTCGCGAAGATCTCGCTCGTGCGCTGACTCAGCTGCTTGGAGACGCCATATTGGTACAGCAACGCCGCCGGGTTCCCGCTGGTTATCAGGCTGGCCGTGAAGTCCGACCCGCCGCCGGTCTTGCTCATTGCCGCAAGCAACTGCCCCGCCGTCTTCTTGGACTCGTCGGCCTTCTTCGTCTGCGCGTCGACCTGCACTTGCAGCGTGTCGACGGTGTACTGCTGCTCGTCGACCAGATCCTGCGCCTTGCCGTAGGCCAGTCCTTTGGCATCCGCGTCAGCGTGAGTGCTGTCGACCGCGGCCTGCAGGCCGCCGAGCTGAGATTTGATCGTGGCCACCAGTTTGGCGGTGGCATCCACGTCGGCCTGTGCGGCAGCCACCTGATCCCAGGTGATGTCATCGGCGCGCAGAACTGATGCAGCGTCCACGGGCGCGACGGCGAGCGCGGTGACCGGGACCAACGCCAGCGCGACGACGACGGCTAGCACTCGAAAGCGCACAGATGCGCGTCCCCACCGAACGGTCATGATCTCCCCGAATCCTGCGATTGACCGGATGTACCGCTCAGTCACACAGATAACATTGTTAACACTAGCAACAAGCCCTGGATCGTTCCAGAGTTGAACCGTTTCCGCCTGGACCCCATTCGGGCCACAACCTTCGAGGTCGGGTTGAACCTATCCCGGAGGCGCCGCCCAGCCCGGTTCATTCGTCGTTTTTCGCGGTTCCGAGTTGATTGGCATTTCCGGCGCGCCGCCCGTATGCTTGACCCTCGGTTGCTCTGAGGTTCATCCCACACGGCCCCATCGTTTAGTGGCCTAGGACACCGCCCTTTCACGGCGGCAGCACGGGTTCGAATCCCGTTGGGGTCACCAACCGAAACAGCACCGATTACAACTCAAAAGCATGGCCCTGTAGCGCAGTTGGTTAGCGTGCCGCCCTGTCACGGCGGAGGTCGCGGGTTCAAGTCCCGTCAGGGTCGCTGATGTCAGAGCCCTTCCGTAAGGAGGGGCTCTTTCACCATCGGGGGTCCGGGTGTTCGCAGCCAGCTCTCGAGGCTCTGTAGCTCAGTTGGTAGAGCGCACGACTGAAAATCGTGAGGTCACGGGATCGACGCCCGTCGGAGCCACCAGTAAAATCCCTGGAATCTCGGGGGTTTTAGACAAACGCCGGGACGACTACGTCCATGAAAGACCCGCCTAGCGCTCCGAGGACGAGTCCTCCTACGAGGCCAGTTGCCGCAGCCTCGATACATACACCAAGCCACGTCCGAACCAATCCTGTCGACCACTTCAAGGTCGGATCCCTTCTCCCCCAGTGGAACCGAGCGCATTCCGCAGATTGTTTACCTGCTCGCTCCATTTTTCACAGTCACCACAGGTCCGGACTCACCTCAACCTTCAACAGTCCCGGGAATGCAGTCCTCTCGAGCTCGGCTCCTTAGTCGGAGCACCCAGCGTTCGGGTATCGGTTCATCTCTGACGAGATCGAGGACGAGTCCGGACTGTCCGCGTCGGCGCGGCGGGTGTGGCGGCTGTGCTCGCAGCAGCGACTGTGGTCGGTGTTCTCGAAGAAACGTGGCGTGAACCGGAAAGCGGGACCTTCCGTGCATGACGATCTTGTGCTCCGCGGCTTCACCGCGACGAAACTCAACCAGCTGTGGCTGACGGACATCACGGAGCATTGGACCGACGAAGGCAAGCTGTATTTGTGCGCCATCAAGGCTGACTTATCGCACCTCAGTTCAGTGGGCTCTCCCGTTCTTCTTTTGGAATGTGGATCGACAACGGAGCGCAGACGTATTCGCGGCCAGGAAGTGTCGAGTACGAGATGTCGTCAATTCTAGGATCGTGTCGACTTGACGACCGGGTCAGGACTTAGCGGCGGCGCGCATCGCGGTCGACAGCTGAGCCAGCCATCCGCTGGCCGCATCCTTCGAAATCGCCTCCATCGACGTCGGTCGCTCGACTCGGAACGAGATCGTGGACGTGCCGAACTCCCCTTCGTAGGTCAGAACGGATCCGCTAGGGCGTTGACAGATCAGGGACGACTCGATCTTGCCGCCCATCGAGATGTCGATGAGATTGGCCCCCTTGTCGCAGCCGGTTCCTTTCCCGCTCGCCAACGACTTGTTGATCGCGATTACCTGGCTCATCCGCGGAGGGAGATCAGACACCGTCAATCGCAGGAAGACCCCCTTCTTCTGTTGATCCTGCACCACGCAGTTCGTCGTCTTGGGCGTCGGATTGGGATCGTCAGCCGGCCACAGAACCGTCTTGCCGACGGCCAGTGGCCCGATTGTGTCCTCGAGGATCACGCACAACTGATCCACGGTGTACTTCTTCGCGGATGCGGGAGGTGCCGTTGCCGCGGACGAGCACGCAGACAGCAACAGGACTGCACTGACAAGGATGGCGACGGGGCCGACTTTCACGAGACTCCTCAGGTTTCCTGAACTCTATCGATCTCGAGTTGCGAGGCCCAGATCGGCGCGGACGGCGGATAGCGATCGCAGCTAGTCGGCGGCGATCCTGCCCACGCTTGGCTGTGAGAAGTGACCTGCCCCACCGTTTGGTTACCTGTTTTGGTGTGAAGCTCAGGCGGAAATGGGTGTTGGTGTGAATCGTTGCTCGTGCTCGACTGGCGAGGCATATTCGAGCTGGGGATGGCGTCGCTGTCGGTTGTGGAGGATCTCGAAGTAGTCGAATATGGCGTTCGCAAGATCCAGCCGGGTGCGCCATTTCTTCCGGTTCGCAAGGAGCTGAGGGCTTCTGACTCCCGCGAGGGGCAGGCTCGCCGGCTCGAGTGCGCAGCGCGGTCATCGTGCGTCGACGGTTTCGTGACCAACGGACCGATCGATAGCAGTCCAGGCGAGAGCGACCGCACCGTCCATGAGAGCCACCTCGGCAGCCTCGCCAACGCAGAACGCGGCGAACTCCGGCTGGTGGTTAGTGGCCGGCAGCGACCCGATGCCGATATAGGGGTGGATCGACGGGACGATCTGGGACACGTTCCCCATGTCGGTGGATGCTCGGTTCATGCTGGCGGCGAACCCACCCTCTGCGAACTTCCGGCCGAGGGCGAGGGCATTGTCTCGGTAGTACGCCAAAGCCACTTCGTCAGTGCTGAACTCGGCGTATGGCTTACTTTCCGGCTGGATCGTCAGCCGGGCGCCGGTGGCGAGGGCACCGGCCTGGAAGCACCGCTCGACACGGGGCGCGAGATCGTCGAGCTCGGCGAGCGTGTCGGCTCGGACGTACCAGCGGCCCTCGGTGCGCTCGGGAATGGCGTTCGGGGCGTCCCCTGCGTGGGTCATGATTCCGTGGACGCGGGTAGACGCAGGAAGCTGCTGGCGGAGCAGCCCGATCGCGACCTGCGCGATGAGGAATGCGTCGTTCGCGTTGACGCCCTTTTCGGGGTAAGCGGCCGCGTGGGCGCTCTTGCCCTCGTAGGTGATGTGGGAGTGGGCGACAGCGAACGGCCGAGCTTCGGCAACGTCGACCGGAGCGGGGTGAGCCATCAAGGCGAGGTCGAGGTCGCGGAAGGCGCCCCGATCGATGAGCTCGATTTTGCCGCCGCCACCCTCTTCGGCGGGAGTTCCATAGACGTCGATGGTGAGGTTCAAGTCATCGGCAACGGCGCTCAGGGCAGCGGCGGTGCCGACAGACATCGCCGCTATTAGGTTGTGTCCGCAGGCGTGGCCCAGGCCAGGAAGGGCGTCATATTCGGCCATCACGCCGACACGAAAGCGACCCGACCCGAAGGTGGCGTGGAAGGCGGTGTCGAGTCCGAGGTAGTTCGGGGTGACACTGAATCCGAGCGCTGCTAGAGCGTTACCTACCCACTCGCACGCTCGGTATTCCTGCCAAGCAATCTCGGGGTGAGAGTGGATCTCAGTTGACAACGCAACCAACTGAGATCGGTGTCGAGCTATTGTGCCTGCCGCCGCTTGCTTAACGTCGATCGTCACCGGGCACTCCGTATCCGGGGGAGTGCGAGGGGTCGAGCGCGCGAGTAACGTAATCGTCCCGCTGTGGCAGCCACACTGAAAGGATGCTTGCGAGCTCCTTCAGTGGGTCGTCGTGCCAGTCGACCCGGAGGTCGGTGACGCGCCAACCGACATTCGTGACGATGGCGATTCCTGCGGAGTGGATTGGCCCGGCTTCCGCACCGGCCTGCAGTGCAGCCAGGAGGCGTTCCTCGAGCCTGCCCCGACTCCGTGTGAAGGCGGCGACCATGGTGTGAGGTACCTGATCACTGTCCAGCATGTTCCCGCCGGCTACGACTCCATCGCCGTGGGCCGAGGCAACGATCCCCAGGCTCTCGGGGCCGGAGTGGACAGCCGTTCGACCCAGAGGATCGATCGCCAAGATTTGCCGAAAGCGCGCGTCGGGGTCCCCGTCGACCAACTGCGTCAAGACGCCGTCGGCCGCGACGCCCGCTCCGAGCAAGTCCAGGCCGCGGTTGCCGAGGCGTGGGTCGGTGATGTTTTGCGTGGCAACAGCTCCGACATGGTCTCGCAGCCACAGGCATCGTGCGGCAACCGCCGGTGAAGATGACGCGATCGCGGCTCCGAAGGAACCGCTGTCGTCTCGTGCAAGAAGTGAGAACGTCATGGCTGCGACAGCACCGCGGTCGCATCGATCTCGACCAGCCACTCGGGCCGGGCCAGCGCGACGACGACGATCCCGGTCGAAACAGGAAAGACACCCTTGAGCCACTTGCCCACGACACGGTACACGGGCTCGCGGTAGCGAGGATCGATCAGATAGATCGTCACCTTGACGATGTCCTCGACGCTGCCCCCCGCCTCCGCGAGCAGCATTGCGATGTTCGCCATCGCCTGCTCCGTCTGCGCGGTGACATCTCCGACTCCGACCGACTCGCGTGTCTCGAGATCCTGGCCGATCTGGCCACGGAGATACACGACGCCGTTCGCGACGACGGCCTGGCACAGGTCGTTGTCGAGGTTTTGCTCCGGATAGGTGTCTCGGGTGTTGAAGGGACGAATGCGTGTGTGCGTAGACATCAGGCGACTCCAGATGCTGCTGCGGAGAGGTTACGAGCGGTGGACTTGACTGCAGTGTACGGAGCGCCCGAGGTCTCGTTGGCGAGGTAACTCCTTTGGATCACGATGTGGTCCGCCAAATACTTGGCGTCGTGCCATACCCCCCAAATGAAGCTCGATCCACGACGTGATTGCCACGGCAGACCGAGGAAGTAGATGCCGGACTCGGAGGAGACGCCGCGCTGGTGCTTCGGCCTGCCCCTCTCGTCGAAGGCATCGACTTGCAGCCACCCGTAGTCGACAGTGAACCCGGTCGCCCAAACGATCGAGGTGACGGCAGCATCGGCAAGGGTGAGCTCGGCGAGGGGGTAGGTCACACCTGTCGGGTCTGGCCCGAGAACGTGGGCGGCTGGCTCTGCGGGCAGATCGAGACCGTTGCGGGCAATGTATGCGTCGGCCTCATTGAGGAGCGACAGATAGTTGGCGTCGCCGTTACTGACATTGGCGCCTAGGTCCGCCGCGAAGCGCAGGGTTCCGTTGTCGAAAGAGTCTGTGCGGCCGACGAGCCTGACCCCGCTGGCTTCGAGTGCGCGGAAGTCGACGGTATGGCCTCCGTTTGCCCCGCTTACTGCGATCGTGATGTGCTCCGCTCCAAGTGAAGGGGCGGCAGCGTCCCACTTCCCGAGAACCCCTAGCCACCACACGAAGTCGTGACCGCGGTAACGCCGTGGCGGTCGGTCGTGCGGTCCGACGGATAGATAGACCTGTCGACCCGCCTGTTGCAGTTCGTCGGCAATCTGTACCCCAGACGATCCAGCTCCGACGACGAGCACAGCGCCAGGGGGCAGTTGCTGAGGGTTTCGATAGGAGCTGGAGTGAAGTTGGAGAAGTCCCGGTTGATCCGGAACGAGTGTGGGACGCACCGGCCGCTGGAACGGCCCCGTTGCGGCGACGACATAATTTGCGTCCACCGTGCCCTCTGACGTCTCTGCCCGGAAACCGGGTTCACCGACCTTTTTCCGCACCGACACCACCTCGACGCCGCAGCGGATCGGGGCGTCGATTTTTGCCGCATAAGAGACGAAGTAGTCCACGACCTCTTCCTTCGATGCGAAGGCATCGGGGTCCACCTGGAACTCAAGACCAGGAAACCGGTCATGCCACGTAGGGCCATTGGCCACCAGGGAGTCCCATCGTTCCGAGCGCCACCGCTCCGCGATTCGATGACGTTCCATGACGACATGCACAATCCCGCGGTCGCTCAGGTGTTCGCTCATCGCGACGCCAGCCTGGCCCGCACCGACGACGAGCACCTCAACTTCTTGGTGAGACATCCCAACCTCCACAAATTTGGACGCACTCTGCCGATGGCATTTGACACATCGCCTGTTTACCTCACTAGTTTCGACGGGGCTTAATCATCTGAACAGCATGGGATGTGCGTGATATACATATCCAAAGTGAATGAACTGGGGTTGGTATGTCTGGAGCATCGGACGTCACCACGACTCAGTTGCGCTACTTCGTGGAGGCCGCCGAAACTCTCAGCATGACGAGAGCCGCAGTGCAACTGCGAGTGGCTCAGTCCGCAGTCTCATCATCAATGGCGCAACTCGAACGGGCAATTGGTGTTCAACTGTTCATCCGAAAGCCTGCTAAGGGGCTGATACTCACCGAGGCCGGGCAGCGCTTCCAACACGACGCGCGAGCAGTGCTCGCCACGTTGGAGGAGGCTCTCGAGTCCGCTCGGGGGCAGGTCAACGACGTGACCGGAACCGTCACACTCGCCTGTTTCGTCACACTTGTCCCTTTTTTCGTTCCGGGCCTGCTTTCCCACCTCGCCGCCCTCTTTCCCAATCTCCGTGTCGAGGTCATCGAGACGGACTCAGAAGGGCTTGTCGCCTCGCTTCAATCCGGACGGGCGCAGCTGGGCCTGGGCTATGAGTTTGGACTGGCCTCCCGGATTCGAACGAGCGAAGTGGGAGCGTCTACACCGTACGCGCTCGTCTCCGAGGGTCATCCGTTGGCGATGTCGCCATCGGTCTCTCTCAATCAGTTGCGTCATGAGCCGATGATTTTGCTGGACATACCCCTCAGTCGCGACTATTTCCTGGATATGTTCCAAGCGGAGGGCGGGCAGCCCGAGGTGCGCTATCGCTCCAGTAGTTATGAGACCGTCAGGTCGCTCGTGGCGCAGGGTCAGGGATTTTCGATCCTGAACCAGTTGCCGATCTCTTCGGTGACGTACAGCGGCGAGTCGGTCGCGGCTCTGGTGATTCGCGACCCAGTTCCTCCTCTGAAGATGGTGCTTGCGACTCTCGACGGCGTCAAAACCACCGCCCGGTCGCGCGCGGTCAGCGACGGTGTCCGCACCGTGGTCCGCACACTCGCTCGGTCTTAGCGACCAGACCTCAACATCGGCTCTCATTGCGCATCAGGAAAACCGATGCAATACGTCGAGTTTGCATGTTCGCTAGATGCAGGAGCGGAGTTCTAGCCTCGGGGACACTCGGGGCAGACCGAGGGCACCGAACGGCGCGTCGCCGTCGACCCCATCTTCCGCTCTCGACACCCATGTCGGCCGCCTTGTGAAGGACAACCCTATGGATGGACTGTCAGCACGCGTGGCATTCGTCACAGGCGCAGCGTCCGGGATCGGGCGAGCCACTGCGGTACGCCTGGCTCAGGAAGGCTGCCGTGTTGCGATTGTCGACCTCCGGGCGGAGGCAGCCCAAGCCGTCGCAGAGGAGATCACCTCGCTCGGAGGCGCGGCGACCCCGTTCGTCGCCGACGTCACGAGCGCCGAACAGGTTGAAAGGGCAGTGGAAGGAACGGTCGAGAAATTCGGCTCACTCAGCTTCCTCGTCAACAGCGCTGGCGTCGCGCTCGGCGAGGGGGGAGTCGTAACCTGCACTGAAGCCGACTGGGACACAACGATGAACATCAACGTGAAGGGAATCTTTCTCACCGGCAAGTTCGCCGTTCCCGCAATCATTGCCTCTGGTGGAGGCGCCATCGTGAACGTCTCGTCCGTATTCGGAGTTGTCACCAATCCAGATGAGTGCGCGTATGCGGCCTCAAAAGGCGCGATCCTGAATCTCACCCGCCAGATGGCAGTCCAGCACGCCGCGGACGGCATCCGGGTCAATTCAGTACTTCCATCTGACACGGACACTCCGCTTATTGCCGGCCTTCTGCGGGTGACCGGCGATGAGCTCACGGAGGCGAAGAAGCGCCTCGCCGACCCGATCCCCCTCGGCCGTCTCGCCGACGCCCGGGAAATCGCTGCCGCGATTGTCTTTCTGCTGTCCTCGGAGTCGCAGTTCATCACCGGGGCGTCCCTTCCCGTCGACGGCGGCTTTCTCGCTCACTAACGAATCAAAAACCAGTTAGGACAGAACATGACTCTCACAACCGACAACCCGCGGATAGAAGACAAAACAATCCAGCCCATCCCGCTAAATGAGCGGCACGGCAGGGCGCGTGATCTCTTCACCGTCTGGTTCGGATCGAACATAATCATCCTCACCGTGGTGACGGGTGCCTTGGCGACCACACTGTTCGGATTGAACTTCTGGGTAGCCGTGGCCGGGCTCGTCATCGGCAACGTGGTCGGCGCAGTGTTCATGGCACTTCACTCAGCCCAAGGCCCGCAGCTCGGAGTGCCCCAGATGGTTCAGACTCGAGGTCAGTTCGGATCGTTCGGATCTCTACTTGTCGTGGTCCTCGTCATTGTTATGTACCTCGGTTTCTTCGCCGCGAATCTGGTGCTCGGCGGGGAGTCGCTGCAGGCGATCGCTCCCTGGCTGAGTGTCGACGCCGGAATCGTCCTGATCGGCGTCGTAAGTGTCCTAGCGACGATCTTCGGCTACCGTCTCATCCACACGTACACGCGAATCCTCACCTATGTGTCCGGTGCCGCGCTCGTGCTTTCCTTCGTCTGGATCATCTTCGTGCACGGACTTCCCGCCAAGTTCGGCAGCGTGGGCGCGTTCACCTGGGCGGGCTTCATGGGCACAGTGGCCGTCGCAGCGCTCTGGCAGATCGCTTATGCGCCCTATGTCTCCGATTATTCTCGGTACCTGCCGAAGGGAACCGGCTCGCGCACAGCGTTCTGGTCGTCCTACTTCGGGTGCGTACTCGGATCCCTGTTTCCGATGATCCTCGGTGCGGTTGTCGGGAGCGCACTGATCGCCACAACCGGTAAGGGCGACAACGTCATCGGAGGACTCGCAGGCTTGCTCGGACCAATCGCGGTGGTCGTCATCGCGATCTTCTCGTTCGGTGTCGCGGGGACAAACGCGATGAACCTCTACTGCGGCACCCTGTCGACGCTGACCGTAGGTCAGACCTTCGCGCCGAAATGGCAGCCTAAAGCTAAAACGCGTGCGGTGACGGCCACGATCATGTTTCTTGTCGCGCTCGTCATCGCGCTTGTCGCACGCGACAACTTCCTGGTCAACTACTCGAACTTCCTTGGTCTGCTGCTCTACGTGCTGGTGCCGTGGACAGCCATCAACCTGGTCGATTACTACTTGCTGCGCCATGGGAAGTACCGGGTCTCCGACTTCTTCCGCCGAGATGGGGGAATATACGGGCGTTTCAACTGGATTGCCGTCGGTTGCTATCTCCTCGGCATCGTCGTCCAGTTGCCCTTCGTCGTCACCACGATTTTCACCGGTGCAATCGGCGCAATGCTCGGCGGAGCCGACATCTCTTGGATCGTGTGTCTGATCGTGATCCCGCCGACCTACTTCCTGATCGCCAGAGCTTCCGAGCGTCGGAACGGCACTCTCGAGATCGAGGACGAGGTCCCGGTCGAATCGGCTATGAACTAGCGGTACTGCCCAGGGACGTTGGTTGAGTTGTGACGTCTTGATGTGACGAAGACCTCCGGTGGAGGGTGGAGCTGTTCAGGTCCCACTCACCGTCCCGGAGGTCTTCGTGTCTCACCGTGATGCTGCTTTGACGCCCGTCCAACGTTTGCGGATCGGTCGTTTCATCAATCATGATGGGTGGTCAGTGACCCGCGCAGTAATGTTTTTCTATGTGTCGTGGCCTACCGCGAAGCGGTGGGCTGATAGGTACGCGGCGATGGGTCGCGGCCGCGTCGACGACCGGTCGTCCCGGCCGCATAGATCTCTGAATCGCACCTCACTGGAACTGGTTCGCAAGATCGTTACTGTTCATGTCGTGTTGACTCGTTGCCGGCTGGACCGTCTTCATTACGTCGACGTCCGCACCGGCGAACCGATTCGCCACTGTGAGCACGAACATCCCGGAGCGCTGATCCAGGTCGATGTGAAGAAGCTCGGAAGATCCCGTACGGCGGAGGGCATACGTTCGTCGGACGCAAGCATGGCTACCGCAACATCGCGGCCACCGCGGGGCGCCGCGCGAACAACAACCGAGGCTCAGTGGTCGTGACGGAGCCGCGCTCCCAGTGACCACCACCGCGATAGATGGTGCCATTTCGGAGAACGAGCTCAGCACCGTCATTTATGGAATGTCCCCCTCTGCGTGGTCGGCGGAGATGAGGTCAGCTGCCCGCTCGGCGACCATCATGACCGTGACGACGGGATTGAGGGCCGGGATTGTCGGGAAGACCGATGCGTCGACAACCCGCAGGCCAGCGATCCCACGTACTCGGAGTCGACCATCCAGAACCGCCATCCGGTCGTCTTCCGAACCGATCTTGCAGGTGCCGCATACGTGGTAGACGGTCTGGTGGGTCGCTCGCAAAATCGCGGAGAGCTCTTCGTCGTTGGTGACCTCCTCACCGGGAAAGACCTCCCTGACGAGGCGGCTTTTCATCGGTTCGGTCGCAGCGACGAGTCGGGCGTTGCGGATCGATTGCACGAGCAGCCGCTCATCATGACCATCGGGATCCGTAAAATAGCCATAGTCAATGGAAGGCGGCGTCGCCGCGTTTGAATCGGTGATCCAGATGCGACCCCGACTTGCCGGTTTGGAGATGTTCGGGGTCAGTGAGAGCGTGAACTCGGGAAGTTCGCCCGTGAACTCCTGCGCCTGCACGCCCCACGTCTCGAGCGGAATGTGAGTGCTGATTTCAGGCACAGGGCTGTCCGGATCGACCCGCACCAGGAATCCGGCGTCCCATCCAGTAGCACTGATCGGGCTGAGCGCCTCACGGGCCTCCCAGATGATGAGGCCCTCCGCATGGTCCTGCAAGTTTTCGCCGACTCCTGGCAGGTCGAAGACGACCTCGATGCCAGCTGCGTCGAGTACGGCGGCAGGCCCGATCCCGGACAGTTCGAGAAGTCGCGGGGAGTCGATTGCTCCCGCACACACCAGTACCTCACAATCTGCAGGGAAGACCACCTCTCCGCCGTCGTCTGCGACAGCAAGAACGGCGACAGCACGTCCGCTTTCGAGCACGATGCGCGTGACGCGATGCTGCAGCACGACGTTGAGGTTGTCGCGCGTTCCCATAAGCGGGTGAAGATAGCTGCGGGAAGTCGATGATCGGAGGTTGGTTTCTGGGGTGTAACCAATCTCGAAGTAGCCAGCGCCGTCGACGAAGGCGTGGTCGTTCCACGACTCCTGGAGGGGAATCCCGAGCGCCGTCACGGCCGAGTCGAGCACATCCTGCAGGTAAGGATTTCGATCCTGGGGAGGGATGACGGTTATCGGCGCCGCCAGTCGGCCGAAGTATGGGATGACGGTTTCCGCATCCCAGCCGTCAGCCCCCAGCTCAACCCATTCGGTGAGATCCGCGGCGAGCGGCTTCCAGGCGATCATGGTGTTGGTGGTCGAGCAGCCTCCGAGCAGGCGCATGCGGGTCTGCCGAATGCCCGAGTTTCCGCGTGCCTGAGGGACCGACCGGTAATCAAGGTCGTACTGGCTTTCAACCATTTCCGACCACCTCCGGATCTCGCCCGCGGCTGGCACGTCGGAGTCGCTGGGTCCCCACTCGATCAGGGTGACCGTCACCGACGGGTCTTCGGACAGACGTGCCGCGAGAATGCACCCCGCGGTTCCGCCTCCGACAATCACATAGCTCGACGGCTGCCCCACGAGCCCAGAGCTTTTGGCCGTCATCGTGTCACCGCCCTCGACGTTGAAATAGGACGCAGCGGGCACGTGAGCCCCGCCGTGAACCGATCCATTGATTGGTCACCGAACGAAAGATGCGATGCCCGCACAATCGGCTGTCCCTCATGTTCTTTCGACTGATAGGTCAATGCAAATAGACAACCTCGCTCAGTATCATCACCCCATTCGATGCGACGCCACGAGCCTGCAGAAGTCGTTCATCTCGAATGTCGTCACGCCGTTCGATTCGACCCCGTTGCTGAGAGCTCCCGCGCAACCGCGCCTGCGACACCGAGGAGCACACGGTCCGTACCCGCCGCGCCCTCTAGCGACAGCCCGATGGGCAACCCGGTGGACGACTTGCCTGCCGGAATGGAAATCGCAGGCATCCCCGCCACAGATCCTGGGCCGGTGTTGCGGATCGAGGTCTCGAAGACGGGAACGGCACGACCGTTCAGAACGACCGTGTCCCCGGCGCCGAGTCGGGGAGGGAGCAGTGCGACCGTTGGATACAGCAGTGCCGCGATGCTGTGTTCGGCGAAAATGTTCTCGTACGCAGTGCACAGATCGGACCGGCGGCGCAGTGCTTCGGCATAGACCGCTTCGGACACGGGATGTCGAGTCATTCCTTCCAGGATCTCCTTCACGTCCGGAGATCGCGAATCCGCGGCGAGGCCCGCGAGACCCAGGCTTCGGTATGGCTCGGCCAGGCCCGTGAGGTATGCCTCGAGCTCACGCGCGCTCTCATAAAGCGTGATGGGGAATCCGCACTCCGCATCGATCTTCTGCAGTTGCGCCGTTCCGACCCCGAAAATGGTGACTCCGGCCGCTTCCAGCACTGAACGAACCTGCGCCATCGATACAAGGACCTCAGGATCGACATCGTCAATGAACCCATCTGTTGGCCACCCCAGCCGAAGCCCGCTGAGGTCCGGTTCTGAGTATCCGGTCTGACCAGTGAGAATGGCGTCCACTTCGGCCACCCGCTCGACTGTCGCGGCGATCACCCCAACCGTGTCTCGGGTCCAGGAGAGACGAATCACGCCGGACGACGGATAGCGACCGGTAGTCGGGCGCATCCCGACGACACCGCAGTGGGCAGCAGGGATGCGGACGGAACCACCCGTGTCCGTACCTAGCGCGAAGGGAACGATTCCCAGGGCCACTGCCGCGGCGCTGCCAGAGCTCGAGCCGCCTGCCGAGCACTCAGTGTCGTGCGGATTGAGGACGGCACCGAACGAACCGTTATCTCCGGTGATTCCAAACGCGAGCTCATGCAGATTGGTCTTGCCCACCAGGCGCGCCCCGGCGTCGAGGAGAGCCTCAACGACCGGCGCGTCGCGGAGCGGCATCGAGTTCCGCAAGGATTCCGTCCCACCCGTAGTCGGAAGGTCTTTCGTGTCAATGTTGTCCTTGACGGCGAACGGGACACCTGCCAACGGGCCGGCATCGACCTGTCTCCCCTCGTCGCCGCGCTGGTTGGTGAGCGAGATGAACGCCGCATGAGAGTCATCGACGGCTCGTCTGTGAGCGGTGAGCCACGCCGTCCGGTGCTCTTCCATCTACAGCGCTTCAGCCAGGACGACCGCGGCGTCGTGCAGCGCGTGTTCGCTCATGAGGATCGTGTTACTTGCGACCATCGCATGGCACACTTCGTCGTCGAAGTTTGGCTCGGGGTAGCCCTGCCGTGTGATGGACGGTCGGATTTGTGGGTGTTTCACGCGCGCTCCCTCGTTGCCACACCGCTGCGCTCGCCCCTTACTAAAACCAGACGATCAACCGAAGGCAAACGGTGACATTCGACTCCGTCACCATACGGTCCACTTTGAGCTACCGAAGATACAAATAATCTCTGGGTATCAACGTCTTCTCTGATGCAGAGAGGAGTCTCGGCCCCAGGTGGTCTATTCACAGACACGCGAGGCATCAGAATGCCGCTAGCGGTCCGTTTTGACGCAGTCTCAACGTGCTCGACGGGACCCAATCAATCGATCCAGGTCAAGAACGCACCCGTCGGAAGAGCAACCAGTTGTGTCCAAAACGTGTCCACGCCGTCAGGGCCGAGCGCCCTCGCATCTGTGATGTATCAGGACATCTCTGACACTTCACATATCAGGACATCTCTGACACTCACCCGGTCTTGGGTGCGGGTCCGCGGGATCGGCCGTTGCTGACGTAGTGAACACCGGGCTTGGGCCAGGGGTGCTCGATGATGAGGGTGCCTCTCAGATCGAAGATCATCACCGAGGGTCCGGCATCCATGACGCAGACCCGGTGGTCGGCCAGGGCGCGGCCGATTCCGAAGCGGATGCCGCGGAACTCGACGGCGCCGGTGTTGCCGACCTTCTTCACCCGGATCTCGTCCGTGCCGGCAGTGGTGTGTGCGGGCTGGCCGGGGCGGATCGGTCTTCGGTGTCGCATCCCACGCTTGCTGCGGGGTGGCCCTGCCGGGAAGTCCCTGATGGGGCCGCTGGGTGTTGTAGATGACATCGAACTCGTCCACCTGCGACTGCAGTTCCTCAAGCGTTTCGGCGAGGGGTTGTTTGTCGAGGTAGCGGAACAGGGTCTGGTGGAAGCGTTCGTTCTTGCCCTGCGTGGTCGGCTTGTAGGGCTTCCCGGTGATCGGC
>JAYWDH010000050.1:0-6638 GCA_043779945.1 Microbacteriaceae bacterium
CGGCTTCCGCAGTTGCGCGACGTTTCGCACGCGGATATCGCCGTGGTTGGCGTCCCGTTCGACACCGGGGTCAGCTACCGTCCAGGCGCGCGATTCGGACCTTCGCACATCCGTGAGGCATCCCGCCTTCTCCGTCCATACAATCCGGCGCAGGATGTCGAACCGTTCTCCTCACAGCAGGTCGCAGATGCCGGAGACATCTCAGCGAACCCGTTCAACATCCTCGAGGCGGTGGACCAGATCGAGCACGCCGCGACCGGACTCAGCTCTGGCGGCACGCGACTCGTCACCCTTGGAGGCGACCACACCATCGCGCTCCCATTGCTTCGGGCCGTAGCGAAGAACCACGGACCCGTCGCTGTGCTGCACTTCGACGCCCACCTCGACACGTGGGATACCTACTTCGGCGCACCGATTACGCACGGCACGCCGTTCCGTCGCGCTTCAGAGGAGGGCCTCATCGACCTCACCGCGAGCACGCACGTTGGGATCCGCGGCCCTCTCTACGGACCGGAAGATCTGCGCGACGACGCACGGCTCGGCTTTGCCATCATCTCGAGTTCCGAGATCGAGACCGAAGGCCTCTCCCGCGCCATTGAAAGGATGTTGGCTCGGCTCGGCAGCCGCCCCGTCTACGTCTCGGTGGATGTAGACGTGCTCGACCCCGCGCACGCTCCCGGCACCGGAACCCCGGAGGCTGGTGGGATGACGAGCCGCGAACTTCTAGCCATGGTTCGTGCGCTCCGGCCCGTCAACCTGGTCGGCGCCGACATCGTCGAGTTTGCCCCGGCATACGACCACGCACAGATCACCGCGATCGCGGCCTCGCACATCGCCTACGAAATCATCTCCGCAATGACCCGAGAAACCACGTCCGCTGGCCGGTGACCCCACACCGCAAGCTGGTAATCCCGCTGGCGAATCCCTAACCGCTACACCCGAAAGGACGAAGATGTCTGGCACTGAGGTCGCGACCGATCGCGAAAGCGTGATCGAGCAGCACTCCATCGACTACATCCCGCACGCCGAACGCCACGGCAAGGTTTGGCACCAAGGACCGTTCTGGTTCACTGGCAACTTCGTGCTGCCGACCCTCGTCACCGGGTTCTTAGGGCCATCGCTCGGCCTCAGTGTGTGGTTCAGCGTCTTGGCGATCTTCCTCGGGGCGTGTTTTGGCACATTTTTCATGGCCTTCCACGCCAACCAGGGGCCACGGATGGGGCTGCCGCAAATGATCCAGTCGCGCGCCCAGTTCGGCAGCCGCGGCGCCATCGTTCCGTTCGCCGCCACGGTGTTCGTTTACATCGGCTTCCTGGTATTCGATACGATCCTTGCGACACAGGGCATCGGACTCATCGCGCCGGACAGCAAGATCATCTGGTACCCACTCCTGATCGCCCTGTCGATCGTCATCGCAGTTGTTGGGCACGACCTGCTGCACTTCATACAGCGTTGGCTCACGTACATCCTCGTCGTCGTCTTCGCAATCGTCACTGTCGTCGCGGTCGTCCACTTCTCGTCCGTCCCCATCGTGCACGGGGCGCCGGCGGCGACAGCGGGGTGGAACACCGTGGCGTTCCTCGTGCAGTTCTCCATCGCGGCCGGATACAACATCAGCTACGCCGTCTATGTGTCGGACTACACCCGTTACCTGCCAGCAAAGGTCTCAGCGCCGAAGCTGATCACCTCCGTCTATATCGGGGCCGCACTTTCCGCCGTGTGGCTGATGTCACTCGGTGCTGTTCTCGCCAGCTATATCCCGAACGCGGACCCGATCCTCGCCCTCCGGCAAATCGGTGACCTCATCTTCCCGGGCTTCGGCACAATTACGGTGCTCGTGTCGGTGCTGGCACTCATCTCCATCATGGGAGTGAACGCGTACGGCGCGATGCTCACCGGGACGAGCGCGATCGACGCTTTCAAAACGGTACGCCCCACGGTTCGACTCCGCGTGATCGGACTCGTAGTGGTCGGCGTCGCGTCTCTCGTGATCGCGCTGATCATCCCCGACAACTACGTCGCGAGCTTCAACAGCTTTGTGTTGCTCATGCTGTACTTCCTGGTGCCGTGGACTGCAGTCAACCTGGTTGACTTCTATTTCGTGCGCCGCGGCAAATACGCGATCGCCGAGATATTGAAGTCGGACGGCCTCTACGGCCAATGGGCATGGCGAGGTGTCGTCGCCTACTCAGCCGGGTTCCTGGCAATGATCCCGTTCTTCTCGGTGAGCTTCTTTGTCGGACCGATTGCCCAGCTGTTGGGCGGCTCGGACTTCTCGTTTGCGATTGGACTCGTCGTCTCCGGTGGCCTGTATCTGATCTTCGCGCGCAGCATCGACCGCGCCGCAGAAGAGAAGGTACGTGTGGCAAGCGACGCAACACTCGAGGCTCCGGTACGGTGAGCGACGGCCCGCTGGTCACGGTCGCCAGCGCACAGCTGGCGCCTGTGTTCGGCGACGCCGCCGAGTCCCTGGCGCGGATCGATCTCGCAATCCGTACCGCGGCCGGACGCGGAGCACACATCGTGGTGATGCCCGAGTTGGCGAACTGCGGGTACATGTTCGCGGATGTCGACGAGTTACGCGCAGCTGCCCAGACACTCGACGGGCCCTACCTGCGCTACCTCGCTGAGGTGGCACTGGAGTTCGGAATCGTCATCGTGAGCGGGTTCGCGGAACGAACGGCCAACGGCGAACTGTATAACTCCGCGGTGATCGTCGACAATGGCGGAAGGTTGGCCTCGTACCGCAAAGCGCACCTCTGGAACGCGGAGAAGACATGCGGATTCGTAGCGGGCAGCGCGCATCCACCCGTCGTCGACACCGAGTTTGGCCGTCTCGGATTGGTCATCTGCTACGACCTTGAGTTTCCTGAGTGGGTACGCCGGGTCGCCATGGATGGTGCGGAGCTGCTGTGTGCGCCTGTCAACTGGCCGCTGTACCCACGGCCGGAAGGCGAACGACCGGGCGAAATCATCCGCGTTCAGGCAGATGCCGCGGTCAACCGCATGTACGTGGCGGTGGCAGACCGAGTAGGGCCCGAGCGCGGCCAAGACTGGCTCGGGGGCACCACGATCATCGACCCAGACGGGTATCCGGTCACTCCGATCCGGCTCGGCGAGACTCACATCGCGCTTGCCACGATCGACCTCTCACTCGCCCGCGACAAGAGAATCAGCCCGCGCAACGACGTCCACGCCGACAGGCGACCTGAACTCTACGACTAGTCCGCGGTTCGAGAGCAGCTATCCGTAACGGCGGTTGAAAGCTCAGCCTTCTCAGTACACGCTGTAGCCTCCGTCGATCGTCAAGACCGACCCGGTCATGAAACTGGACGCCGAGCTGGCGAGGAAGACGACCGCTCCACCGAGTTCGTCGGGTTCTCCGGCGCGCTGTTGCGGGGTGTCTTCGATCCAATATCGCTGAAACTCCGGGTCGTCGATCGGCGACATGTCGGTGCGCATGTATCCGGGCGCCAGGGCGTTCACCCTGACGTTGTGTGGCGCCCATTCGGCGGCGAGGCTCCGCGTGAGGTGATGCACCGCGGCCTTCGACGCGTTGTACGCCGGCTGCCACTGTGGACGGTTCACAATCGACGCCGACATCGAGCCGATGTTGATCATCGACCCTCCTCCATTCGCGATCATGTGTCGCCCGAAAACCTGGCTTGCGATCCACAGGCCGTCGACGTTTACTCCCATGACGTATCGCCACTCATCGTCCGTCACGTCGACGGCCGGCTTGTGGATGCACACTCCCGCGTTATTGACCAGAATGTCGGCTCGGCCGAACTCGTCGACTGTGTGCTCCAACAGCCTTTCTACGTCGTCGCGCGAAGTCACGTCGGTCGCGACACCGAGGGAGGCGACACCGAGGGCTCGGATCTCGTCGCTGACGGCCGCAGCCTCGCTCGCGTCACGGCCGACGATCACGACGTTTGCCCCCGCCTCTGCGAGCGCCTGTGCAAAGGCGCGGCCGAGTCCACGGGTGGAACCGGTCACCACCGCTGTTCGACCCGTGAGGTCGAATCGGTCAAGAACTTTCATGCCGCACCACTTTTCATTGTTATCCGATGACTGCTCCAGGAACCGCAGAATACGCGAGTCGAGGGCCGCTGAATCAGATCCAGGCCGGTTCGTTGAAGGGAACCCATGGATACTTCGAGACGTTCGGGGCGGCGGCCACCTTCGCCTGGGTAGCGATTGCGTTGCCGGAGTCGGTCACATAGCCCTTATGCGGCGACGTAGTCTTTGGTCGCGGCGATGATGTCGGTGAGTCCCTGCTTGGCATCGGCGAAGTACAGGCCGGTGCGGGTATTTGTGAACAGCGGGTTCGGGATGCCGGCGTAGCCGGGGCTCATCGAACGTTTGAGCACGACGACCGACTTGGCGTGGTCGACGTCGAGGATCGGCATTCCCGAGATCGGGTTGCCGAGCACCCGGGCGGCCGGGTTGCAGACGTCGTTGGCGCCGATAACCAGCGCGACGTCGCAGGTGTCGAAGGCGCTGTTGGCGTCCTCGAGTTGCAGCATCTGCTCGTACGGCACGTTCGCTTCCGCGAGCAGCACGTTCATGTGTCCCGGCATCCGACCGGCCACGGGATGGATCGCGTACTTGACGTCGACGCCCTTCCCGATCAGCAGCTTCGCGAGCGCGGCGACCTCGTGCTGAGCTTGGCCCGCCGCGAGGCCGTAGCCGGGGACGATGAGCACGTGTTGCGCGTAGGCGAGCTGGAGCCCCACGTCGTCGGCAGTCAGTTGTCGGATGCCCGTCAGATCTGGCGCGTTGGTGCCCGGACCGTCTCCGCCGCTGCCCGGCCCGGTGTCGCCGGTGCCGAAGCCGCCGAGCACGATGCTCAGCACCGAGCGATTCATTGCTCTCGCCATCTGCAGCGTCAAGATCGTACCCGCCGCCCCGACCAGCGCACCAGCGATGATGAGGGCCTGGTTGTCAATCGCGAAGCCAGCCATGGCAACTGCGAGTCCGGTGAAGGCGTTGAGCAGCGACACGATCACCGGAGCGTCGGCGCCGCCGATGGGCAGGACCATCAGCACCCCCAGCGCAAGCGCGGCGATTAGCAGAACCAGGAGCACCGGCACGCTGTGAGTGAAGACGGTCACCAGCACCGCGGCCGCGAGCGCAAGGAGGGCCGCGACGACGTTGACGGCACGCGACCCCGGAAAGGCGATCGGTTTGCCAGGGATGACGCCCTGCAGTTTGCCAGCCGCAATCAGCGATCCGGAGAACGTTACCGAGCCGATGAGAATGTCCAGCGCGACCGGCACCGAGACCGTGGGCGACAGCGGTGGTCCCTCCAGCAGAAGGAGAAACGTGGCGAATCCGATGCTGGCTGCCGCGCCGCCGCCGACCGCGTTGAAGACGCTGACCAGTTGCGGGATGTTGGTCATCTTCACAGTGCGCGCGCGAACGATCCCGAATGCGGCACCCGCGATCACCCCGAATGTCAAGGCGATCCACGCCCACGGCCTGCCCCCGGTGTCCAGCAGCGCGAAGCTGAGGGTGGACAGGATCGCGATCACCATCCCGGTGGCCGAGACCAGGTTGCCGCGCCGCGCCGTCGCCGGGGAGCGCATGAGATGGAGTCCGATGACGAACAGCGCGGCTGCCACCAGATCGAGCATGCCGAAGATGAAGGCGTTGCCGGTCACGCCGCGTCCTTCGTGGGGGTAACCGGACCCGGCCGACGGAACATGGCAAGCATCCTGTCGGTGACGACGTAACCGCCAAACACGTTCGCGGCCGCGAGGGCTCCGGCGACGAAGGTCAGCGCGTAGCCGACAGGACTGTCGGCGAGCGAGGCGACAATGATTGCCCCGGCCAGCACGACGCCGTGGATCGCGTTCGCGCCCGACATCATCGGCGTGTGCAGCGTCGAGGGGATCTTGCTGATGACCTCGAACCCGACGAGCAGGCTCAGGATGAAGATAGCCAGGTTGCCATATAGGGTCTCCATCACGGGGCCACCGCCTCGAGCGCACGGAGCGGCTCGAGCCCGAGGTCCGCGCGCACGGTCGGATTGCCGATCTCGCCGTCGTGGCAGATCACGATCGCCGCGTGAACCTCGTCGTCCCGGTCAATGGTCAGCACGTCGGCGGGGATCAGCGACGCGATGACCGCGAGCACGTTGCGGGCATACATCTGCGATGCGGAGGCGGCGAGCTCGGAGGCCAACTCCCCCGCTCCAATCACGATCACCCCGGTTGCCGTGGTGATCGCCTCGCCTTCGATCGAGCCGGCGACGTTGCCGCCGTATTCGCCCGAACCGAGGTCGACGCAGACGGATCCCGGTCGCAGAGTCGCCAAGGTCACTGCCGAGACCAACAACGGCGGTCTGTGTCCGGGAACCTTCGCGGTCGTGATGATGATGTCGAAAGAACCCAGTGCTGCGGCCAGCTCTGCCTGCTGGTGCTCGAGATCCACCGGTGACATCACGCCGGCATAGCCACCCTCGGATCGCTGGGTCGCAACGGTGGAAGTCAGGAAACTCGCCCCGAGCGATTCCACTTCGCCGCGGGAGGCGGCGCGCACGTCATAGCCGGTGACGATGGCACCGAGGCGGCGCGCCGTGGCGATGGCTTGCAGGCCGGCAACGCCGGTGCCAATCACCATCACCTTCGCCG
>JAYWDH010000051.1:0-17139 GCA_043779945.1 Microbacteriaceae bacterium
TCGTCCATGACGTCATCGTGGTAGAGCGAAGCGAGGTGAGTGATCTCCACGGCCTCCGCGGCCCGGATCACCGCCTCGCTGTTGCCCTGGCCAAGCTGAGCGGCGAGCAAGGTGAGCGTGGGGCGGACGCGCTTGCCTCCGGCCTCGAGCAGGTAACGGCTCGTGACATCAGCGATGTCGTCGGTGAACGACATCTCATTCAGCAGGCCGCTCTCGACCTCGGCAAGGCCGTCTTCGATCGCCACCGCAAACTTGCGTTCTTCGCTCGACGCGAACAACTTCTCTCCCAGACCGAGGGAAGAGCTCAGGGTGTTGCTGCGACGCGCGAGAGGCGGGCTCGGGTTCATATCAGGTCGGTCGCATCGCTGGTGAAAGAGTCGGCGGTGACCGGTGCGGTGGGCTTAGGGGTGCGCGCCCGACGTTTCGCGGCGGAGGCGCGGATCGCCGCATCTTCGGGCTTGTGACCACGGTGAAGAGCCACCACCCCTGCTGTCAGATTTCGGTGGGCGACACGCGTGAACCCGACGCCCCGGATCCACTGGGTGAGCGTGCCCTGGTCCGGCCAGTTGCGGATCGACTCGGCTAGGTAGTCGTAGGCCTCGACGTTGGAGCTGGTCATCTTCGCGATGATCGGCATCGCGAACTTCGTGTACACCTGATAACCAGTTCGGAACAGTGCCTGCGGCGGCTTGGAGAACTCGCACACCACCAGGCGACCTCCCGGTTTCAGGACGCGATACATCTCGGCGAGCGCCACCTTCGGGTGCTCGACGTTGCGCAGACCGAAGCTGATCGTCACGGCGTCGAACTCATCGTCACCGAACGGCATCTTCTCGCCGTTGCCCTCGACGAACTCGATGCGCGGGTGGCGCTTGCGGCCCTCCGTGATCATCCCGGGCGACAGGTCGACGGCCACGACGGTCGCACCGGTGCGGGCAAGAGCCGCGCTCGAGGTACCGGTGCCAGCCGCCAGGTCCAGGATGCGCTCGCCCGCCTTCGGGTCAACCGCCTTAACCGTCGCGAGGCGCCAGAGGGCGGAGTTGCCGAAGGACATGACCGCGTTAGTGCGGTCGTAGTTGGGTGCGACGTCGTCGAACATCCCGGAGACCTGCTCCGGCTGCTTGTCCATTTCGGCCCTGACCACGGTCCGATCCTACTGAAAGCGGGTGTCGCGCTCCGGCTTGCGAACGGCTCTCACGGCGCATGCCCATGTAGGCACATAGGCTTGATGTGTGACGGACTCGGCTCAGGCGCTTCCCGCCCTGACGGTCGAGACTCGCGCGATCGAGCAGGTGCCTTCGCTGCTGCCGATCCTCGACCCGCGCACGCCGCTGCTGTTCATCCGGCGCGGCGATGGGATCGCGGGCTTCGGCGAGGCGCTACGGCTCGAGTTCCACGGGTCCGACCGCATCCGTGAGGCAGCGGATGCCTGGCGCACGATCAGCGCGGCCGCCAAAGTCACCGACCCAGTCGGGGTCTCCGGCACCGGCCTCGTCGCCTTCGGCGCCTTCACCTTCGACGACGAGTCGCAGCGCGCGAGCGTGCTCATTGTCCCGGAGGTCATCGTCGGACGCCGCGACGGTCACAGTTGGGTGACGCGCGTCGACGGCTCAGAGCTCAAGCTCGAGAAGCGCCCGCTCGGCTCCGAGTACCGGATCGCGCTGCACCAGGGCACGCTCGACGGTGAAGGCTACAAGGCGGCGGTCGCGGAGGCTATCCGCCGCATCCAGGCCGGGGAACTCAGCAAGGTGGTGCTCGCCCGTGACCTCGTCGGTCACCTCCCCAAGGAGGCGGACTTGCGACGCGTGCTCGTCGATCTTGCTCTCGGCTATCCCGACACCTGGACCTTCGCGGTCGACGGCCTGCTCGGCTCCAGCCCCGAAACGCTGGTGCGGGTGAACCACGGCATCGTCACCGCCCGCGTGCTCGCCGGCAGCATCGGCCGAGGCGCGGATGCGGAAGCGGACCATGCCGCCGCCCTCGCCCTCGCGACCTCGACCAAGGATCTCGACGAGCACCGCTTCGCCGTGCAGAGCGTGCTCTCCTCACTCGCCGGACACGCCACCGGGGTTGTCTCGAGCGAATTGCCGTTCGCGCTCAAGTTGCCCAACCTGTGGCACCTCGCCTCAGATGTTGAGGGGACGCTGTCTGATGGCTCAACCGCGCTCGACCTGGCCGCCGCGCTTCACCCGACGGCCGCAGTTGCGGGGGCGCCCACCGCCGCTGCCGTGTCAGTGATTCGCGAACTCGAACCGATCGACCGACGACGCTATGGCGGTCCGGTCGGCTGGGTGGATGCCTCGGGATGCGGCAAATGGGCGGTCGCACTGCGCTCGGCCGAGGTCACCCACGACGGCGCTATCACTGCATATGCCGGCGCGGGAATCGTCGCTGACTCCGACCCGGAGCGCGAACTCGCCGAGACACGGCTGAAGTTCCGCCCGATCGTCGAGGCGTTCGGGTAGCGCTGCGGCCCCAACAGACTGTTCTCTGCCGGCAACGGGAGGGGCAATGTGACCCGGAAACGCTCACCTACTCCCCCGCCAGCCGCGCCTTTTGCGCTTCCAGGTCGAAGGCGGCCACCGGCCAGTCCTGGTGCAGGCGGCGCATCGCGTCGATGAGCAGCTGTTGCACGGCGAGGCGGGCGTACCACTTGTGGTCGGCAGGGATCACGTACCACGGGGCGGCATCCGTGGATGTTCGGCTGATCGCAATCTGATACGCCGCCATGAAATCGGGCCACAGGGCGCGGTCATCGAGGTCGTTGGCGTTGAACTTCCAGTGCTTGGTGGGGTCGTCGAGGCGGGCCTCGAGCCGGTGGCGCTGCTCATCGATCGAGATGTTCAGCATCACCTTGATGACAATCGTGCCGGCCTCCGTGAGCTCCTTCTCGAAGTCGTTGATGAGGCCGTAGCGCTCCTCGATCACCTCGGGAGTCGAGTAGTGCTTGACACGGTGCACGAGCACGTCTTCATAGTGCGAGCGATCAAAGACCCCGAGCATGCCAGCGGCGGGCACCTGCTTGTGGATGCGCCAGAGGAAGTCGTGCGCCTTCTCCTCGTCGGTCGGCGCCTTGAAGGCCGCGATGTGGATGCCGTACGGGTTCACCGAACCGACAACGTGTCCGACGATGCCGCCTTTACCCGCGGTGTCCATCGCCTGCAGCACGAGCAGGATGCGGCGCTGGTCGCCGTCGAGCCCGCCCACGTAGAGCTTCTCCTGCAGGTCAGCCAGCTCGACCGCACCCTCGGCCAGTGCTGCGGTGCCCTGCTTCTTGCCGTGCTTGCCTTGGTGCTCGAAGCCGGGAGTGGATGCGGTGTCCACTTTTGAGAGATCAAAGCCGTCCCCGGCGCGAAGCAGGGGCTCGATGTCGCGGAACTGGTCCATGAGCGTCACGTTAGCGGCTTGAGCCAGATCCAGAGCGGGTTGACTGACCTCAGCGCTCCAGCGGCACCTCGAGCAGCACGCGCCCATCGCTCGGCGTCAGCGCCGGGTCCAACTCACCGCGAGTAGCGACCCGACGGTACTCCCAGCCATAGGCAGCGGCGAGAGCGGCGAAGTCGACCTTCTGGGGGGTGAGCATGACGCGATCGAGCAAGGTGGCATCCGCAGATCCGGCCACCTCGAGGCCGTCGAAGATGGTGCCGCCGCCGTCGTTGCCCACAATCAACTGCATGCGCGGCTGCTCCTCGCCAACACCCGACAGCAGCGACCCGGCGTCGTGCAGCATCGCGAGGTCTCCGAGCAGCACACGAGTGATACCGCGCGCGCTGTCCGAGCCCTCGCCGCCAGACTGCTGGGCGAGGGCAATGCCGGTGGCGGTCGCAATCGTCCCGTCGATGCCCGCCAAACCCCGGTTGGAGTGCACCGGGATCTTTTTGCCAGGGGCGACGCGATCGAGTTCGCGAATTAGCCGAGACGACGCAACGACAAGGCGATCATGCGGCCAGCTCGCGTTCCAGACCGCCCGCACGAGCGCACGCCGCGTGACCGGTGCGCGAAGCGCCTCCAGCTGGACGCGCGCGAACTGGGCGCGCTCACGGTAGTCGTCGGTCAGCGCGGCACCGGGGGCCGCGTCGTCCAGCTCCTCGATCAGCGCGCGCGAACTCTGCACCCAGCGACCGACCCATGGGATGGAGGCTTCGAGGGCCGCCGGATCGTCGGCCACGGTCACGGCATCCACGGTCCTTGTTGCGCGATGCCCGGGGTTGTACTGTTCGCGCCCAGCACCGCGCACAACGATCGTCTCGGCCCGCTCGCTCTGAATGAGAGCGGGAACTTCGCGCGACAGAGTCGGATGCCCGAACACGACGACGCGCTCGATCCGGTCCCCGAAGTTGGCGGTCCCCAACAGCTCGCGGTAGGCCGCAACCAGGTTCGGCCCGAAGCGCGCGCCGCTCGCCACCTCGGCAAGCAGCGGAGCTCCCAGGGCGCGTGCCACCTCCTCCGCCACGGCTCCCGCCCCCGTGCCCGCGACCACGACTGTGCCGGGGCCTGGCTGCAGCTCGAGCGCCTCGTGCGGCGGCACCTCGGGAGCCCACACCCCCGGCGAAACTTCGGGGAGCAGTTGCGGCGACGACAACGGCTCACGGTATGCGAGGTTCACGTGCCGCGGACGACGGATGCCGGCCAGCACCTCGGCGACCAGCGCGCGCGCCGCCTCCTCTTCGCGTGGCCCAGCGGAGCCGCCGACTGGGGCCGCGATATCCCACGAGGCTTCGACAGCACTCCCGAACAGACCGGGTTGCACGGTCGTCTGATTCGCCCCGACGCCGAGCAGCTCTGTCGGCCGGTCGGCGCTCAGCACGATCAGCGGCACCCCCGAGTGCGAGGCCTCGAGCACGGCTGGGTGCAGCTCGGCCACCGCGGTGCCCGAGGTGACGACAAGCAGCACAGGGCGCCGCGTCTCCACAGCGAGGCCGAGTGCCAGGAAGCCGGCCGAGCGCTCGTCGATGCGCACGCGAAGACGGAGCAGACCCGCGCGTTCGAACTGCGCAGCGGCGAGAGCGAGCGCTTGCGATCGCGATCCGGGACTGAGAACGAGGTCGGTCACGCCCGAGCGGATGAACTCGCCGAGCAGGGCGGTCGCCGCGGCGCTGGCCGACGACTCAGCTCGCAGCGTCACTTCTCGGGCTTGTCGTCGTCGAGCTCCTCGAGACGCTTCTCCAACTCGCGGATACGCTCCTCTTGCTCCTGGTCGCGATTCAGTCGTCCGAGGAAGTCGGGGTCATCATCCGGGGCGATCGGGCCGACTCGACCCGAGGCTAGGCCGGGAGCGGCCACGGAGTTGCTCTCGCCCGGGCGGCCACGGCCCACGATGAACCAGATCACCGGTCCGACGATCGGCAGCACGACCACCAGCACAATCCAGCCGATCTTCGGCAGGAAGCGAACCCGGCTGCGTTCCAGCACGGCGACGTCGACCACGGCGAAAATCAGCAGCAGAACGACGATCGGCGCCAGGATTTTGACCATGAACCGAGTCTAGATCGGCTCTCCGGGCGGCGCTCGGGCACGCCGTTTAGACTTATCGGTGTGCGCGCCTGGATCCTCTACTCTGCTTTGCGCGTTGGCCTGTTCGCGGTGCTGTTCGCGATCCTCTACGTGCTGACTGTCTCGTCATTCCCGTCGACGGCGTGGCTCATCGCCGCGGTCGGCGGTGCCGTGCTGGCGCTCTGCATCTCCTACATCGCCCTCAGGCCGCTGCGCGAGCGCGTCGCGCTCAAACTTGTCAGCGCCCGCGCTGGCGCCGGCGCAACCGCGAAGATCAAAGCCGGCAGCGACGAAGACGTCGAAGACACCGCCCGCGGCGAGTAACTGCGCAGCCGGGATAACGCTCAACCCGCGATCGACGCCGCGCCCCAGAACGCGAGTGCCGCGCCGAGCCCGATCCCGTAGAAGAACGCGGAGAACAGGGTCAGTTTGAGTGCCGTGATGTGTTCGGGTGCCGTCTTCGCCAGAATCACGATCAGGATCGCCGGCAGCACCAGCAGGGCGTCGAAGTAGACAAAGCCCGCGAGCGGATAGAAGATCAGATAGAAGGCGAGTAGTGCAAGCGGAACCAGCATCAGCACGACATACAGCGCACGCGTGCCGCGGTTGCCCAGGAAGACCGCAAGAGTGCGCTTGCGGCTGAGGGCATCCTGTTCGCGATCGCGCAGGTTGTTCACCACGAGCACCGCGCTGGCGAAGGCGCCCATCGCAACACCACCGAGCCAGCCCTCGATGTTCACCGTGCCGGTCTGCGTGTACATCGTCCCGGCAACGGGCACGATGCCGAAGAAGAGGAACACCGCCACCTCGCCGAGCGCGTAGTAGCCGTACGGCCGCTTGCCCCCGGTGTAGAACCAGCCCGCCGCGATGCTGACCGCACCGACCGCGAACAGCCACCACGCGCCGCTGCGCCAGATCAAGATGGAGCCTGCCAGCGCCGCGATACCGAAGAACACCAGCGCGACCGTGAGCACCGCCCGGGGCTTGGCGCGGCCGGAGCCGACCAGTCGCGCTGGACCGACCCGGTTCTTGTCTGTACCGCGGATGCCGTCCGAGTAGTCGTTCGCGTAGTTGACCGCGATCTGCAGGGCGAGCGAGACGATGAGTGCGAGCACTGCACGCACCCAGTGGTAGTGCCAGCTCGGCAGGTCGACGGATGCCGCGCCGGTCCCCACGGCGACCGGCGCGATCGCGAGCAGAAGGGTCTGCGGGCGGGCGCCTGCGATCCAGGTGCCGAGGGTGGCGGGATTCGCCTCCGAGGTGACCCGCCCTCCGGGGTGACCGCTCTTGCCGCGGTTCTTGCTCGGTGTCGGCTTGGACGGGGTCGTCGCCTTCGTCGTCCGGCCGATACGGGGGTCTCTGCGCTGCTGCTTTGCCACGCGCGCAGTCTACCGAGGGATGCCGTTGTGCTCTTTCACAGCGGAACTAGCCGCGTACGAGTGCCCGCACTGCCGGGCGGTCGACCTTGCCGCTCGCGAGGAGCGGGAGCGCGTCCAGGTGCACGATCCGGGCCGGGCGGGCGGGAGTGCCGAGTTCTGCGGCGACGGCGGCTGCGGCATCCGCGTCGGAGACCTCAGACGCCTCGTCGTCGACGGATGCCGTGACCGCCACCGGGACCTCGCCCCAGCGCGGGTCGGGCACCGCCACCACCACCGCGTCGGCAAGCCCCGGCTGCTCACGCAACACCCGCTCGACAGCGGCGAGCGCGACCTTGACGCCGCCGGAAATGAGCACGTCGTCGCGGCGGCCTGTCACGGTGAGGTGGTCGCCGTCGGCACCGTGGGCGAGCTCACCGCCGTCCGCTGTGCGGAACCAACGCACTCCCCCGTCGCTGACGAAGCGCTCGTCCGTCAACTCGGGGTCGCCGAGGTAACTGTCGGCGAGGCTCGGCCCCCCGAGCCAGACCTCGCCGTCGACGACGCGCACGGCAGTCGTTCCGATCGGGGCACCGTCGTACACGCAGCCGCCGCTGGTCTCGCTTGAGCCGTAGCTGCGCCGCACCCGGATACCGGCATCCGCCGCACGCTCGAGAAGCGGTCGCGGGGTCGCCTGGCCGCCGACCAGGACTGCCGCGAATCCGGCGAGGGCCGTGCGGCTGCGCGCATCGTCGAGCAGGGTGGCCAGCTGAGCGGGGACCAGCGAAGTGAAACGGATGGGATGGTCCATCCGCTCGACGGCGTCGAGGAAGACCTGGGCGCTGAAGTGCCCACCCACGCCGACGACACCGACTGGCTCAGTCTCGGCGGCCAGGGAGCGCGCGAGCACGTTGAGCCCCGCGATGTAGTGCGTCGGCAATGCCAGCACCCACTGTCCGGGAGCGCCGAGCGCCGATTCGCTGGCCGCCGCGTTGGCAAGCAGAGCGTCGGCGGAGAGCGCAACGCGCTTGGGACGGCCGGTAGATCCGCTGGTTTCGACGACCAAGGCAATGCGCCGCTCGACCGTCGGTGGCAGTCCGGTCGGCGGGCGCGATGCGTCGGCCGCCACCAGAATGGCGTCCCCGCCGGCGAGCGCGGCCCGAAGCTCGGCGAGCACGCCGGGGCCTGATGCGACGACGCGGAGCCGCCTCACGATCCGCTCAGCGATCTCAGCACGGAAAGCAGCACGAGCGGGTTGCCAACCCCGGCGACGACCACGGCGACGACGCCAGCACCGCGCGCCCAGCGGCCGAAGATCGCGATCAACCCGAACAGGATCGCGGCAAAGCTCAACCCGATTGCCGCGTCGGCGAGCGCCGTCGAAAGAGCGTAACTGCCCGCCGAGGCGACCTGGATCCCTGCCCCGGTCGCGGCGAGCATAAGCAAGGCGAGAATGCAGGCAAGAAGCCCGGGCCAGCGGCGCGGTCCGCGCACGTGGCGGATGATCGTCATGCCAGGGGCGAGGCCGTCCATCTGTGCGGGCTCAAACGGCTGCTGCACGTGGTCGTCTGCCAGCTCTCCGCTCGGCTCGTCCATGTGATTTAGCCTACGGGGCTAGCTGAACAGCCGCACGAGCCACTCGATTACGAACACATTCCCGGCGAGCGCGAAGAGCAGCCCGAGGAAGCCGAGGACGCGACCCACCCCGGCGATCAGGGCGATGATCGCGAAGAAGCCGGCGACCGCGCTGAGTGGGAGGGCGATGGCTCGCAGCGGCTCGATCCCGGTCGCTGTCCCGATCAGGAGGAATGCGATCGCAGCGAGCCCGAGCCAGAACGCGGTTATCCCCGCCCAGCGCGAGCGCGGGCCGACGGACGTGCGTCGGATGTCGCTGCGCCAGAACTGCGAGAGCGTCGGGGCGATCGTGACCACCTCGGTGCGGCCCAGCGGCTGCACCGGAACGTATCCGGCGCCCATCGACCCCGTCTGACGTCCCTGCGGTGTCGGGTTGAGGGCGTAGCTGGCGCCAATCCCGGCCGGTCGCACATTGCCGGGCCGGGTTTGTCCGGCTTGGCCGGGGCGAACCGCGCCGGCTTGGCTCGGGCGAAGCGGAGTCCGATCACTCATGCCCAGCTCCCTTCGTCGCCTGGGCTCACTCTAGCTCTGACGACACTCGCGCCCTCCGCTCCTGGTTGTGAAATGCAGGAGAACGTGAGGTTGGTGCGGCAGGAGTGCAGTATCCGTGGACACCGTCCCCGCCGGGTCCTGCATTTCGGAAGGGGTGGAGTGCCAGACTGACCGCGTGACCATGCCAACGTCGGCCGAACTGCCCCCGCTCGAGGAACTGCTCGCCGAGGCGCGCGTCGTGGCCCTGCCGCTGGTGACGCAGTTCCGCGGGATTCGGTTGCGCGAGGCGATGCTGCTGCGCGGTGCAGAGGGGTGGACCGAGTTCTCTCCGTTCACCGAGTACGGCGATCCGGAGGCGGCGAACTGGCTGCGCGCGGCGATCGAGTTCGGCTGGCTGGCGACGCCGCCAGCGGTGCGGGACCGCATACCCGTCAATGCGACTTTGCCCGCGGTCGCGCCCGACGCCGTCGAGGGAGTGCTCGCGCGCTACGCGGGAACGCGCACGGTCAAGGTCAAGGTGGCCGAGCCCGGGCAGACGCTCGCCGATGATGTGGCACGGGTCAAGGCGACCCGCGCGTTCCTCGGACCGGAGGGGCGGATCCGGGTCGATGCGAACGGCGGCTGGAACGTGGACGAGGCGGAGCACGCCGCGCACGCCCTCGCCGGCTTCGACCTCGAATACCTCGAGCAACCTTGCGCGACGGTCGAGGAGCTGATCGAGCTGCGCGGTCGGCTTCACGACTGGCAACTGCTGATTGCCGCCGACGAGAGCGTACGAAAGGCCGAGGATCCGCTCGCGGTCGCCCGCGCGGGCGCTGCCGACCTGCTCGTGCTCAAGGCGCAGCCACTGGGTGGCATCCACCGAGCGTTGCAGATCGTGGCAGAAGCAGGGCTGCCGGTCGTGGTCTCGAGCTCCCTCGACACCTCGGTCGGCATCTCTATGGGTGCGGCGCTGGCCGCCGCGATTCCCGAGCTCGACTTCGACTGCGGCCTCGCAACGGTTGCGCTCTTGGAGACGGATGTCGCGTCCGAGCCGTTGCTCGCCGCCGAGGGCTCGATCCCCGTGCGTCGGGTCGAGCTCAACGAGGACGTACTCACCTCGCACGCGGCGGCACCGGTCCGCGAACTGTGGTGGCGCGCACGTCTCGAGCGCTGCTACGCACTACTTGGTGAGTAGCAGCGAAGCGGCCCGGGCAACCACCCGCCTAGACGCGGCTGGTCACCGAATCACCGGCGAGCCTCTGCGAGAGCCACACCGGCACGATCGCGACGATCGTCAGCACCGCCGCAACCACGTTGACGACGGGGGCCTGATTCGGCCGGAACAGGTTGCCAAAGATCCAGATCGGCAGCGTCTGCACTTCTGCCCCCGCCGTAAACGTGGTCACGACGATCTCGTCGAAGCTGAGCGCGAAGGCGAGTAATGCCCCCGCCACCAAGGCGCCCCGGATGCTGGGGAATGTCACGTAGCGGAAGGTCTGCCACCCGGTGCCGCCCAGGTCGGCAGACGCCTCCTCCAGCGAGGTCCCGAGACGACGAAGCCGCGCCTGCACGTTATTGAACACGATCACAATGCAGAAGGTGGCGTGCCCGATGATGACCGTTCCGATCCCCAGAGCAACGCCCAGCGGCCCGAGCACCGCCGAGAACGTGGAGAAGAGCGCCAAGCCGGTGACGATGCCGGGCAGCGTAATCGGGAGCACGACCAGAAAGCTGATCGTCTGGCGGCCGAAGAATCGGTAACGCTGAACGGCGAAGGCGGCCATGGTCCCGAGCAGGAGCGCGATGATCGTCGCCCCCACCCCGGCGATCATCGAGGTACCCAGAGCTTTGAGCGCTCCGGTGCTGTGCGCTGCCGCCACCCACCACTGGAGGGTGAACCCGGTCGGCGGGAACGCAAAGGTCTTCGATTGGTTGAACGAGTTGACCACGATCAGGATCAGCGGGATGTAAAGAATCGCCAGGCCGATCAACATGAAGATGCGCAACCCGACGCGGAAGCCGTGCGCGAACTCCATCAGACGTTCTCCAAAGCTCCGGTGCGACGGATGGCCAGCAGGTAGACGACGATCGCGATCAAGGGGACGACCGACAGCGCGGCCGCGAGCGGTTGGTTATTCGCCGTAACCAACTGGCCGTAGATCAGGTTGGCCAACAACTGGGTCTTGCCTCCGACGATGGTGACCGCGATGTAGTCGCCGAGGCTCAGTGAAAACGTGAAGATCGATCCTGCTGCGATCGCAGGGAACACCAGGGGCAGGATGATGGATCGCACCGTGCGCGCGGTGGAGGCGCCGAGATCCGCGCTGGCCTCGACCAGGGAGGCGGGGACTCGATCGAAACCCGCGTAGAGCGGGATGATCATGTACGGCAGCCAGAGGTAGGCGAGCGTGATGACCGTGGCGGGCAGCCCGTAGCCGGGCGAATGACCCCCAGTGACGATGTCAATCGGGCCGTTCGGCTCGAGCAGGACGCGCCAGGCGTATGCCTTGACCAAATAGCTGGCCCAGAGCGGCGTCGTCACCGCGACCAAGAAAAAGGCGCGGGTGCGCGGCGGCGCGATCTTGGCCATGTAGAACGCCATCGGAAAGGCGACGACCGCGTCGATCAGGGTCACAGCGAGCGCCACCACGATGGTGCGGACCGTCACCTCGCGGTAGAGCGGATCGGTGGCCACCGAGATCAGGTTGCCCAACTGGAAGTCCGCCACCACACGCCCGGTAAAGCCGTCGACGCTCCAGAACGCCGTGAACAGCAGAACGGCGATCGACCCGAGGTACGCGACGACGAGCCAGAGGAGCGGCGGGGTCAGGAGCAACCCCAGCCGCGTCCTCGGCCGCGTCGCGAAGAACGCCGAGACGGGTCCCCGGCGCGCTACCCCTTGATCTGCTGCCACTTGGTCGTCCACTCGGAGTACGCCGTGCAGTCGGTCTTGCCGCTGCCGTCGACGCACGTCGTCTGCGGGGTCGTCCAGTAGTGGATCTTGTCCGCGTAGGCCGCGTCGGTCGCGTGGTAGGTGTCGCAGAAGGTGGCGTCCGTGGTCTTCGCACACGCGAGCGTCTGCGCCGGAGCCTCGCCGAACCACTCAGCGACCTGAGCGTTGACCTTGTCTGACGTGATCCAGTTCATCCACTCATACATGCAGTTCGGGTCCTTGGCCTTGGCCGCGATCATCCAGGTGTCTGACCAGCCCGTCACGCCCTCTTTGGGAACGACCGTGTTCACCGCGACCTTGCCATCGGAGCCGACCAGGTTCGCGATGACCTGCCAGGCAGTGCCGATCACGGAGCTGCCCGACTCGAAAGCCTGGACCTCCTTGGTGTAATCGCTCCAGTACTCCCCGACATTCGCGTTCTGCTTCTTCAGCAGGTCGACTGCGGCGGTCAGCTGCTTCTCGGTGAGCGAGTACGGGTCGGTGATGCCGAGCGACGGATCCTTCGACTTCAGGTACAGCGCCGCGTCGGCGATGTAGATCGGCGAGTCGTACGCGGTCACCTTGCCAGCGTAGGGCGAGGAGCCATCGAACACGGCCGACCAGGAGTCCGGTGGGGTCGTGACGACAGCCGGGTTGTACATCAGCACGTTCGCACCCCAACCGTGCGGGATGCCGTACATCTTGCCGTTGGCCGAGTTCCAGGCCTTCAGCTTGAGGAAGTTGGAGATCGTGGCGTAGTTGGGCACCAGCGAGGTGTTGACGGGAGCAACGTCGCCGCCATAAATCAACCGGAGGGTGGCGTCACCCGAGGCGGAGACTCCGTCGTACTGGCCCGTGCGCATGAGCTGCACCATCTCGTCGGAGGTGCCGGCGGTCTTCGCGTTGACCTGGCATCCGGTCTGCTTCTCGAAGGGGGTGACCCAGTCGACGGTGGGGTCATTGGTACCGTTCTCGGCGTAGCCGGCCCACACGATGATGTTGAGCTTGCCCTCGCCGGTGCCGAGCTTCGCCTGCTCGGCGACTTTCGGCACCCTGGCCGCGGGCGAGTGGCTGCTCGAGCTGCCGCCGCCGCTCGAACAGCCGGCGATCGTGACGACAATCGCGGCGGCTACCGCGATGGCGGTAACGAACCTGGGTGACCTGGTCATGATGTTCCTCTCGTGTGCGTGCTGTGATTCTCGGGTGGCGGGTGGATGGTGCGCTCTACAGTTCGAGCAATCGAACGGCACTCTCGTGCCAGGCGATGGCGATCGGGTCGCCCCGCCGCAGAGCGGACGCGGCAGCAGCGTCTTCGGGGGCGTCCGCGTTGAGTACGGTCGCCGATAGCTGGAGCCCGCCGGGTCCGGCCGCATCAACGACGACTCGCGTAGTCGGACCGGAGTAGACCACCTCGCCGACAGTCCCGGCAAGGGTCAACTCCCCCGCAGTCGCGTCGGCGCCTGCGGCGAGCACACGGATCTTCTCGGGACGGATCGCGAAGGTCCCGGGTCTGCCGACGATCTCGGGGGCCAGCTGCGCCGGGATCACGTTTGAGGATCCGACGAACCCCGCCACGAACCGAGTCGCTGGGTATTCGTAGACCGCACCGGGAAGCCCGACTTGTTCGATGCGTCCCGCGTTGAAGACCGCAAGCCGGTCGCAGAGGGTGAGCGCTTCATCCTGGTCGTGCGTGACGAAAAGGAAGGTGATGCCCACTTCGCGCTGGATCGACTTCAGCTCGAGTTGCATCTGCTCGCGCAGCTTGAGGTCGAGGGCACCGAGTGGCTCGTCGAGCAGAAGCACCTTGGGGCGGGTAACCAGGGCTCGAGCGAGGGCGACTCGCTGACGCTGACCGCCGGACAGCTCACTCGGCTTGCGGGCACCGAGGTCGCCGAGCCGCACCATCTCGAGCGCCTCGCCGACTCGACGCGTGCGCTCGGCCCCACCGACACCGCGCACCTTGAGGCCGTACGCCACGTTCTGGCCGACGGTCATGTGCGGGAACAGCGCGTAGTCCTGGAACACGGTGCTCACGTCGCGGCGGAAGGGCGGCAGGGCCGTCTCGTCGACGCCGCCCAGAATGACGCTACCGCTCGTCGGGTTCTCGAAGCCGGCAATCATCCGAAGCACTGTCGTCTTGCCGGAGCCGGACGGCCCCAGCATGGCAAAGAACTCGCCGTCGGCGATCTCGAGATCGACCGAGTCAACGGCGACTACCTTGCCGAATGTCTTGCGCAGACCCCTCAGCGCGATCTGCGGGGTTGCTGAGGGGGGCGCGGTCTTCACGGGCGACATCGACCTCCGGCTCTCGATTCCGCCAGCGTAGCGGGTCGTCAGCCTTCGGAATCAGTCGTTGCAACCCGAAACGACTGTGGAGAACCTCTGCCGAGGATCACAGACCGGTGTAGGCGTGCAGTCCCTTGAAGAACAGATTGACGACCGTGTAGTTGAACATCACGGCGCTGAAGCCGATGATCGCCAGCCAAGCGGACCGCGAGCCGCGCCATCCGCGGGTCGCTCGCGCGTGGATGTACCCGGCGAAGGTGACCCAGATGATGAAGGTCCAGACCTCTTTGGTGTCCCAGCCCCAGTAGCGGCCCCAGGCGCGCTCGGCCCAGATAGCGCCAGCCATGAGGGTGAAGGTCCAGAAGGCGAAGCCAACCACGATCACGCGATACGCGATGTTCTCCAGCACCTCGGAGGTCGGGAAGGTCGCGAGGAACGGAATGCGCCGGAGTCCGCCGGCCTCGCGCCGAGCCTGCAGCAGCTGGGCCACCGAGAGTCCGCCTCCGACCGCGAAGAAGCCCGTGCCGAGCGTGGCGACGAACACGTGGATCACAAGCCAGGCCGACTGCAGTGCCGGCGGCAGCGGGGTCACGGCCACGTAGAAGTTGACGCTGGCGAGGCCGAGCAGCAGGATCACGACCCCGGTGATGTAGGCACCGAGGAACTTCACGTCGCGATAGAACTGGATGAAAATGAAGACGCCGATCATGATCGCCGTGCCAGTCATCGCGAACTCGTAGAGGTTCGCCCACGGCACGCGACCGGCGGCCAGTCCGCGCAGGACGAGCGCCGTCAGGTGCACGACCCAGCCGATGATCACCAGGGCGTATGCGGTGCGCTGATAGCGGCTCGAACGGCCGCGAACCGACGGCGTCGCCGTCTTTTCCAGGACTGCTGTACTACCAGATCCGGCGGCCACCACCGTTGCGAGCGAGACGTTCGCAGCGCTCTGCGCGATCGCAGACCGCTTCGACAGGTCGAGCGCGAACGCGATGAAGGCCAGCACGTACACGACGATCGCCGAGTAGACGGCCACGACGGAGTACGCGGCGAGGGTTGCAATCACTCTCTCATCCTACGTTCGTCTGCTGTGTCGTCGTCGGCAGCTGCGACCTCAGCTGCGACCTCGGCTGTGACCTCGGCTGCGACCTCGGCGGGCAGCCCCTCGAGATACCGCGCGTGCCGCGCGGCCAGGTCGGCGACCGCGCTGGCAAGCGTCGGGTCCTCGCCGCGGGCGAGACCGGCGTACTCGATGCGGGTCGCACTTCCGTCGAGGCCGGGGAGCGCCCTGATCCAGACGCGGCGACGCGGCACGAAAAGACTGAGCAGCAGACCGCTGAGGATCAGCACGGCAAACAGCAGGGCGAACAGCGGGGTCGGGTCGTGGTGGATGTCGACGCTCACATAGCGCTCAATTCCGGTGAGCTCGATCGAACCCAGACCACCGGGAAGCTGGGCGGTCTGACCCTTCGTGAGCTGGAGGCCCGCAACATTCGTGTTGAAGCCGGCGACCTTGGTGAGCTTGTCCTCGTTGAGCGAATATGCGTTCACGGCGACGCCCTTGTCGAGGCCGAGGTCGCCCGTGAAGACGGAGAGCTGCAGCTGGGCGGCGTCACTCAGATAGGGCGAGACCGAGCCACAGCCGGTGGCGGTCGACACGGGCGTCGGGCAGAAGAAGCCCTGGAACGCGACCTGCTTCGCCAGGCCGTCCGGCACCTTGATCACGCCGTTGCTGTCGAGGTTGGCGTTTTGCGCGAGGAACGGGACGGCACCGGTGAACACCACAGTGCCGCTCGGATCTTTCACCGTGACGACCGGTGCGTACCCGTTGCCCAACAGGTAAACCTGCGTGCCACCGATCTCCAGGGGCGAGTTCACCTTGAGCATCTGCTCAGACCAGCTGCCCGCCGTGGTGCGCGTCGCGATCTGGGCGTCGAACGCCTGGGGCTCCCAGGCGCCGCCCTGGAAGGAGTAGGTGGGCGTGAACTTGTCGAGCCGCAGCTGGAACGGTTCGAGCGAGTTCTCGTCTGCGAAGCGGCCAGGGCTGAACGAGTTGTAGTCGGTGAGCGCGTTGGTGAACGCTTCCCCCGTCACGAGGATGCGCTGGCCGGTGTAGCCGAAGCTGCCGAAGACGCCGACCGTGAGCAGCATCCCGACGAGCGCGATGTGGAAGATCAGGTTGCCGGTCTCGCGCAGATAGCCGCGCTCGGCCGAGATGCTCAGGCTCGCCCCCCGCCCGTCCGCACCGCGGCCTGTCGTGTCGTAGCGGGCAACGCGGTAGCCCTGCCGCTTCAGTAGCGCGCGCGCGTCGACGATCGCCGTCTCGGCATCTGTTGTCGTGGTGGTCGTGGTGTGACCGACGAGCCGCTCGAGGCGCACCGGGGTCTTCGGCGGCTTCGCCCGCAGCGCGTCGAGGTGATGCTTCAAGCGCGGGATGATGCAGCCGACCAGGGAGACGAACAGCAGCAAGTAGATGGCTGAGAACCACGGCGAGGTGAAGGTGCTGAACAGTCCGAGCGAGTCGAGTACCTTGAAGGTCTCCGGGTTATTGGTCTGGTACGCAACGACGCCGTTCGGGTCTGAGCTGCGTTGTGGGACCAGCGAGCCGGGCACCGCGCCGATCGCCAGCAGCAGGAGAAGGACGAGAGCCGTGCGCATGCTCGTGAGTTGCCGCCAGAAAAAGCGCAGGTAGCCGAGCGGTCCGAGCTTCGGCTGGGCAATCGAGTCATCGATGGCTGGCTCGCTCGAGTCAATGTGATCCGACGGGCGCAGCGGGTCGGAACGGGTCGATGTGCCGTCGGCAACCTCAGTGGGATCGACGCGGCTCGAGTCCTCGATCGACTCAGAGCGGGTTCGCGATGCCAAGGCCCGCTCCAAACGCTGTGATGAATGCCCGCCAGATGCCCGAAACCATCAGCACGCCGATGATGACGAGCAGCACGCCACCCGCGATGTTGATGGCTC
>JAYWDH010000052.1:0-6500 GCA_043779945.1 Microbacteriaceae bacterium
CGCCTACCTGAGCGGCCTCGAGAAGGCGCACGCTGCCGGAATCGACCTCTCGACCATCGAATCGGTCGCCTCGTTCTTCGTATCGCGCGTCGACACCGAGATCAATGCCCGCCTGGCCGCCATCGGGACCGACGAGGCCAACGCCCTCGCCAGCAGGGCGGGCATCGCCAACGCTCAGCTCGCCTATCAGCTGTTTGAGCAGCAGTTCGCGACCGAGCGCGCGACGACCCTCCTCGGTCTGGGCGCCAACAAGCAGCGTCCTCTCTGGGCCTCGACGGGCGTCAAGGATCCCGCCATGCCCGACACGCTCTACGTCACAGAACTCGCCGTCCAGGGTGTCGTCAACACGATGCCCGAGAAGACACTGGACGCGACACTTGACCACGCTCCCCTCCACGGCGATGCCGTGACCGGCGCATACGCGGATGCCCAGTCCGTCCTCGACCGACTCGCCGCTGTCGGTGTCGACTACGACGACGTAACCGCGTTGCTCGAGAAGGAGGGCGTCGAAAAGTTCACCGTCTCGTGGGGTGAGCTGCTCGATACCGTGACCGCGGCGCTGGCGGCGGCCAAGTGACCGTCGAGGTGCACCCGAGCGGCGCCGCCGCCGAGGCCGTCGCACGTCTCGTTCCGCAGCTGGTCGCCGATGGCGTCGCGAGCGGAATCACCACGCAGGACCCGACCCTTTGGGGTGCCGAGGCCGAGGCGGAGTGCGAGAAGCGCCTGGGCTGGGTCGAAGCTATTGCGATCTCCGACGCCCTCGTCGAGCCCATCCTCGCACTGCGCGACAAGCTGCACCGTGCCGGTGTGACGCACATCGTGCTCGGCGGGATGGGCGGCTCATCGCTGGCGCCCGAAGTCATCACGCAAAGCTACGGGGTCGCTTTGACTGTGCTCGACTCGACCGACCCCGGTCAGGTGAAGTCCGCACTCAACGACCGGCTCACCGAAACCGCAGTCGTGATCTCCTCGAAGTCCGGCTCGACGCTCGAGACCGACAGTCAGAAGCGCATCTACGAACAGGCTTTCCGCGCGGCGGGCATCGACCCGACAGAGCGCATCGTCGTGGTGACCGATCCGGGCTCGCCGCTCGACGTGGCTGCCCGCGCCGACGGCTACCAGGTCTTCAACGCAGATCCGAACGTCGGCGGCCGCTACTCGGCGCTGACCGCCTTCGGGCTGGTGCCGAGTGGACTGGCCGGTGTCGACATCCGCAACCTCCTCGACGAGGCGCAGGCGATGGAGCTCACGCTCGCGCTGGATACGCCCAACAACCCGGGCCTCGTGCTCGGTGCGGCGATCGCCGGCACGGTGCCGCTGAAAGACAAGCTCGGCATCGTCGCCGACGGCACATACATCGTGGGTTTCGCGGACTGGGCCGAGCAGTTGATCGCCGAGTCGACGGGCAAGGACGGCAAGGGCATCCTGCCGGTCGTCCTCGACGTGGACTCCCCCGAACTCAGCCTCGACTTGCCCGACCTGCAGATCGTGCGACTGGTCAAGCATGAGGAACCGAACCGCGAGGTTCGCCAGGGTGAGATCGAGATCTCGGGGAGCCTCGGCGGTCAGATGCTGGTCTGGGAGTACGCGACAGCGGTCGCCGGTCGTCTGCTGGGGATCAACCCCTTCGACCAGCCAGACGTGGAGGCCGCCAAGATCGCCGCACGCGGGCTGCTGGACAACCGTCCGGAGCCTGCCACCCCGATGTTCGTCACCGAGGACGGCATCGAGGTACGCACGCTCGGCGGACTCGCGATCGCCGATCACACCCTGTCTGGCGCCATCGCCGCGCTGATCGGCGAGCTCGGCCCCGACGGCTACATCTCGTTGCAGGCATACCTAGACCGAGTGCACCGCCCCGAGTTCGCGGCTCTGCGCGATGTGACGGCCGCAAAGGCGAAGCGACCGGTGACGTTCGGCTGGGGCCCGCGCTTCTTGCACTCCACCGGTCAGTTCCACAAGGGTGGACCCGCGGTCGGTGTGTTCCTGCAGATTACGGCCGAGCCAGACCCGGCGCATGACCTGGCGATCCCGGATCGCCCGTTCACCTTCGGACAGCTCATTCAGGCGCAGGCCGCCGGCGACGCGAGCGTGCTCGCCGATCACGGACGCCCCGTGCTCACGCTCACGCTCCGCGATGTTGCGGCTGGCGCAGCGGCGATCACCGCCGCTATCGGCTAGTAATCCCGTCATGAGCTCGAGCGAATCGAGGAGAACCACCATGCCCGTCCAGATCACCCCGGACTTCAACCCGCTGAGATCGCCCTCCGACCGACGGCTCAATCGGATTGCCGGTCCGAGCGCTCTCGTCATCTTCGGCGTGACCGGCGACCTGTCGCGCAAGAAGCTCATGCCAGCGGTCTATGACCTCGCCAATCGCGGTTTGCTACCGCCGGGCTTCGCCCTCGTCGGCTTCGCTCGCCGCGACTGGGAAGACCAGGACTTCGAGAAGGTCGTCTACGAGGCCGTCAAGGCCTACGCGCGCACGCCATTCGATGATGACGTGTGGAACCAGCTGAAGCAGGGTATCCGGTTCGTCCAGGGCGAGTTCGACGACGACGAGGCCTTCGACCGCCTCAAGGAGACGTTGCATGAGCTCGACGAGAAGCGCGGAACGATGGGCAATCACGCGTTCTACCTGTCGATCCCGCCGAAGTCATTCCCGCAGGTCACTGAGCAGTTGCGTCGCTCGAAGCTCGCCGACCCGGCCGATGGCCAGTGGCGCCGCGTCGTCATCGAGAAGCCTTTCGGCTCAGACCTCAAGACGGCTCGGGAGTTGAACGATGTTGTCGAGTCGGTCTTCCCGCCGGATGCCGTGTTCCGCATCGATCACTACCTCGGCAAAGAGACGGTTCAGAACATCTTGGCGCTGCGCTTCGCCAATCAACTCTATGAACCGATCTGGAACGCCGATCACGTCGACCACGTGCAGATCACCATGGCGGAGGACATCGGCGTGGGCGGGAGGGCTGGTTACTACGACGGCATCGGGGCGGCGCGCGACGTCATCCAGAACCACCTGCTCCAGTTGCTGGCGCTGACCGCGATGGAGGAGCCGGTCTCGTTCGATGCGGCCGATCTTCGTGCCGAAAAAGAGAAGGTGCTCTCGGCGGTTCACCTGCCCGCCGACCTCGGCGAGGCGACCGCTCGCGGTCAGTACGGAGCCGGCTGGCAGGGCGGCGAGAAGGTGCTGGGTTTCCTGCAGGAAGACGGCATGAGCCCCACTTCCACGACGGAGACCTACGCGGCGCTGAAGCTCGAGATCAACACGCGACGCTGGGCTGGAGTGCCGTTCTACCTGCGCGCGGGTAAGCGCCTTGGACGCCGGGTCACCGAGATCGCCGTGGTGTTCAAGCGAGCACCGCAGTACCTCTTCGCTTCCTCACAGACCTCCGCACTCGGGGAGAACGCGCTGGTGATCCGGGTGCAGCCTGATGAGGGTGTCACGATCCGTTTCGGCTCCAAGGTGCCGGGGGCGGGCATGCAGGTGCGCGACGTGACGATGGACTTCGGCTACGGGCACGCCTTCACCGAGGCGAGCCCCGAGGCCTATGAGCGACTCATCCTGGACGTGTTGCTCGGCGACCCGCCGCTGTTCCCACGTCACCAGGAGGTCGAGCTCAGCTGGAAGATCCTCGACCCGATCGAGGAGTACTGGATGACGCTCGGCCAGCCCGACGAGTACAAGCCGGGGACCTGGGGGCCGTCGTCCGCCGACGAACTCCTCGCCCGTGACGGCCGCGTTTGGAGACGCCCATGATCGTTGACCTCCCTGACACCACCACGAGTTCGGTGTCTAAGACTCTCGTCAAGATTCGTGAAGAGGGCGGCGCCGTAGCGCTCGGCCGCGTGCTCACGCTGGTGATCGCCACCCCGCTCGGCGAAGAGGAGGAGGCAATCGAGGCGGCCAACGATGCCTCCCGCGAGCACCCGATGCGGGTCATCGTGCTGTCGAAGAATCCGGATCCTTCGGTGAAAGAAGAACCGCGACTCGATGCTCAGATTCGGGTCGGTGGCGACGCAGGAGCGAGCGAGGTCATTCTGCTGCGCGCCTACGGTGATACCGCGTCGGACGAGGACGGGCTGGTCACCAGCCTGCTGCTCCCTGATGCTCCTGTCGTGGTCTGGTGGCCGACGCATGGACCGTCCGAGCCCAGTACCTCGCCACTCGGCAAGATCGCCCAACGCAGGATCACGGATGCTGCCTCGGCGGCGAACCCGGTACAGGCACTGAAGGACCTCGGCATGCACTACGCGCCTGGTGACACGGACTTCGCGTGGACCCGCCTGACCCTCTGGCGCGCTCAGCTGGCTGCGGTGCTCGACCAGCCGCCGTTCGAGCCGGTCGACGCGGTGACGGTCAGCGGCTCTTCCGATTCGCCGTCGACAGAACTGCTCGCTGCGTGGCTGCAGCTCGCGCTCGAGGTGAGGGTCAACATGGAGATCACGAGTCCGGTGCACGGCTCGAGCGGCATTCACGGGGTTCGTCTGGAACGCGCATCCGGCTCGGTCGAACTCGAGCGGGTGACTCCCGGAGTCGCCACTCTCGTGCAGCCCAACCAGCCGACCCACGACATCTCGCTCCCTCGCCGAAATCTGCGAGACTGCCTGGCGGAGGAACTGCGTCGACTTGACCCCGACGACCTGTTCGGCGAAGTCGTACAACGCGGTGTGGCTCAACTCGCCGCTCCCGCTCCGCGCCGGTCGAAGGCTTCCACGAACAAGGCAGCGACGAAACGGAGTGCCACCGCGTGACCACCGATCGACGGGTGCTCGTGCATCCGGACAGGGCAGCGTTGGCCGGCAGCGTTGCCGCCCGCTTCATCACGAAAATCATTGATTTGCTCGACGACCTGGGCGCGGCTCATGTCTGCCTGACGGGCGGCACGATGGGCTCGGCGGTTCTTGCGGCCATCAACAGCTCCCCGGCTCGCGACAGCGTCGACTGGAGCCGCATCACCTTCTGGTGGGGTGACGAACGCTACCTCCCGTTGGGTGATCCCGAGCGCAACGACACCCAGTCGCGCGAAGCTCTCCTCGATCATCTGACACTGGACGCCATGCAGATCAAGTCGCTCCCTGCGCCAGGTGAGCAGGCCGACATCGAGCAGGCCGCGCTGCACTATGAGCAGGAGTTGGCGGCCGCGGCCAACGGCGGTGGCCGCTTTCCGCGCTTTGACATCACCTTCCTCGGCGTCGGGTCGGATGGGCACATCGCCTCGCTCTTCCCTGATCATGCCGCCGTGCACGAGAAACAGCGGGTCGTGGTCGCCGAGACGAACTCTCCCAAGCCCCCGCCGGAGCGTCTGACCCTGACACTTCCGGTTATCAACTCGTCAGATCGCATCTGGCTCGTCCTTGCGGGCGGCGATAAGGCATCAGCGCTCGGACTCGCATTGGCGGGAGCCAACATCAACGATGTGCCTGCTGCCGGCGCGGAGGGGCGACGTCGCACGGTCTTCTTCGTCGACAAAGAGGCTGCCGCCCAGGTTCCAGAAAACCTCATCGCACCGTCGTACTACTGGACGTCGGCCGATGACACCAGCGACGGCGAGTGACAGAACGTTTTTCGCTGGCCTTCGCACGCCGATTGTGACCGCCTCGGTCCCCGTCGGCGGTTACCGGTGATTTACTTGTGGGCTGGAGTTCCGCGCCGCACTCGGAGCTGCTCGAGCGCCTCATCGAGGAGCTCGTCCGCTTCCTTTTCAGAACGACGCTCCTTGACGTAGGCAAGGTGCGTCTTGTACGGCTCCATCTTCGCGAGCTGCGGAGGGTTCTCCTTGTCGCGGCCAGCGGGAAGGCCAGAGTTCGGGCTGTCGATCACCTCCGGGATTTCCTCGTCAGGAAGGTTCGCCGCGAAGAAACGCACGGTTTCGTTGCCGAGGGCGTCCCAGTATGAAACGCTGATTCGCTCCGCGTGGTACCCACGGTCCTGCTCGCCCATCGGGCCCGATCCGACACGTGATCCACGGATCGCGCTTCCACCTGATGCCATGAGTACTCCTAGCCGCCGAACTTGATGATGAGGCCCAGCACCACGATGCTGGTAATCCAGACGAGGCCGAGAATGACCGTGATCCGGTTGAGGTTGCGTTCCGCGACACCCGAGGCGCCGAGGTTCGAGGTCACTCCGCCGCCGAACATGTCGGACAGACCTCCACCGCGACCGCGGTGCAGCAGAATCAGCAGCGTCAGCAGCAGAGAGGTGATGCCGAGCACCACCTGAACGACGACCTGAAGAATAGCCACGATGACCTTTCGGGTACGGCCATAAGACCGGCGTTCAGTATACGCCAGGGCGTGATGGGCTCAGGTTCCGACGTGCTTCTGGTAGCGCACGATCGACGAGAACTCATCGAGCAAGAGGCTCGCTCCCCCGACCAGCGCGCCGTCGACATCCGTCTCGCGCATGTAACTGGCGATGTTCGAGGCCTTGACCGATCCGCCGTAGAGGATGCGCGTGGCCGCGGCAGCGGGGGGGGCGCGCCCCCCCCCGCCCG
>JAYWDH010000053.1:0-16831 GCA_043779945.1 Microbacteriaceae bacterium
CTACACGATCGTCACCAAAAGCAACGGCGGGACGAACTCCAGCACCGCAGTGACCTCGAGCAACTCGGCGACACCGCGGCCCGGCAACCCGAGCGCGAGCGCATCCGGCAACAACAGCACCGGGGTCGTGACGTACAGCTGGGGTGCCGCACCGAGCACTGAGCCGGTGACGTATTCGATCTCTGGCACCGGCATCTCCACCCAGACCGTCGGCGCCTCGGGCAGTGTCACGGTGAACGGCTCGTACGGCAGCAGCTACAACTTCACGGTGACGGCGACGAGCGCCGGCATCTCGACGTCGGCGACCTCGAACACGGTGACCCTGGTCAATCCGTACTCGATCCACCTCTGCTACGGCGGCCCCGGCCCCAACGGCTGGAACTACCTCGGCGTGACCTGGAGCGGCAACGTCACCGGCTCGCACCACATCACTTTCTCGTCTGGCTCGTCGACGCTCGACTTCTCGGCAGCATCGGGCTCCCAGCAGTCGGGCGCCTACAACGCCCGCAACTCGGCCGGCGACCTGAACAGCCAGATCACCTGGGTCGACAACGGCACCTCCCACACGACCCGGTGGGGAGATGCGCCGCCGTGTTAATCCGCAGAGCCGACCTCGACATCCACCTGACCTTTATCTCGACCCAAGGAGCCACCCCATGCCCGTGACCGCAGAACAGGCCACTTGGTTTGCCGAGGCGTTCGAGAAACTGGTCGGCAACATCGACCAGGCGATCCTCGGTAAGAAACACGTGATCCGCCTCGTGCTCACGGCGCTGCTCAGCGATGGGCACATCCTGCTTGAGGATGTGCCCGGCACCGGCAAGACGGTGCTCGCCAAGGCCCTCGCGAACACGATCGACGGCACCACCGCACGCATCCAGTTCACGCCGGATCTGCTGCCGAGCGATGTCACCGGCGTCTCGGTCTATGACCAGAAGAAGGGCGTTTTCGAGTTCCATCCCGGGCCCGTTTTTGCGTCGATCCTGCTGGCGGATGAGATCAACCGCGCCAGCCCCAAGACGCAAAGCGCGCTGCTGGAGGTGATGGAGGAGGCCGTCGTCACGGTCGACGGGGTCGGGCATCCGGTCGGTGCGCCGTTCATGGTGATTGCGACGCAGAACCCGATCGAGCAGTCCGGCACGTACTCGCTTCCGGAGGCGCAGCTCGACCGCTTCCTGATCAAGACCTCGCTGGGCTACCCGGACCATCAGACGGCGGTCGCCCTCTTGATGGATGCCGCGAACCGAGCCCGCGCGTCCGGCATCACGCCGATCATCGCCGCGTCGAGCATTGCGAAGATGGCCGAGCTCGCCACTGAGGTGCACTCGGACGAGTCGGTCATGGATTACGTGAACCGGCTGGTTGAGGCGACGCGCGCTGATAAGGACGTCACGCTCGGTGCCAGCATGCGCGGAGCCCTCGCCCTGGCCAGGGCCGCGAAGACCTGGGCGCTCGCCGCCGGACGCAACTACGTCACGCCCGACGACGTGCTCGAACTCGCTGTGCCCGTGCTGGCGCACCGCATCATCGTGGACCCGGAGTCGGAGTTCTCCGGGGTCACTGCCGAGCAGATCGTCAACCGCATCCTCGTCGACGTGCTCCCGCCGACCCGTAGCGCGGTCTGACCGGACCTCGATCATGACCGTCCTGCGCACCATCCTCGGACTCCTGCGACTCGCAGCCGGAAGAGTTCGACGCGCGCTCGGGCCGATTGTCGCGATCGTGAGCCCGCTCGGCTGGATTGTGCTGGGCGCCGCGATCGGGTCGGGCGCTGTCGCCCGGCTGCTCGGCTGGGTGGAGTTCCTCTACCTCGGGCTGACGCTGGCGGGCGGGCTGCTGGTCGCGGCGATGTTCCTGACCGGACGCGCGAGCTTCCGGGTCGAGATCGCACTGACCCCGCGGCGCGTAACGGCAGGGGAGCGGGCGTTCGGCCGGTTGCTGGTGACTAACACCGGCGCCCGGCGTTCCAGTGCGACTCGCCTGGAACTCCCGGTCGGACGTGGCGAAGCCGAGTTCGCCATCCCGCCCCTCGCCCCCGCGGCCGAGCACGAGGAGCTGTTCGCCGTGCCGACCGCGCGACGCGCGCTGATTGTCGCCGGACCCGCGGTTTCCGTGCGCGGCGATCAGCTCGGGTTGCTGCGCCGCCGCGTGAGGTGGGCCGAGCCGGTCGAGTTGTTCGTGCATCCGACGACCACGCTGCTGGCACCGTCGCAGTCGGGACTGGTGCGCGACTTGGAGGGAACGGTCACCCAGACCCTCACCAACAGCGACCTGGCCTTCCACGCCCTGCGGCCATACGAGCCGGGAGACGATCAGCGCTACGTGCACTGGCGCACCACTGCGCGCACCGGGCAGCTGATGGTGCGGCAGTTCCAGGAGACGCGGCGGTCCGAGTTGGTGCTGGCCCTGCTGGTCGGCGCGAGCGGCTACGGACGCGCGGATGCCGATCCCGCCGACGAGTTCGAGCTCGCCGTTTCGATCATGGCCTCACTCGCCGCGCAGGTGGTGCGCGAGAAGACGCGCATCCGGGTGGTCGCCGAGACACGGGAATTGCGTACGGCAACCGTGACGACCCTGCTTGACGACAGCTGTCGGCTTGAGCTTGCGGTCGGAATGCGCACGACGCCGCGGGAGTTCATCCGCGAAACCCTCGCCCGCACGGCGCCGCCCTCGGTGCTCGTGGTCGTGGCCGGTTCGGCAACGCCGATCAGCGAGTTGCGCGCCATCGAGGCGGTCGTCGGACCCGATACCCGTCTGATCGGCTTGCGCGCAGAGCTCGGGGGTCAGCCGCGGATCTCGACGGTGTCGCGCTTCCGCATGCTCACGATCAGCGAACTCGGCGACCTGCCCAAGCTGCTGCGGAGGGTGTCATGACCCTGAAGTCGCGCACCTGGGTCGACCTCGCCGTGCACACGCTGCTGAGCCTGGTAGGCATCGTCGGTCTTGCGACCAGCTTCCACAACCTCGGCTGGCTGCTGGCCGGCGTCGGAGGCCTGCTGGTGGGCACCGGCGTCGCGCTCGCAGCCCGTGCCTTGCGACTGGGTGCACTGCTCACCGTCGCCCTCGCCCTCGTCGCCTACCTGGTCTTCGGCAGCGCACTCGCCGTGCCGAACCAAGCGATCGCGCACGTCGTTCCCACGCTCACCAGCATCGCGAGCCTCGGGATCGGGGCGGTCTGGGGCTGGGCCGACTTGATCACGCTTCGCCCTCCGGTCGAGCTGCCGGACTACGTCACAGCGGTTCCCTACGTTGCCGCCTGGGTTGTCGGCCTCGTCGGCACCACGCTAGCGATCCGATGGTTGCCGCGCCGGCGCACCGTGCCGCGGGCCGCGCTACTGCTGATCGGGCCAGCGCTGCTCTACCTCGCCAGCATCCTGCTCGGTACTGACCAGCCGTACTACCCCGGTGCCCGCGGTGTGGTCTTCGCCGCTGTGGCCCTGATCTGGCTGGGCTGGAGACACAGCACCGTCGAGCGCGTCACCGTCGAACGTCAGAACGGCATGCTGCGGAGACGGTTAACGGGAACCGCCATCGTCGTCGGAGCCGCTGTGGCCATCGGCGCGTTGACGGGAGCTGCACTCGCGCCTGCGCAGGACACGCGCTTCGTGCTCCGCGACCAAATCGTCCCGCCGTTCGAACCGCTCGCGTTCGCGAGCCCGCTCGCCGGATTCCGGCAGTACTCGAAACTCGACGTCGACAAGACCCTGTTCACCGTCACGGGGCTGAAATCCAACGAACGGCTGCGACTCGCCACGATGGACAGCTACGACGGACATCTCTGGACCGTCGCGGGCTCGAAAGTCGCCACGCAGGGATCCGGCAGCTTCGCCCTGGTCGGCGGCGCGTACCCGAAACCCACGCTTGCCACGGCCGGTGGCACCCAGACGATCTCGCTGAAGATCGGCGCATACAGCGACGTCTGGATCCCCTCCCTGGGCTATCCCACCGCGCTCAGCCTCCCGAAAGACAGCCGCGAGCAGTTGACCGGCCTGCGCTACAACGCCTCGACCGGCAGCGCGGTAATCCTGGACGGTCTGAAGCTCGGCGACACGGTCACAATGACCTCCGAGTTGCAGAAGAAGGATTACGACGACCGAACCCTGCGCGATGTGCCGACCGCGCGGGTGCAGACGGGGCCGGTCGACAACATCCCCGACGTTGTGGCCGCCAAAGCCACCGAGTTCGCCGGCAACACGACGTCGCCGATCGAGCAGTTGCGCAACATCGAGCAAGCCCTTCACACCAGGGGATTCCTCTCGCACGGCACCGCCTCCGACTCGGTGGCATCGCTTGCTGGCCACGGTGCCGACCGTATGCAGAGTCTGTTCGCCGGCTCGGTGATGGTGGGCGACGCCGAGCAATACGCCTCGGCCATGGCGCTGATGGCGCGCAGTCTCGGCTACCCGGCCCGGGTCGTGATGGGCTTCGCGCCTACCGTCGCCGACGGTGCGGGAGCGACGAAGATCACCGGTCACGACGTCACCGCGTGGGTCGAAGTACCGTTCCAGGGGATCGGCTGGATCCCGTTCCTGCCGACGCCGACGCAAACCGACGTGCCGCAGGATCAGGTACCGAAACCGCATACTGAGCCGCAGCCGCAGGTGCGGCAGCCGCCGCGCAGCCAGAACGACGAGAACGATCTGGTCACCAACGTGTCGATCGACAACAGTAAGAAGAAGAACAGCAACCCGTTCGAGCTACCGGGGTGGGTGGTTCCGACGGCGCTCGGGTTCGGCATCCCTGCCCTGCTCGTTTTCCTGCCGCTGCTGGTGATCGCGGCGCTCAAGCGACGTCGTGCGCGTCGACGCCGACACGCGGCTCGGGCTCGAGATGCGGCGGCAGGCGCCTGGGATGAACTCCTCGACCGCGTCGACGAGTTGGGCATCGCGTCGCCTCCGCCCAGCACCCGAGGTCGGACCGCCGAAGCTCTCGCTCCGCGGCTTGCGTCGCCCGCCGAGCCGCTCGGGCAGACGGGTTCGCTCGCTCTCCTGGCGCGCCGCACCGACGACGCGGTCTTCTCGGGTCGTGAACTCGACGTCGCCGAGGTTGATGCCGTCTGGGCCGAGGTGGTTGCCACCGTCAACGCGACCCGCGCGACCTTACCCCGGTGGCGCCAACTGATCGCGCGCTATCGACTGGCGTCGATTGCCTCATGGTCGCGGCGCGTGGTGGCTCTCGCGAGCACGTCGACGCCCCGTCGACCGGGCGGCGGCAGATGACGACACAGCACCGCATCGTCGCGGGTCTCGGCGAACTCACGCTGACGGTCTCCTCGGTGAGCCACGTCGGCAAGGTGCGCGAAGTCAACGAAGACGCGCTGATCGCCGAGCCACCCGTCTTTGCCGTGGCGGACGGCATGGGCGGCCACGCCTTCGGTGACCGGGCCAGTGCGACAGCCGTGCTGGCCCTGCACGAGGAGTTCGATCCGGCAGTGCCGACCGAGCCGGGGCACATGCTCACCGCGATCCGACGGGCGAACGCGGCCGTGCGTGAGCTCACCGCGTGGTCGGGAGACGAACGCCTGATCGCCGGCACCACGCTCGCCGGGGTGGCGCTCGTGGTCGAGCATCCGGCGGCGATCCCGCACTGGATGGTCTTCAACCTCGGTGACTCGCGGGTCTACCGCTGGGATGCCACGGCGGTCGTCCCCCGTCTGGAGCGGGTCAGCGTCGACCATTCGGTCGTGCAGGAGCTGCTCGATGCCGGCCTGATCGACGAGAACGCGGCGCGAACCCATCCGGATCGCAACATGGTCACGCGCGCGCTTGGTGCATCCGACCAGGTTGCGCCGGAGTCCTGGATGCTTCCCGCCGCGCAGCCACAAACTTTCCTGATCTGCTCCGACGGCCTCACCAAAGAGCTCGACGACGAGCGAATAGCGCACGTGCTCGGGGCGGGCGACCCGGCGTCCGCGGTTGACCGGCTGTTGGAGGCCGCGCTCGACGCTGGCGGTCGCGACAACGTCACGATCGTGCTGGTGCAAGCCACTTACCGGGGTGCGGTTTCGGTGGTTGCCGAGGGTCCCGAGCCAATCGACGAGCAGACCCGCGACCGGGCGCTCTCCCCGGAACTCGATGACACCCGCCCACGTCTCTAAGGAACCCGTCACAATGGGACCGGTACACCCGAAGATGAGGAGAGCACGGTGATCTTGCAGTCGTACCCTAGCGACGCTCGGGCGTGGGTGCTGATCGGCGCTCCCGCCTGCATGCTGGCACTTCCGCGGGCCGACGCCGGGCGATTCGGCGGGCTGTCCGAGCGAGTGGCCGAGGCGGACGGCTTCCGCGCTGCGCTCGAGTTTCTGCTTGCTGGCGGTATCGCGGGCGCGCCGTCGTTCGCCCTCATCGACGGTGACTCGGCGGTGGCCCGCGTCGTGCTGCGCGGCCCGGCCACCGTCAGTGTGACCTCCACCGATCCGGATGCCGCCGAAGTCACGATCAGCGGAGAGGGCATGGCTACCTGGTCCGAGCGGGTTCTCGAGGGGGCGCGCAGCCTGCTGCTGCAGGTACCCGGCTCGACGTGGACGGTCGAGCTCAAGTCGGCCGCGCCCGCCGCGCTGCCCGCGACCATAACCGTTTCTGCGCCCGTGCTCGCCGAAGACCCGGCCCCCGCCACGGTCGAGACTCCGAGAGACGCCGAGACCGTCGCGGAGGCCACCCTCGTCCCGTCGGCGCAGATCGAGGTGCCGGTGCCTGTGCCGGTGCCCGTGCTCGTGCCCGTGCCGATGGCAGTGCCGGTGGCAGTGGTTGCCGCTGCACCCGGTGCTTCTGCGACCGTTGACGCGACCGTTGCTGCGTCCGTTGCCGTTGCCGCTGCCGCAACGTCAACTGAACCGGAGCCCTACGACTTCCTGTTCGGAGACACCATCTATCGCACCCAGGCCGGCGCCTCGATCCGCATCCCGAATCCAGATCCGGAGCGTCCCGGCGACCACGACGGACGCACCATGCTCGCCGAAGACCTGGGGCTGAAGGGCCATCAGCCGGACGTGCCGGTCGCACCCGATGCCTCCGAGGCGACGGTGTTCGCGCCGATCCCTGGGCACGTCCCGGCCGTTGGCACGGCCACGTCCACGTCCACGTCGCAAGCAGCCACGCTGCAACTCACTCCAACGCTGCAACTGGAGCGCGCTGACCGCGGGCGCGAGTCGTTGAGCGTCCCCGTGGTCATCGGGCGGGCGCCCAGCGTCTCACCTGTTGCCGCGGTGTCCGGTCCCCACCCGCGGCTGATTACGATTCTCGACGACAAAGACATTTCGCGCAGCCATCTGCGTGTCGCCGTCGAGGGTGACGTGGTCGTCGTCACCGACTTGGCCTCGAAGAACGGCACCCTGGTGACTCTGCCGGGCGGCTCGCCCCGCAAGCTGCGCGGGAACGAACCAACGGTGGTGTTGCCCGGGACCGTCATCGACCTGGGTGGCGGCGTGAGCTTCACAGTACGCGAGGACTGATCGCATGACGCCCGAGACGAGCAGTGACGCCGACGCTGTGACTCCCGGTGCTGCGATCCCCAGTGCTGCGATCCCTGACGCACCGGATGCCGTCACAGCCGCGCCGCCACTGCGCACGCTTCGAGTCGAATACGGCGACGAGGAGCACCTTGTCGAGCCGGGCCGCGAGTTCTCAATCGGCCGCGAATCTGATCTGAGCGTCGATGACAACCCCTACCTGCACCGGCGCTTCCTCCGCATCCGCGCCGAGGCGGGTCTGTGGTGGCTCGAGAATGTTGGCACCCTCCTCACCGCCACGGTCACGGACGCCAGCGGCCAGGTTCAGGCCCGTCTCGCGCCGGGCGCGCGGCTGCCTCTGGTCTTCGAGCACGTGCACATCGTGTTTGGTGCTGGGTCCACCAGCTACGAACTCACAGTGCACACCACCAGTGGTTTCTACGGAACCGCGGTCTCGCCGGTCTCCCGTGACGGGGACGAGACCATCGGTCATGTACCCCTCACCAGCAGCCAGCGCCAGTTGATCGTCGCGCTATCCGAACCGCTGCTGCGGCAGAGCGCCGCAGGGCACGGGGAGATCCCGGGATCGGCGGAGGCCGCCACGCGTCTGGGCTGGACGCTCACCGCCTTCAACCGCAAACTCGACAATGTGTGCGACAAACTCGACCGAGTCGGCGTCACCGGCCTGCGGGGCGGCCGCGACAATCTCGCCACCAACCGGCGCCTTCGCCTGGTCGAGTACGCGATCGCGACTCGGCTCGTGACGCGTGATGACCTCGTGGTGCTCGATCGCCTTGGGCCACCGACGGGAATCGTTCGTGGCTGAAAACCCCTTCCTGCTTCCTCCTGGCTCAACGCCCGCCAGTCCGCCTCCGACGGTGGCCGCCGTTCCCGTTCCCGTTCGCGACCCAGAGCGCTACATCGCGCTTCCCGCTTCGGTCGAATCTGCGACGCACCGGTTGGCGCACAGCGCGACAGGCGAGGTGGCGGCTGTCTCGGTTCCCGCCTTGCGTGTCGACACGGTCGCCGAGGAGACCCAGCTCGCCGCCTCAGTGAACCTCGAGAACCCGGTGAACCCGGTGAACCCGAGGCACCTGATCCTGATCCTGCCGGATGGAAGTCGCGTTCCTGTCGCCGGCCCGTTGCTTCTCGGGCGCGATCCCGCCGCACTGGGCGACCGTCCGCGTGCACTGCTTGTCCCGCTCTCCGACACGGGCAAGACAGTGTCGAAAACACACGCCCTGATCGAGCCGGACGACCCCGCCGGGACTGGCGAGTTCACCCTTCGCGTATGCGATTTGTATTCCACGAATGGCGTGGCGATCACGACAGGTGGCGAACGGCGGGTGCTCACCGCGGGCGGAGAGGATGTCGCGCGACCGGGCTCGCTGATCGAACTCGGTTCGATATCGATCCTGGTCTCCGGTCCTGAGCCTGAGCCTGAGCCTGAGCTCCTGATCGGTCCGAGGTACTGAGCGATCCGCTCCGGTTGGAGATGTCCGGCCCGCGAGCCCGCTCGCCGCGGTGGTAACCTCGTCCGATGCTGCTCGAACGGGTTCTCCTTCTTCGCCGCCGCGACGAGGCCTAGCAACACGGCCCCCTTGTCGCGGAGTCTGTCGTTGGCCGACACCACGATCGAAGAAGGATTCTGAACCAATGAGCGTCATCACCGCATCGACAGGCACCGCGCCCAAGACACTTGCCGAGAAGGTCTGGGACGACCATCTCGTCGTCAGGGGCGAAGACGGCGCTCCCGACCTCATCTACATCGACCTGCACCTCGTGCACGAGGTCACTAGCCCGCAGGCCTTCGACGGGCTGCGCGTCGCCGGACGTCCGGTGCGTCGCCCCGATCTGACGATTGCCACCGAGGACCACAACACTCCGACCCTGGCCATCGATCGCCCGATTGCCGACCTCACCAGCCGCACCCAGATCGAGACATTGCGTCGCAACGCCGCGGAGTTCGGCATCCGCTTGCACTCGCTCGGCGACATCGAGCAGGGCATCGTGCACGTCGTCGGCCCGCAGCTCGGCCTGACTATGCCCGGCATCACGGTGGTCTGCGGCGACAGCCACACCAGCACGCACGGCGCGTTCGGTGCGATGGCCATCGGCATCGGCACCAGCGAGGTCGAGCACGTGCTTGCGACGCAGACCCTGCCGTTGGCGCCGTTTAAGACGATGGCGATCACGGTTGAAGGCACGCTGCGCCCTGGCGTCACGGCGAAAGACATCATCCTCGCCGTCATCGCCAAGATCGGCACGGCCGGCGGGCAGGGCTACGTGCTCGAGTACCGCGGCAGTGCCATTCGCAGCCTGTCGATGGATGGCCGCATGACCGTCTGCAATATGTCCATCGAGGCGGGCGCGCGCGCCGGGATGGTCGCCCCCGACCGGACCACATACGACTACCTGAAAGGTCGCGCCCACGCGCCAGAGGGCGCCGACTGGGATGTGGCGGTGGCCTACTGGGACACGCTGGCCACCGACGACGACGCCGTTTTCGACGCCGAGGTCTACCTCGACGCGAACGAGCTCGAACCATTCGTAACCTGGGGCACCAATCCCGGACAGGGCGTATCTCTGAGCGAAACCGTGCCCGACCCGGCCAGTTACTCTGACGCCAACGACCGCGCGGCCGCCGAGCGTGCGCTGGAATACATGGATCTCGCAGCCGGCACCCCGATGAAGGACATCCGGGTCGACGCGGTCTTCATGGGATCCTGCACCAACAGCCGGATCGAAGACCTTCGCGCCTTCGCCAGCATCGTTCGGGGGCAGAAGAAGGCCGACCACGTGCGCGTCATGGTCGTGCCCGGGTCCGCGCGGGTGCGACTCGAGGCGGAGGCCGAGGGGCTCGACAAGATCTTCGAAGAATTCGGCGCCGAGTGGCGCTTCGCCGGCTGTTCGATGTGTCTCGGGATGAATCCCGACCAGCTGGCTCCGGGCGAGCGTTGCGCGTCCACCTCGAACCGCAACTTCGAGGGTCGCCAGGGCAAAGGCGGGCGTACCCATCTGGTCTCGCCGCTGGTTGCCGCGGCCACCGCGATCCGGGGCACGTTGTCATCACCCTGGGATCTGGCGGACTCGCTGCTCGAGCCTGTCGAGACCGCGATCTCGACAAGCTCTATCACCGAGGGGAGCAACCGGTAATGGACAAGATCACGATCATCACCGGCCGCGCTGTCCCGTTCCGCCGCTCGAACGTCGACACCGACCAGATCATTCCGGCCGTCTTCCTGAAGCGGGTCACCAAGACCGGTTATGGCGACGCCCTCTTCTCGTCGTGGCGTCAGGACCCGGATTTCATCTTGAATCGCCGCGACTTCCAGGGCGCTACCGTGCTGTTTGCCGGCCATGATTTTGGCACGGGCTCCAGCCGGGAGCACGCCGTCTGGGCGCTGCGGGACTACGGATTCCGGGCGGTGATCGCCCCGCGGTTCGGCGATATCTTCCGCGGTAACGCGGGCAAGCAGGGGCTGCTCACCGGCACTGTGGACGCGGAGCTAGTCGAGAAGTTCTGGGAACTGATCGAGGCCGATCCGGGGATCTCAGCGACCGTCGACCTGGTGGAACGCACCGTGTCGGTGGGCGACTTCCGGGTGCCATTCGACATCGATGATTACACTCGGTGGAGATTACTCGAGGGCCTCGACGACATCGGTCTCACCCTGCGCGACGAAGCGCGGATTACGGAGTTTGAAGGCAGCCGGGAATCCTGGCGGCCGACGACTCTCCCCGTTCGCTGAAGCCGCACCAGCCAGCGACATACCCAGAGCAACGCGTTTCCACCTCACAGCAAGGCAAAGGTACGTCAGTGGTTGATTCGGTCGCAGATCTCGCGAAAGATGCTCAGAAGGCTGGAGAGCGCGTGGGATTCGTCTTCGACAAGATCGTCATCGAGGGCGGCAGACCCCTGCGCGGCCGGATCAACGTGCGCGGCGCGAAGAACCTCGCCACCAAGGCGATGGTGGCCGCACTCCTGGGCGACACCCCGAGTGTTCTGCACGACGTTCCGGAGATCAGCGACGTGTCGATTGTGACCCGGATGCTCGACGCGTACGGCGTCGCGGTCACCAGTCCTGAAGAGGGCGTTCTCGTACTCGATCCCACGAACGTCGAACGCGCGCACTTCGCGCAGATCGATGCGCTGGCCGGCTCGAGCCGCATCCCGATCCTGTTCTGTGGCCCGCTGTTGCACCGTCTCGGCGAGGCCCTCATCCCGGACCTCGGCGGTTGCCGCATCGGTGACCGGCCGATCGACTTCCACATGGATGCGCTGCGAGCCTTCGGGGCCATCGTCGACAAGAGCTATGAGGGCATCCGGATCACAGCCCCGACCGGCCTCCACGGCGCGAACATCGAGCTGCCGTACCCGAGCGTCGGTGCCACCGAGCAGGTGCTGCTGACCGCAGTGCGTGCACGGGGCGTCACCGAGCTGAAGAACGCCGCCATCGAGCCCGAGATCATGGACCTGATCGCGGTGTTGCAGAAGATGGGTGCGATCATCTGGATTGAGCCGAACCGCACCATCTTCATCGAGGGTGTCGAGACGCTCAGTGGCTATACGCACCGCGCGATCTTCGACCGCAACGAGGCGGCGAGCTGGGCGTCCGCTGCGCTCGCCACTGGCGGCGACATTTTCGTCGGCGGGGCCAAGCAGCCCGAGCTGATGACCTTCCTGAACGTCTTCCGCAAGGTCGGCGGGGCCTTCGAGGTGCACGAGGACGGCATCCGGTTCTACCACCCGGGTGGCCCGCTCAAGCCGGTCCAGGTGGAGACGGATGTGCACCCCGGCTTCATGACCGACTGGCAGCAGCCGCTCATTGTGGCCCTGACCCAAGCCGAGGGTGTGTCGGTCATCCACGAGACGGTCTACGAGAACCGTTTCGGCTTCACGGATGCCCTGGTCGAGATGGGAGCGGACATCGTCGTGCACCAGGACGGCCTCGAGTCGGTCACTCGCCGCGTTCCCCGCCGCAACTTGGAGCAGGCGGCGGTGATTACGGGCCCCACGCCGCTGCACGGTGCCGACGTGCGGGTGCCCGACCTGCGCGGCGGCTTCAGCTATCTCATCGCGGCGCTGACGGCGGAGGGCCGCTCGACGGTGACCAACCTCGGGATCATCAGCCGGGGCTACGAGCACTTTGTCGACAAGCTCGAGGCGCTCGGAGCGCAGTTCACGCTTGAGGGCTGACGGAGTCTGAGGAGTGCCCCGCAACCCACGCAACATCGACAAGACCATTGAACGGCGGGAGAAGACCGCTGTCTGGCGGTTTTTCGCCGCCCTCGTGGTTCCCTTTGTCGTCTTGGTCGGCCGATACCACGTGCAGCACGCCGAGCGGATCCCGCGCAGCGGTCCATTCATCATGGCCGCAAACCACATCACCGACTTCGACCCGCTGGTGACCGCCTACACGCTCTGGCATCACGGACGCGTCCCGCACTACCTCGCCAAGGCCAGTCTGTTCCGGGTGCCCGTCATCGGCTGGGCGTTTCGAAGCACCGGGCAGGTTGCCGTCGAGCGGGCGGCGCGGGGGCAGAACAACACGATTGCGCAGGGTGAGCGCATCATCACCGAGGGCCTTGCGCTGGTGATCTACCCCGAGGGCACGCTCACGCGCGATCCGGAGTTCTGGCCGATGCGCGGCAAGTCTGGTGCCGTGCGGATCGCGCTCGAGACCGGGGTGCCGCTCATCCCGGCCGCGCACTGGGGCGCTCAGAAGATCCTGCCGCGATGGTCGAAGCGGTTCAGCCTGTTCCCGCCCAAGACGGTGAACATCGTGATCGGCGAGCCGCTCGACCTGAGCCCCTGGTTGGGCAAGCCGTTGGACGCCAAGAACCTCCGCGAAGCGACCCTGTTCGTCATGCAGGCCATCACCTCCCTCCTCGAGGGCCTGCGCGGAGAGAGCGCTCCCGCGGAACGCTGGGATCCGGCCGCGCACGGTCAGAGCGAGTTCGGGCGCATCGAGGAACCGAAGAAGAAGGCCTCGGGCGATCCGGCAGAATAAGCGCATGACCGTTGCGGTGGAGCAGGGCGAGTTGGCGGCCACGAGGCCGATCGCGGTAGTCGGCGGTTCCCACCCGATCACCCAACCCATCTCGACGCCGTTCACCCTGCGCCCCGGCCAACTCCGCGTCGCCGTGCTGGGCGCCGGTTCCTGGGGGACGACCTTCGCGAAGGTGCTCGCCGACGGGGGTTCGAGCGTCGCCATCTGGGCGCGGCGCCCTGAACTCGCTCGCGAGATCATGCAGTCCCGCCGCAACTCCGACTACCTGCCCGGCATCAACCTGCCCCGCGGCATCCAATCCTCCACCAAGCTGCCCGAAGTGCTCGAAGGCGCCCAACAGGTCTACTTCTCGGTGCCGAGCCAGTCGCTACGCGAGAACCTGCGGATCGTGCGCGAGCTGATCCCCGAAGGCGTCCCGGTCATCTCGCTCATGAAAGGTATCGAGAAGGGCACCCGCTATCGAATGAGCGAGGTGATGGAACAAGAGCTCGACATCGATCCTGAACTCATTGCCATTGTCTCCGGCCCGAACCTGGCGCTCGAGATCGCGAAGGAGCAGCCGACCGCCGCCGTGGTGTCGTCAATCAGCCTGACCACCGCATCTGCGGTCGCGCTCACGGCGACGAATCCCTACTTCCGAAGCTTCGTCAACACGGATGTCATCGGCACCGAGTTTGGCGGCGTACTCAAGAACCTCATCGCGGTCGCGATCGGCATCGTCGACGGGGTTGGCTACGGCGAGAACACCAAGGCCTCGATCATCACGCGTGGCCTGGTCGAGATGACGGATTTCGCGGTCGCGTTCGGCGGTCGCGCCGAGACCCTCGCGGGACTAGCTGGTCTCGGCGACCTCATCGCCACGTGCGAGTCGTCGCTGTCGCGCAACAACACCGCCGGCCGACTGCTCGGCCAGGGATACGCGTACGGAGAGGTCATCGCGCAGATGCACCAGACGGCGGAGGGGCTCAGCTCGGTCGCGCCGATCCTCGAGCTGGCGGCATCGCGCGGCGTCGAGATGCCGATCGTCAGCCAAGTGGCCGAGGTGCTGGCGGGTACGCTGGCTCCGCGGGACATCGCGCCGCACCTGACCACCGACTCGAACGGTCCGCAAGGCGAGTAGCCGGCGAGAAGTAGGAGCCCCCATGATCCGAGTCGCGCTCCTCTTCGGCGGCAGGTCCAGCGAGCATTCGATCAGCTGCGCCACCGCTGGCGGTGTGCTCGGTGCCATCGACCGCACCCGCTACGAGGTGGTCCCGATCGGAATCACCCGGGACGGGGCCTGGACGCTCCAGGACCAGTCCGTGGTCGCCGGTTTCGCGCTCGGGCAGGCGGCCGCCGAACTGCCTGTCGTCGCCGACAACGGGACCAGGGTGCGGCTGCCGGAATCGGCATCGACAGCCGTCTTTTCGGTCATGGCGGACGATGGAACGATCAGTTCGCTTGGCGGAATCGACGTGGCCTTCCCGATTCTGCACGGTCCATACGGCGAAGACGGCACCATCCAGGGCGCCCTCGAACTCGTCGGTCTGCCCTACGTCGGCAACGGTGTGCTGGCGTCCGCGCTCGGCATGGACAAGCACTTCACCAAGACCGTTCTCGAGGGCGCCGGCGTGACGGTAGCGCCCTGGGTGACCGTGACGCGGGCCGAGCTGGTTGCGCATCCCGAGCTCTGGAGGCGTCGCATGCGGGGCCTCGGCCTTCCCGTGTTCGTGAAACCCGCGCGTGCCGGGTCGAGTGTGGGTGTCAGCAAGGTGACAACGTGGGGGCAGCTGGACGCGGCGCTCGACGTCGCCTTCGCCGAGGATCACCGCGTGCTTGTCGAGGCCGCGATTATCGGTCGCGAGTTGGAATGCGGCGTGCTGCAGGGTCGCGACGGCGGGCCACCGCGGGTGAGCCTCGCGGGTGAGATCGTGATCACTGGTCGCGAGTTCTACGACTTCGACGCGAAGTACCTTGATGCCCCAGGGATCGAGCTGGTCTGCCCGGCCGAGCTCGACGAACAAGAGCTGGCCGAGCTGCGGCGAATCGCCGCACGCTCCTTCGAGGCGATCGGTGGCGCCGGGCTCGCGCGGGTCGACTTCTTCTTCACGGGCGCAGGGTTCGTGGTCAACGAGATCAACACCATGCCGGGCTTTACGCCGATCTCGATGTTTCCCGCCTGCTGGTTAGCCAGCGGGATGAGCTACCCGGATCTGATCGACGAGTTGATCACTCTCGGCCTGTCAACGACGCGGTAGCTGGCGATTAGGGGGTCTACGGCGTGGGTGTCGGTGTCGGTGATGCCGTTCCCCCGAGCGAGTCTTCGACCGACAGGCACTTGTGTCCATTCGGCTTCGTGAACGAGACCACGCCCAACAGATCGCTGAGCACCAGCCCTGGTGTCAGTTTGCTCTGGTCGATGACCACGGCGATCGCCGGCGTCCTGCCATAGCTGGTGAAGACATAGCTTGGCGCGTTCGTGTCGTCGCGCAGCCAGTCTTGGCCGTCGACGGAGACGCACGGCAAAGTGGACACGGTCGGCACGGCGACCCCGCAGCGCAGCAGCACCTGCGCCGGGTCGCCCCAGGCCCCGGTGGACTGTGCGTTGGTCTCGCGGCGGGGCAGGTTCTGCAAGGTCTGCGGCAGTCGCACGATCGCGTCGGCGCAGGCGCTGTCGTTGGCGTACGGCGCAGGTTGCAAGGCGACGATGGCGGAGCATCCGGCAAGAACGCTCGCGGCCGCCGCAATCAGCGCGGAAGCGACCAGCGTGCGACGGATTTTCACACCGCAAAGGATATCGGCCTACACCTGATCGCTCGCCCGACGTCGTTTCTCCGGAGTTCTCGGACAATGGCCGCACAGCTGCGGGGCCTCGGAGGCCGCTCAGACAGGTTTCTCCGGAGAAACACACGGCAGCCGTCCCGGTACCGTTGCTGCATGGATGCGCCGCGCGAAAGTCTCACCAGCGCCGAGAGTCTCACCAGCGCCGAGACGCCGGGCAGTGCCGAGACCCTCGGCACACTCGGCGAATCCGCCGTGCTCGCCCGCATCTTCCCGCGCCTGCCGAATGCCGCCGTCGCGATCATCGGCCCCGGCGACGACGCCGCCGTGCTGGCTGCCCCAGACGGCCGCTACGTCGTGACGACCGACACGATGGTGCACGGGCCGGACTTCCGCCTTGCCTGGTCGACGCCGTTCGAACTCGGTTGGAAGGCCGCCGCCACCAACCTCTCGGATGTCGCGGCGATGGGCGCGCGTCCGACCGCCCTGGTCGTCGCGATCGTCGCCAGGGCCGACACCCCCGCCGCGACACTCGAGGGGATCGCCGACGGCCTGCGCGAGGCCTGCGCCGAGCTCGCACCTGGCTGCGGCGTCGTGGGCGGCGACCTCT
>JAYWDH010000054.1:0-6461 GCA_043779945.1 Microbacteriaceae bacterium
TGGCCGGTCTCGGTCATCGCGAAGGCTCCAGGCGTTGCCAGACTCATGATCGAGGGCAGGAACTGCTCGTGTGCCCGATGGGTGCCGAGGTGCATGACAGCGGCGCCGAAGAGGCCCCATTGCACGCCGGACTTGATCTGCATCGAAGGGTCGCCGATGACGAGCTCCTCGAACGAGGCGATGTTGCCGCCGTGGTCCTCCTCGCCGCCGAGTGCGATCGGGAACGCGCGATGCACAACACCTTCCTCGACCAGGCGCTTCAGCTGGCCAGAGGTACGCAGCCTGTGCTCGGCCATGCTCAGACCGGGGATCTGGTGGAACTCCTCACGCTTGAGCAACTCTCGCGAATGCTTGCGTGCGGTTCCCCAGCGCGCAAAAAGCACCTCGGCGAGGGCGGCAGGGTCGACCCGCAGCGCATCGGGGGCACCCGCGGTTGCGGCGGCGCCGGATGCGGTGGAACGTTCGATCGTGTCGGTCATAGCGGGCTCCTGAAAACTAGTATCTTGCACGCTACGCCCGGGACTTGAGCGCCCGCGAAATCGTTGCCCAATGCCACGGTCCCGCGCCGCTCAGCGCGGCAGGCTGTTAGTGGAACTCTACAAATCCTGTATGCCGCGTGTGTATGGTTCCTCGGACCGCACGCTCGCCCTCCGGCCCCCATCTGCCGCGGTGCTTTGCACCGGGCGCGCGCGTTCGAACGACCTCGCTCGACGCAGCGGGCAGCGTAGCCTGGCGCACCCGCCTGTGAACCCGCCCGTGAACCGCGTCTCGCGCTGGGCGCTGGTGGCGCGACCTCAATCTCCACCTCCACCTCCAACCCGAGCTCCACCCCCACCTCCACCTCCAACCCGAGCTCCACCCCCAACGCGGATGTAGCCGTCGTCGTGGTTGAAAGTTATGGACCGGACTTAGCGGTCTTCGTTCCGGCGGTCTTCGTTCCAGCGGTCGCCGCTCGAGGCGCCGATAATGCCGAGCAGGGCGCTGCGGAGCGCGGGGAGGCCGGAAATCGCGGGGAAGAGCTCCGCCTCGATGAGGCGGGCTCGAGCGAAGACCTCAGCTCCAGACTCGGTGCGCTGCACCACCCGTCGGCGGCGATCCGCGGCATCCGGATGCCGTTCGACGTAGCCTTCACGCTCGAGACGTTCGACGGTGCGCGACATCGTCTGCGCCTCGACCCGCGCGAGGCCCGCGAGGTCGACCTGCGTCGCGGGACCGCGCTCGAGAAGGTGCAGCACGATCAGGCCGGCGTGGCTGAGGCCAAGCGCGGTGAGGGCGTCCAGCCATGCGTGCTCGACCAGGCGGGATGCCGTGGATAGCAGGCGACCCGTCGGCCAGTCGCCCATCTGATCACTCACGATTGCAAGGGTAGTGCTAGTTTCGGAGAAGATCAGCCGGCTGACTACTTTGAGGGGAACGTGTGACTGCCACCACGTCCACCACGGCACCCGCGCCGACCGGGTCAGACCGCCGCCGCTGGATCGGCCTCGTCGTCATCAGCATCTCGGTCGCCCTGATCATCGTCGACTCCACGATCGTCAACGTTGCGATCCCCTCGGTGGTCAAAGAACTCCACATCACCTCCACTCAGGTGCAGTGGGTGCAGGAGAGCTACACGCTCGTCTTCGCCGCCCTTTTGCTGGTCTGGGGCACGCTCGCCGACCGAGTCGGACGCCGGCGACTGCTCCTCGTTGGGCTCGCCATGTTCGGTCTGGCCAGCATCGGCGCGGCGCTGGCCCCCACCGGCGACTTCCTGATCGGCGCCCGCGTCGTGCAGGGTGTCGGCGGCGCGATGCTGCTGCCGACCACGCTCTCGCTCATCAACGCGACCTTCCGCGGCCGCGAGCGCGGCATCGCGTTCGCTGTCTGGGGCTCGACGATCGGCGGGATGGCGGCTGTTGGTCCGCTGCTCGGCGGCTGGCTCACCACCTACTTCTCGTGGCGATGGGCGTTCGGGATCAACGTGCCGCTCGGCATCATCCTCATCATCGGCGCCCTACTTTTCGTGAACGAGTCGAAGTCACCGGACGCGCGGCGAGTGGATCTCGTGGGCGCCGCGATCTCGGTCGTCCTGTTCGCTTCGCTCGTGTTCGGCCTTATCGAAGGACGCACATACGGCTGGTGGCTGAGCGACACACCCCCGTCGTTCTGGAAGCTCACCATCTCGCCGATCCCGTTCGCCTTCGCGCTGACGCTCGGTTCGACGGTGAGCTTCATCGCCTGGGGACTGCACCGTCAGCGGATCGGCAAGAGCACCCTGATCGCATTCTCACTGTTCCGGATCACGTCGTTCCGAAACGGCAACATCGCCGCGATGATCGTGGCGCTCGGGGAGTTCGGCATCATCCTCTCGCTTCCGCTCTGGCTGCAGAACGTGCTCGGCTACGACGCGCTGCAGACCGGATTCGTGCTCGTGGCGCTCGCGGTCGGCTCCTTTGCGGCATCCGGATTCGCAGGCGCCTTCAGCGGTCGAATCGCACCGGTCTGGGTCGTGCGCGCGGGCATCGCGCTCGAAATCTTGGGGCTCGTCATCACCGCACTGGTGATCTCGACAGTTACCCCGTGGTGGGCAGTCGCGATCGGCTTGGTCGTCTACGGCCTCGGTGTCGGACTTGCGACGGCGCAGCTGACCGGCGTAGTGCTGGCGGATATCCCGGTCGAGCAGAGCGGGGCGGCATCCGGCACGCAGTCGACGGCCCGGCAGCTCGGCTCGGCGCTCGGGATCGCGATCCTCGGCACGATCCTGTTCAGCACCCTCGGGACGCAGTTCACCGACAAGCTGCCGTCGACGATCCCGGCCGCGACGCAGGCGCAGCTGGTCAAGACGGTGGTGGACAGCGCGGGGGCGGCCATCCCGAAGCTCGTGGAGCAGTCACCTGCTGTCGGCAAGCTCGCCGAGGAGGCGTTCAGCGAGGCGACCAAGTTCTCGGCTTTTGCCGCAGCAGGGTTCTTGGCGCTCGGGCTGCTGGCGACTATTTCACTGGGCAGCGGGCGGCGCGAAGACCTGCCGATGGAGTCGCCTCCGCTGGGTCACGCGGCGGCGGCGACCTCTGCCACGACGCCCAGCACGCCCTCACCGTAGCTCTCCAGCTTCTTCTCGCCCACGCCGGAGATCGTGCCGAGTTGCTCGAGCGATGACGGCCGGGTGAGCGCGATGCCGCGCAGGGTGGCGTCGCCAAACACGATATAAGCCGGGACGCCCTGCTCGCGGGCTACCCCGGAGCGCCACTCCCGCAGCCGCTCGAACAGCGGGCGAGCCTCGTCCGGCATTTCAGCTCCGACCTTGAACTTCGAGGCGCGGGGCGCCCGCACGGTCTCGCGGCGGAGCATGACGACCCGGGATCCCTCGAGCACTCCGGCCGAGGCATCCGTGATCACGAGCGTGCCATAGCCGTCGGCGGCGACGCCGAGCAGGCCCTGGGCAAGCAGCTGTCGCACGACGCCACGCCACTCTTGCTCGCCAAGCTCGGTGCCGATGCCGAAGGTCTTCAACTCGGAGTGTGATTGGACGCGCACCCGGTCGGTCTCGCGGCCCAGCAGGATGTCGATGAGGTGCCCGGCGCCGAAGCGCTGGTGACGTTCGCGCCACAGTCGCACGACCGTGGAGAGCAGCTTCTGCGCGGGGACTGTGCCGTCCCAGGCCTCGGGCGGCGAGAGGCAGGTGTCGCAATTGCCGCAGGCGGTCGACGGCTGGCCGAAGTACCCCAGCAACTGCACCCGGCGACACTCGACGGTCTCGCAGAGCGCGAGCATGGCATCCAGGTGGGCCGACAGCTTGCGGCGGTGCGCGAGGTCGCCCTCGTTCTCGTCGATCATGCGGCGCTGCTGCACCACGTCTTGCAGGCCGTACGCGAGCCAGGCAGTGGACGGCAGGCCGTCGCGGCCGGCGCGGCCGGTCTCTTGGTAGTAGCCCTCGACGCTCTTGGGCAGGTCGAGGTGGGCGACGAAGCGAACGTCGGGCTTGTCGATTCCCATGCCAAAGGCGATTGTGGCGACCATCACGATGCCGTCCTCCCGCAGGAAGCGCGACTGGTTACGGGCGCGCGTGGCTGCGTCGAGGCCTGCGTGATAGGGCAGGGCCGAGATACCCTCGGTGACGAGCGCTGCAGCGGTCTTCTCGACCGAGGCGCGCGACAGGCAGTAGACGATGCCGGCGTCCCCCGGATGCTCCGTGCGGATCAGCTGTAGCAGCTGGCGAAGTGGCTGGTCTTTCGGCTCGATGCGGTACTGGATGTTCGGCCGATCGAAGCTCGCGACAAACAGTTGGGCATCCGCCAGCTCCAAACGCGCCGCGATCTCGTCGCGTGTCTGATCGGTGGCGGTCGCGGTGAGGGCGATCCGCGGGACCGTCGGCCACCGCTCGTGCAGCACCGACAAAGCCAGGTAGTCCGGCCGGAAGTCGTGGCCCCACTGGGCCACGCAGTGCGCCTCGTCGATCGCGAACAGCGAGACGGTGGCGCGGTCGAGGAGAGAGAGTGTCGACTCCAGCTTGAGTCGCTCCGGCGCGAGGTAGACGAGATCGAGCTCGCCGGCCAGGAGAGCGCCCTCGACACGGCGGCGCTCCGCGGCATCCTGCGTCGAGTTCAGGAACGCGGCTCGCACGCCGACAGCCGAGAGCGCGTCGACCTGGTCTTGCATGAGTGCGATCAGTGGCGACACCACGACACCAGTGCCCGGCCGCACAAGCGCCGGGATCTGGTAGCAGAGCGACTTGCCGCCGCCGGTGGGCATCAGCACGAGCGCGTCGCCGCCGTCGATCACGCGCTGGACGACCGCGGCCTGCTGGCCGCGAAACGCCTCGTAGCCGAAAACTCGATGCAGGATCTCGAGCGCGGGAGATGCGAGGGAGACCATGGCCTCAAGAATACGGGCAGCGGATGACGGACCGGTCCGGGATGTCCCCCGAGTGAGTGGCACCCTAAGACGTGCTTTTGGGGACGAGCTAACCCCCGATAACTTGAGTCTTGGCAACAGGGGAACTCCGGGGGGAGATATTCCCGTGGCGTCGCCCGCTTCTGGGGGGAAGCGGGCGACGCGCCCTTCTATGAGACCGAACCGTAGATGCTCGCCGACGTTCTCAGCCGTCGGCGATGTACATCCCACTCGAGATCGGCTCAGTCCGCGATCAGTCTCTTGCCGAGGCTCGCCGCGTCATCGAAGCTGGCGCCTGCGCCGGGGCCATGGCCATGGCCGCGACGATGGCCCCGACGCAAGCGCATCCGATTCATTCCACGCTCCTGCAGACACCGCTTCTGGCGCCGGCGGGCGAGCAGCGGGGCCTCGAGTTCGGCCATCGGCGCTCGGGCGTGACCCGCGGCGCGGGCACTCTCCTCAGAGCACAGTGTCGGCTGTGGGGTCGGGCAAATCGCGAGGCGCGGCCAAAGGCCACGCTGCTCCGACATCGTGCGCGCTCGGATGAGGAAGGGGTCGTCCACGGCTGGTGGACGACCCCTGTGGTTCTGCGCAGTTACCCGCGCAAACGCACGACTAGCGCGAAGCGAGCTCCTCGATGAACGCGTCACCCGGGACCACGCTGGTCCAGACCGCCTCGATCTCAGCGCGGGCGAGCAGCTCTTCGGTTCGGCGGCGGCGGTTGCGCGGCACGAGGGTCACAACAGTGCCCTCCTTGCCGGCGCGACCTGTCCGACCGGAGCGGTGCAGGTACGCCTTGTACTCGTCGGGCGCGTCGGCCTGAATCACCAGGGCGATGTCATCGACGTGGATGCCGCGTGCCGCAACATCCGTCGCCACCATTACGTCGACGCGACCACTCGAGAACTTCTCGAGGGCGCGGGTGCGACGCGACTGGTTCAGGTCACCGTGGATGCTCTCGGCGCGGATGCCCGCCTCGTCCAGCAGATCAGCGAGCTGCTCGGCGAACGCGCGGGTGCGCGCGAACACGAGCTTCTTGCCGGGACCGGATGCGAGCTCGATCAGAACCTGCTGCTTGTCGCGCTGGTCGAGCAGCAGTACCTGGTGATCGATGGTCGAGCTGGCCTGGTCTTCACCGGAGACCTCGAAGACGGCCGGGTCGACAAGGTACTTCTCGACGATGTCGGCAACGCCTTTGTCGAGGGTCGCGGAGAACAGCAGCTTCTGGCCACCCTGTGCGGTGCGGTCCAGGATCTCCTGGACCGGCTCGGCGAAACCGAGCTCGCACATGTGGTCGGCCTCGTCGAGCACCGTAATGATGGTCTTCGACAGGTCGAGCTTGCCCTGCGCGGCGAGGTCGCCGACGCGGCCGGGCGTGCCGATCACGATGTCGACACCGCGCTGCAGCGCACCGAGCTGACGGGCGTACGGAACGCCGCCGTAGATCTGCGTGGTGAAGAGGCCGACACTCTGGGCGATCGGCTGCACGGTGCGGTCGATCTGCAGGGCCAGCTCGCGGGTCGGCGCGAGGATCAGCGCGCGCGGAGCGCGGCCGAACTCACGACGGGCACCTTTGTCAGCGCCGGCGCTCA
>JAYWDH010000055.1:0-6451 GCA_043779945.1 Microbacteriaceae bacterium
TCTCTGCTTTGGTGATGACAGGAGTCGACCGTGCCAAACAGGTGCTGGCCGCCCCTCTGGAGTCGCGCCCGAGCTTCTTGCTCGGCGACCTCCGCGAGCTGTTCGAGCCGTACCCGACTGCGATGACCAGCATCGACAAGCGTTCGGGTGACACGCGCATCGTGGTCGCCGACGCAGTGGTGCGCATCCGGGGCGATATCGTGCGGATCGAGCGGGTCGGCACCCGCTCGATCGACCTGCTGCGCGCCGGCGCCGCGGCGATCTGGGGAACCGACAAGCCGATCTATGCGCTCGACGTCGATCCCGGCCTCTATTCTGAGGCGTGATGGACGAGTCGAACGAGAACGAGCAGAGCGAGGCCCTGGCAGTCGCGCCGGGTGATGAGGAACCTAGCGCGCTGCTGACCAGGCTCCGAGTGATCGAGGATCAGCCGCTCGAGACCCGGGCCGAGGCACTCGCCCAGGTGTACGAGGGGCTGCGTGCGCAGCTCGAATCGGGAGACGGAGCGCGTTCGCATGCCTGACTCGGCATCCGCCGGTGGCCTGAATGAGGGGCTCGGTGAAGGCGGCGGCGCGCGTGGCGATGGCGTGGGCCGGCTCGACGCCGAACTGGTGCGACGAGGGCTGGCGCGGTCGCGTGCGCTGGCGGTCGATGCGATCGCGGGCGGTCGCGTCACCATCGACGGCAAGGCGGCTCATAAGCCGTCGCTCAAAGTGGGCCCGGATGCCGAACTCGGCCTGGTCGGCGACGACGGCTATGTGAGCCGCTCGGCGCACAAGCTCGCGGCAGCTCTCGATGCCTTCGCGGTGACGGTGGACGGTCGACTCGCCCTCGACGTCGGCGCCTCGACCGGGGGCTTCACGCAGCTGCTTCTTGAGCGCGGCGCACGCGAGGTGATCGCGTTAGACGTGGGACACGGCCAACTTGCTCCGCAGTTGCGCGAGGATCCGCGCGTACGCGTCGTCGAGGGAGTCAATGCGCGCTCGCTTACGGCGGACGAGCTCGCCGTGGAGTCCCGCACCGACGAGCGACCTGGGCTGGTGGTCGCCGACGTGTCGTTCATCTCGCTGACCATGATCCTGCCAGCGCTCGTCGACACAGTCGGACTCGACGCCGACTTCGTTCTTCTGATTAAGCCGCAGTTCGAGGTGGGGCGGCAGGGCATCCGGGAAGGCCTGGTTCGTGATCGCGCGCGGCGGCAGGATGCGGCATCCGCTGTTCTCTGGGCGGCCTGGGACCTTGGGCTCCCGTTGGCAGGCGTCGTCTCCTCCCCACTGCTCGGAGGCAACGGGAATCAGGAGTATCTGATCTGGTTGAGCCGCGCGGTCGGAGGCAATCCGACAGAATGGTCAGAGGCGGTCGCCGCGCTGCTGTGAGCGCCATCAGCCTGCAAAGCACCGCCGCATCGAGCACCGCCGAAAGGAATGCGCATGGCTGAACCACGCCACCTTCTCGTCGTGGCCCACACCGGGCGCGAAGACTCTCTGCAGGCCGGGGTGCGGGTCTGCCGACAACTGATCAACGCTGGGCTCGTGCCGGTTGTTTCCGCCGACGAGCGCGACGACCTCCTCGCCGCCGCACCCGACCTTGAGCCACTGGATCTCCTCGACGTCGACGTGGCAAAGACCAAGCTGGAACTGGTGATCGTGCTCGGTGGCGATGGCACGATCCTGCGAGCCGCCGAGCTCGCGCGCGGCTGCGACGCGCCGCTGCTCGGCGTGAATCTGGGCCACGTGGGCTTCCTCGCCGAGGCCGACCGGGAGGATCTCACCGCGACGGTCGCCCGTGCTCTGGCCCGTGACTACACGGTCGAGGAGCGGCTGACGCTCTCGGTGCGGGTCAAGCACGCCGGGGAGGTCATCTGGGAGAGCTGGGCGCTCAACGACGCCTCGGTGGAGAAGGCCAGTCGTGAACGCTCACTCGAGGTCGCCATCGAGGTCGACGGTCGGCCGCTGTCTACGTTCGGCTGCGATGGCGTCGTCATGTCGACGCCCACGGGATCGACGGCATACTCTTTCTCGGCCGGCGGCCCGGTCGTCTGGCCGAGCGTTGAGGCGATGCTCATGGTTCCGCTGTCGGCGCACGCGCTCTTTGCGCGTCCGTTGGTGGTCGGGCCCGATTCCTCGCTTGCGGTGGAACTGCTCGACCGGTCGGTCGGCTCCGGTGTGGTCTGGTGCGATGGCCGTCGCACATTCGACCTCCCGAGCGGATCTCGCGTCATCGTGCGGAGGTCGCCGATTCCGGTGCGGCTCGCCCGCCTGAGCATGGGTCCGTTCACCGATCGACTTGTCAATAAGTTCGCCCTCCCGGTCGCCGGCTGGCGCGGGCCCACCGGCGAGGAAACCGTCCGACCGTGATCGAAGAGATCTCGATCCGCGATCTCGGCGTTATCGGCGAGGCACGTCTACCGCTCGGTCCGGGCTTTACCGCTCTCACCGGTGAGACCGGCGCCGGCAAAACGATGATCGTGACCGCGCTCGGTCTCGTTCTCGGGGAGCGCGCAGATGCGGGCGCGGTGCGACTCGGAAGCGCGCAAGCGGTGGTGGAGGGGCACTGGGAGGTCGACGAATCCGGTCTCGTCGCCGATCGGGTGCGTGACGCCGGGGGAGACCTGGATTCCGTTCCCGGGGGGCGTGCGCAGCTCATCCTGAGTCGTTCGGTCTCGAGCGAGGGACGCAGTCGCGCCACCGTCGGCGGACGCACGGCGCCGATCGGCGTGCTCGGCGAGATTGGGGAGCAGCTCGTCGTCGTACACGGGCAGTCCGAGCAGATCCGTCTGCGCTCCGCCACCGCTCAACGCGAGGCGCTCGATCGCTTCGCTGGCCCCGGATTCGCCGCAGTGCTCGGCGACTATCAGGATATTTTTCGACGCTGGCAGACCCAGTTCGGTGAACTCGACGTGCTGCTCGCCGAGCGCGATCGGCGGGCTCGCGAAGCCGATGAACTGCGACTCGCGATGGACGAAATCGAGGCGGCCGCTCCTCGCCGCGGCGAGGACATCGAGCTGGCCGAGCAGTCCGAGCGGTTGAGCAATCTCGAAGACCTGCGGCTTGCTGCGGCCGAGGCGCAGGAGGCGGTCTCTGCCTACTTCTCGGATGGGGCGGCCGATGCGATCTCGCGTGTCAATGGTGCCCGGCGCGCGCTTGATCGCGTCGTCAACCACGATCCCGCCCTCGGACCAATCGTCGAGGCACTGGGAGACGCCTCTTTCGCGCTTGGCGAGATCTCGGGGCAGCTTGCCAGCTATCTCGGCTCGCTGGATGCGGACGGCGGTCGTGAATTGGAGGGCATCCAGGAGCGGCGTGCGACCCTCAGCGCGCTGGCCCGGCGCTACGGTCCGGGCGTTGACGCGGTCATCGACTACCTCGAGATGGGCAGCAGCCGGCTGGTGGAGCTCGACAGCGATGCGGATCGCATCCTGGAACTGGGTGATGTGGTCGCCAGCGATCGCCGCCGAGTCGACGAACTCGCCGAGCAGCTCAGCGCCTTGCGTCGCGCGGCCGCCAAGCGCCTGGGCCAACAGGTCACGGAGGAGCTCGGGGCCCTCGCGATGCCGGATGCGCGTCTCGAGATCGAGGTGGAGGATCGCGAACTTGGTCTCACCGGCCGTGACTCGGTGTCGATCTTGCTCCAGCCGCATTCCGGTAGCGAACCGCGCCCACTCGCCCGGGGTGCCTCGGGCGGCGAACTCTCGCGGGTCATGCTCGCCATCGAGGTCGTGCTGGCGGCCACCGATCCGGTGCCGACCTTCGTCTTCGACGAAGTGGATGCTGGCGTCGGCGGGGCGAGCGCCACAGAGATCGGGCGACGTCTGGCTCGGCTCGCGCTGACTTCGCAGGTGATCGTGGTGACCCACCTGGCGCAGGTGGCGGCGTTCTCGACCAACCATCTGGTGGTCGAGAAGGGCAGCGACGGATCGGTCACGGCGTCCAACGTGCGGCTCGTACACGGCGAGGAGCGGGCGGCTGAGATGGCACGACTGCTCAGCGGTTCGCCGGATTCCGCCGTCGCGCTAGAGCACGCACGGGAGCTGCTCGAGAATGCGCAGCACATCGGTTGAGAACCGAAGACCGAGAAGGTCGCTGGCTCAGCAGCGCGGAGTGTCCCGGCGGCAGGGTCCGTTTCTGAGATATCGTGGAATCCCGTGGTGGTCAATCCGGGAACTGTCGTAACCAAGCACATCTTCGTCACCGGGGGTGTTGTCTCGTCCCTCGGCAAAGGTCTCACTGCCGCGAGCTTGGGAAATCTTTTGACGGCACGGGGCCTCCGCGTCGTGATGCAGAAGCTCGATCCGTATCTGAACGTCGACCCGGGAACGATGAACCCGTTCCAGCACGGCGAGGTCTTCGTCACGGACGATGGCGCCGAGACCGACCTCGATATCGGTCACTACGAGCGCTTCCTCGACATCAACCTCGACCAGGCGGCCAACGTCACCACCGGGCAGATCTACTCGCGCGTCATCCAGCGCGAGCGTCGTGGCGAATACCTGGGCGATACCGTGCAGGTCATCCCGCACATCACCGACGAGATCAAGCGCCGGATGCGGTTGCAAGCCCAGCCTGCTGCGGACGGTTCGCCCGCCCCCGACGTGATCATCACCGAGATCGGTGGAACCGTCGGCGACATCGAGTCGCAGCCGTTCATCGAGTCCGCGCGGCAGGTGCGTCACGAGCTCGGTCGCAGCAACGTGTTCTTCGTCCACGTCTCCCTGGTGCCGTACATGGGGGCGTCGGGGGAGCAGAAGACGAAGCCCACCCAGCACTCGGTCGCCGCATTGCGCTCCATCGGCATCCAGCCGGATGCCCTGGTGTTGCGCAGCGACCGAATCGTCTCGGAGCCCAACAAGCGCAAGATCGCGCTCATGTGCGATGTCGACGAGCGAGCCGTCGTCAACGCGGTGGACGTGCCGAGCATCTATGACATCCCGACCATGCTGAATCAGCAGGGCCTTGACGCCTACATCATCGAGCAGCTCGGCCTCGACAAGGCAGGCGAGGTGGAGTGGGACGGTTGGCAGGAGCTGCTCAAGGCCGTGCACGAGCCCAAGCACGAGGTCACTATCGCGCTGGTCGGCAAATACGTCGACCTGCCAGACGCCTACCTCTCGGTGACCGAGGCGCTGAAGGCCGGCGGATTCGCGGCCGAGACGAAGGTCACTATCCGCTGGGTGCCATCGGACGAGTGCGAGGCGCCGGAGGGCGCCGCGAAGCAGCTCGCAGAGGTCGACGGAATCTGCGTGCCGGGCGGCTTCGGTGTGCGGGGCATCGAAGGCAAACTGGGTGCGCTGCGGTTCGCTCGCGAGAACCGCATCCCGGTGCTCGGCCTGTGCCTCGGCCTGCAGTGCATGGTCATCGAGTACGCGCGCAACAAGGCGGGGCTGCCGGGCGCCTCGAGCTCCGAGTTCGACCCAGACACCGAGTTCCCCGTCATCGCGACCATGACTGAGCAAGTCGAGATCATCGACCACGGCGATCTGGGCGGCACAATGCGGCTCGGCCTGTACGAGGCCGCACTGGAGCCGGGATCGATCGTCGGCGAACTGTACGGGGCGAGCGTGGCCTCCGAACGCCACCGCCACCGCTACGAGGTTAATAACCACTACCGCGATCGCATCTCGCAGGCCGGGCTGGTCTTCTCCGGAGTCTCGCCCGACAGATCCCTCGTAGAGTACGTCGAGCTGCCGCGTGAGGTGCATCCGTTCTACGTGGGCACGCAGGCGCACCCCGAACTGCGCTCGCGTCCGAACCGCGCGCACCCCCTGTTTCGCGGTCTGATCGCCGCGGCCCTCGAGCGCAGCCGCGCCTCGCGTCTGTTCGAGGTCGCCGAGCCGGGCGCGCTCCCCGCCGAGCAGGCGCCGCACCTCGACCAGATCGAGTCGGCTCCGCGACTCGAAGTCGAGTCGGCCGGCGTCGTCGAGTCCGCCGAGGTCTGAGCGCGATGGCACAGGCTGCGAAAGCGGAGGCCGCCGCTCGTGTCGCGTTGAGCACCGGTCCGCTCGCCGATCTGCCCGATCCCGCGCCGGTGACGCGCTCGGAGCTTGCCTTCGACGGCAAGGTCTGGGATGTCCGACGCGACACCTTCACCTTCGGTGGCCATGACGTTGTGCGTGAGTTCGTGGATCACAGCGGGGCCGTCGCAGTCTTGGCGATGGACGTCGACGACCGGGTGCTGTTGATCAACCAGTACCGGCATCCGATCGGCGAGCGGGAGTGGGAGCTTCCGGCCGGACTGCTCGACGTCCCCGGGGAACCACCGCTCCTGGCCGCACAGCGCGAGCTCGCCGAGGAGGTGGATCTCTCGGCATCCGACTGGAGCGAGCTGTTGAGCTTCCACACCTCGCCGGGCGGCAGCAACGAGCTGCTGCACGTCTATGCCGCCGAGGGGCTGACGGCGACGCCGACCTTCGACCGCACCGATGAGGAAGCCGAGATCATCGTGCGCTGGACCC
>JAYWDH010000056.1:0-6414 GCA_043779945.1 Microbacteriaceae bacterium
GATGGCGAGACCTGTGGCACTGATGCGGGCTCTGGCACTGCTGATCGAACAGTCCTTTACAGGACGGTTCCGGATGCCGTTGCGGAGTTGCCCACCCCCGAGAGCTCGCGGGGCGTGGCACGTCGAATCGGCCCACAGAAGCGCCTCGGATTTCGCGACCCGGGGCGCTTCGTGCGTTCGCGGGCGAGGCGCTCAGCGAGAGCTGTTCTCGGTACGTCCGCGGACGATCCCGATGAAGGTCTCGATGGCGGGCGTTGCCCGGTCGATCGGCCAGACCAGGCTGACGGCCGTGGTTGGGGTGCCGCTGAGCGGCCGGGCGACCACATCGCGGCGGCCGAGAGCCCGCGCGACGGACTGCGGCATCCGGGCGATGCCAACGCCGGCCGCCACCAGCTCGACGGTGTCGGCGTCCTGGCCGGACAGCAGGTTCTCGCCTTCCAGATCGTCGGGCGTCACCTCCTCGTCGGTGCCGAGGGCAGCGAACAGGTGGTCCTTCGAGGTGACCACGACAGGGTTCTCCTCGTAGAGCCGGATCGCGCTGAACTCCTCGTTCGCGGCGGTGTCGCGCAGGAACGCAGCATCCGCACTGCCGTCTCGAAGGGCTGCGAACGCTTCTGTCGCAGTTGCCGGCCGCAGTTCGAGCCGCTGCCGCCGCATCCGCTCCCGCCAGACGCGCTCCCACTTGCTGGGCGTGACCCCCGACACGAAGACCACGCGGAAAGTGGGAAGCGGGTCGGCCATTTCCCCAGGGTACCGAGGTCCCCGGCCCCCGGCCCGCGGCTCCGGCGACTAGCCTGGGGGGATGCCCAGACCGCAGTTCATGAAACCCGAGACCGCCGCCAAGAAGCTCGAGGTGCTGCTTGCGGCGACACCGGCGGAGTTCCAGTCCCGCGAACTCCGACGCGAAGAGCTAGCCGATCTGCAGGCGAGCCCGCCCGAATGGCTTGCGGCCCTGCGTCGCGAGGGGCCGCATCCGCGTCCTATCGTCGCCGCGCGTCTCGGAGTCTCGAACTCGGGTCTGGCCCGCGGCGGGATAACCGAGCCGCTCAGCACTGCCGAGATCGCCGCGCTTCTCGCGGAGTCGCCGCGCTGGCTCGAACTCGAGCGCGACAAGCTCAAGGCCGTGCGCGCCGAAACTGTGCGCGTGAAGCGCGAGAAGGCCGCCGTCGCCGCGAAATAGTGCGCGGCAGCTACTCCGTGCGGGCGTGCAGGTAGTCGTTGATCTCAGCGGTGAGCTCTGCATCGATCGCGCGCTCGTGCCCGTCCACTGCGCGGATCGGCGCCGCGTGCCGTCCGCTCGAGACCAGCCACGCGGCATCCGCGCTGCTGAGATCGTCGGCCGTGAGCAGTGCGTATTCGCCGGTGAAGCCGTGCGCTTCGGCCCAGTCGAAGATGTCGGCCTGCGTTGTGCCTGCCAGGATGCCCTGGTCGGTGCGCGGCGTCAGCAGCGTGCCTCCGCGCTGGAGGATCAGGTTCGACACCGCGCCCTCCAGCAGGAAGCCGTCGGAACTGACCCAGATCGTGTCGTCCGCGCCGCGCCGCGCCGCCTCGCGGAAGGCAGCACGGTTGACCGCGTAGCTGAGCGACTTGGCACCGGCCAGCAGCCAGGGCGAGGTCTGCGCGACATCGTGACGGTAACCGCGGTCGAGCAAGACAATTCGGATGCCGTCCCGTCGTGCCGGTACATGGTCGGGTGCGACCGCGGCCAGCGCCCAGCCTGTCGGGACCAGAACGCCCGGGTTCTGCGCACCGGCGCCGCCCTCGACGCCGCGCGACATGACAATCTTGACGAAGCCTTCGTCGACGCGCGCCTCGTCGGCCGCCGTCAGGTGCATCGCCACCTCGCGGATCGCGAAACGCCAGTGTTCGGCATCCGGAATCGGCAAGTCGAGCATCGCCGCCGAGTGCGCAAACCGCTCCAGGTGCGCCTCGAGCGCCTGCAGGTGGCCGTTGCCCAGACTGATCGTCTCGAACACGCCGTCGCCGCGGGTGGCCGCCAGATCGAGCACGCTCAACTGGGGTGCGGCCGCATCCGCGGGGTAGTGGCCGGCGGGTGAGCCGTCGTCGTCGAAGGCCAGCCGAACCAGGAACGGGCCGGGCATCGTGCCGGGCGTCTGGCCCGTCGTCAGGCCAGTGATCGTGCCGTGCGTATGGTCGGTCACGAGCTCCACCTCAGCCGATCCAGGCGCTGCAGCATCCCGTTGATCGTGGGGTCCAGGCCCGGGTATGCCTCACGGATGTCGCCGAGCATCCGGCGATCGCGGCCGTAGTCCGATCCGGGCTTGCGCCCTCCCTCGGCGTCGAACAGGTCTGCCCGCAGCAGCAGGACGACGAGCTCATCGATCGTCGGCAGCTCGTGCATGAACGCCCACGGGTCTTCTCCGCCGATAAGTCGCTCGCTGACGACCGAGCCGAGTTCGTCCTGGGCTTCCGCGCGGAGCCCTTCCAAACTCGCGCGGCGCAGGATCTCGGTGTTTGACGTCACGATTTCGAGCCTACGCCGGTGCCCGACGTCATCTGGCAACCACCCCGCGTTGGTCGGCATCGTGAGACTGATTCGACTCCTCGTCGGCAGGCACCGCCAGGAGACGCCGGGCGCCCCGCGCCAAGTGCCAGGAGGCTGCCACGAGCCGCCACCAGGCCCACCAGGAGTCGGCGCCTGAGGGTGTGCTCGGTCGCAGCTAAGGCGAGTGGAGAGGTGAGAGTCACGCGTTTTGGGGGAGGCCAGTCGAAATATGGCGCCGTCGGAAACGGCAGACTGTGTGTGTGCCCGAAAGTCCGCTCGCCTTGAGCCCTTACGCGGTGCTCGGCGTTCACGATGACGCGAGCGCCAGCGAGCTTCGGCGAGCGTACCGGTTGAGGCTGCGACAGACGCATCCGGACACCGGGGGTAACGCCAACGAGTTCGATCGGGTGCAGCGCGCGTGGGAGCAGGTGGGCGAGCCCCAGGCGCGCGCGGCCTACGACAACGGTACCCAGAAGATCTGGAACCTGGAGAACGCGCCTCCGCGCACCTGGGCTCCGCCGGCCCCGAATACGCGCGCTAGCAACTCCCGGCCGCAAGCGCGCACCCACGGACATCCTGGCGGCTGGTACCGCGAGCAGTATCTGCAGCTGCTGCACGAGTGGGTCGGACGCGGAGTCACGATCCCCGATCCCTACGATCTCAAGCTGGTGAAGTCGGCGCCGCGCGAGATCCAGCATCTGCTCGCCTCGGCCGTCGCCGAAGAGGACACCGCCGTGGTGTTGGTCGGCCTCGGCATCGGATTTACGGTGTGGAACGACGTGCGCACCGACCCGGTCCGCCGCAACGCGCGGCCCGAGAACGGGCTCACAGCGGGCCCACAAGGCGCGGCGGGCAAGATCGACCACATCGTTCTCGGACCGAGTGGCCTGTGGGGCATGCTCAGCGAAGACTGGGGTGGGACGGTCGCCGCACGCCATGGCGAGCTGGTGGGACCGGGCCTCCACGCGGATGAGCGCCCAATGCACGAACTCGGCGATCGAGCCCGCAACTTCGCGCGGCAGGCCAAAGTGAAGTTCTCCGCGCTGGTGATCGTTGTACCCGACGAAACCAGTCCCGACGGCGTCATGGCCATCGGCTCGATCCGCGGAGCGCAGACTCTGCTCGTGCAGCGGTCCCGGCTCGCCAATCTCGTGCGGATCGGGGTGCCCGGCGTCGCCGTCGGCGGCACCGACCTCTTCGAGGTGCGGACCCGGGTGCAGAGCGCCGCACGGTTCGTTTAGCGATTTGTCCCCCGAGTCCGTACGCTGGGGTACAACCCGATCCGCACAAATCCACTCGATCGGTATGGCGAAATCAGGTCGCCCCATGCACCCATTCCGCCCAGTTCTCGAGGCGGCCACCGACGCAGCGCTCGGATTCCGCCACTTGCCCTTCCCGCTCGACGAGCCACGGGTGCACGCGCCCGGTCCCAATCCGGATCGGCTTCTGCTGCTCGGGACCGCCGCGGTCGCCGGCGTTGGGGTGACGTCGCACCAGCTCGGGGTGGGCGGGCAGCTCGCACGTCGCCTTCCCCCGCTGACCGGACGCGGCGTCGATATCGAGCTCGTGGGCTCGACCACGATGACCGTCAAGAACGCCCACAAACTGCTCGCCGAACGCTCCCTGAGGCAGTTCGGCGCGGTGGTGCTGTTCTTAGGGTCGCGGGAGGGCATTGGATTCCAGCCGATGCGCACCTGGAACAAGGACTTGCGAGCGCTCCTGCAGCTCATCGGCGCGACGGATGCCGCGCCGCACGCCTTCGTGGTCGCGGTTCCGCCCGTCTACCGCTACAGCGCGGTGCCGGAGAGCCTGATCCCGCGAATGCACAAGCACCTGCAACGCCAGAACGACGTCAGCATTGCTTTGTGTGCGCAACTCGCGGGCGCCACTTACCTTCCCGCCTGGGAGCCACCGGTCACCGCCCCCTACGTGTTGGGATCAGCCGTGTACGAGAAGTGGGCCGAACTCTCGGCCCCTGCGATCGCGTCGGTGTTGACGGGTGGTGCCACCCGCCCTACCGAGCCGGTCAATGAGCCAGCTCGTCAGGCAGCACTCGATGGCCTGAACGTGGTCGGATCCGCCGCGGATGATCGCTACGACCGGATCGCGCAGACGGCCCGCGATCTGCTCGGGGTCTCCGGGGCGTCCGTCACCTTCCTCGACCACGATCGGCAGTGGATCAAGTCGGCGGTGTCGATGAGCAACTTCGACACCGAGCGTGCCGCGGCGTTCTGCAACACGACGATCGCGCGGCCAGAGTTATTCGTCGTGGAGGACGCCGCCGCAGATGACGTCTTCGCCGGGCACGCGTGGGTGGTCGGCGAAGACCGGGTGCGCTTCTACGCTGGCTATCCGGTGGAGGCACCCAACGGCGAGCGGGTCGGCGCCCTCTGCGTGGTCGACACCAAGCCGCGCATTTTTACGGGGGCGGAGGCGGCGATACTGCGCGAGCTGGCTTTGCGGGTGCAGATGCTGCTGTGGGCTGGTAGAGCTTCCGAGAAGCTGATCGATCCACCGGACCCGGGACCGTAGGCTGGAGGGGTGAGTTCAGAAGTCAAACTCGTCAAGACCCAGCCCGAAGACCCGACCTCAGTTGCCAATCTCGCCGCAACCGGCCTTCGCTACAGCCTGGTTGACACGGATGACGCGGCCGCTTTCGGTGCCTGGGCCCAGGCCGATATGCGTGGCTTCCTGGAACCGCGCGCCGGCGTCGACGGCGAGCGCTGGTTCCGCGAGGGCGTCGCGAACCGCCGCACGATCGGAGTCTATGACGACAGTTTGACTGTCGACGCGGACGCACCGGTTGCCACGATCAGCTCGTGGGTGGCCGAGTTGACGATTCCGGGCAGTTCGACCGAGCACCCGCGCACGCTGCCGAGCTGGGCGGTCAGCTCGGTCACCGTGGCGCCAACGCACCGTCGCCGGGGGATCGCCCGAAACCTGCTGGAAGGCGAGCTGCGCACAGCGGCGGCCCTCGGCATTCCGATGGCGATGCTGACGGTGAGCGAGAGCGCGATCTACGGCCGCTTCGGCTTCGCGCCCGCGGCCATGGCGGCCGACTGGACGATCGACACGCGTCGGGCGAAATGGATCGGGCCCGAGACGCTCGGAACGGGCCGCGTCGAGTTCGTGAGCATCGAGCGGTGGCGAGCGGAGGCCGCCGCCCTGCACGAAAGAACGCGCCTGGAGAGCCCCGGCGAGATCCCGATCTGGGAGCTGCGCTGGGACCAGATCGCTGGCCTGAAGCACTCCGACGAGGCCCGCTCGAAGGCAGTGCGTGCTGTGCACTTCACCGACCTGGCCGGCGAGACCCGTGGTGCCCTCCTCTACCGCATGACCGGCGGCGACATCGAATTCGCCCAGCACACCGTGAGCGTGGAATACCTGGTGACTGAGACCCCCGATGCCGCGGCTGGCCTTTGGCGATTCCTTCTCGAACTCGATCTCACCACGGAGGTCAAGGCTGGCCTGCGCCGCGCGGACGAGCCGGTGCGCTGGCAGATCGCGGACTTCCGCGCAGCGAAAGTCGACACCGTTGAGCACCAGTACCTACGCGTGCTCGACATGGCCGCGGTCTTTGAGGCCCGCAGCTATCTGGCCGCCGGCGAACTGGTTTTCTCGGTGACTGACTCGCTCGGTTTCGCGGAAGGCCTGTGGTACCTGGTGGTTGAGCCGGTCGGCAGCACCCTACGAGCATCCGTCACTCGCCTCGACGCGATCGACGCGATCGACGCGATCCCGGATGCCACCCCCGCCCTTGCCATGACTGCCAACGAGCTCGCCGCGATCTACTTGGGCGGAGTCCCCATCACGACCCTGCTCGACGCCGGTCGCGTGACCGAACTATCGTCCGGATCGGCGGCCGTCGCCGACGCACTCCTGCGAACTGCTCGTGCCCCGTGGCTGAG
>JAYWDH010000057.1:0-6400 GCA_043779945.1 Microbacteriaceae bacterium
GTCAACCCAGGTGTACATCCGGTAGTCCGGCCAGTGCTCGCGGATCTCTCCCACGAAGTCGGCGGCGGTGCGTCCATAGCGGGCCAAGTGGCGGTCCTCGATCTCGAGAAGCAAGGTCGGGAGGTCGCGGTCGATTGTGCTCCTCGCGCCGGCGATGACGGACGGCTCGAAGCCCTCGACATCGACCTTGATAAAAGCCACCCGCAGGATGCTCTGCTCGGCGCAGAACAAATCCACCGTGCTCATCGGCGCGCGCGTGCGGTACTGCCGACCGCGGCCATCATCGGTACGACCGGCGACGTGACCGTGTCCGAAGATGGGGAAGCCGTTGTGGAAGGGCACGACGATCGTCGAGTCACCCTTGGCGGGACCCATCGCGGTCCGGGTCACCCGGCCGCGGTGCGGTCCGGTGATCGCACGGAGCAGCCGAACGGTGAAGATGCCGCGCGGCTGCGGCTCGAACGACCACACCCGCCCTCTCCGCCCCACCAGATCCGTGAGAGGCACGGTGTACATGCCGAGGGCGGCACCCACGTCGATCACCTCGTCTCCGGGTCGAATGAACGCGCCCAGTCCGACCAGCTCCGGCTCGGCCCAGTGCAGGCGGGTCGCAAAGCGGTACAGCCCGTGGGCGGCGCGCACGCGGAGATTGCTCCGCGAGCGTCGGGCAGCGACGACTTCGCCGGCCGGGATCGGAGACATCGGTACAGCGTCGGCGGTCACGGGCCCAACCTCTCGGGACGATCCCCGTGATCTCGGGGGTAGAGCCCTAACCCTAGGGGGTGATGGTGCGCTCAGGATATCGCGGGGAAAAGACCGGAGGGCCGATGCTCAGCACCGGCCCTCCGTACATTTCCGAGTCAGGGCGACAACCCGAATGTCGCCCTGACTCGCCCCCACATCATCGGCTCGCTTACCCTAGACAGCCGATGAGGGCGGTGGATCTCTGAAAGAGACGCACCTGTTACTCCAATACTCTGCCTGACTTTTCACGCCCGCACAGTCGGACTTTCGGGGGACATCGGGGTGCACGCCGACGACCAGCCACCCACGACACGGCGTGCCGCGAACGGGGGACACCCAGCACCGGGGCACACTTTCAACTTTTGTTCCGAGATCGACATCGGGGAGGCGCGTTTGCAACTGATTCCGCAGCTGCGGCGACGGATTCCGCAGCAGCGCTCGTATGCCAGGCCCCGCAGAAGCCTCTCAGGCCCCGTAAGTCTTCCAAGCGCCGGGCGTCAGTGGGGTACGAACCGAGCGCTGGCCGCGCTCCCACGCGCTCGGCGTGAGGCGCTGGCGTCGACCGTCATCGGCCGACAGCTCCTCCAGCGAGGCGCTGAGCACGGCGGTGGCGGCCGCCACCTCCTCGTCGGAGGGCTTCCCTCCGACGAGCCGGATGTCGTAGGACTGCGGTTTGTCCGTCATCAGAGCGGGATGTTCCCGTGCTTCTTCGGCGGCAGAGTCGCCCGTTTGGAACGCAGCGCCCGCAGCGCCTTGATCACCGCGATGCGCGTGGCTGCTGGCTCGATCACACCGTCGAGTTCTCCTCGTTCCGCCGCCAGGAACGGGCTGGCGACGTTGTATGTGTACTCGTTGGCCAGCTTCGTGCGTACGGCTGCGACATCCTCGCCTGCTGCCTCGGCCGCCTTGATCTCGCCGCGATACAGGATGTTGACCGCCCCCTGGCCGCCCATGACGGCGATCTCGGCAGTCGGCCAGGCGTAGTTGATGTCGGCACCCAGCTGCTTAGAGCCCATGACGATGTACGCACCGCCATAGGCCTTGCGGGTGATGATCGTGACGAGGGGGACGGTGGCCTCCGCGTAGGCGTAGAGCAGCTTGGCGCCGCGACGGATCACGCCGGTCCATTCCTGGTCGGTGCCAGGCAGGTAGCCGGGCACGTCGACGAGGGTGACGATCGGGACCGAAAACGCGTCGCAGAATCGAACGAAGCGTGCCGCTTTCTCGCCGGCTTCGATGTTGAGCGTGCCCGCCATCTGGCTGGGCTGGTTGGCGACGATGCCGACCGAGCGGCCCTCGACACGGCCGAAGCCGATCAGGATGTTGGGCGCGTAGAGCGGCTGCACCTCGAGGAAGTCGGCATTGTCGACGACGTGATCGATCACGCTGTGCATGTCATAGGGCTGGTTCGGCGAATCCGGGATGAGCGTGTTGAGCTTGCGGTCCTCGTCGGTGATTTCGAGTTCGACGTCGCTCTCGTAGACCGGCAGGCCCGCGAGGTTGTTGTCTGGCAGGAAACCGACGAGGCCACGCGCGTAGTCGAGCGCGTCATCCTCGTCACTGGCCAGGTAGTGAGCGACCCCGCTGACGGTGTTGTGGGTCAGCGCGCCGCCGAGCTCCTCCATTCCGACGTCCTCGCCGGTGACGGTCTTGATCACGTCGGGACCGGTGACGAACATCTGGCTCGTCTTGTCGACCATGATCACGAAGTCGGTGAGGGCCGGTCCGTAGACCGCGCCACCCGCCGCCGGGCCCATGATGATCGAGATCTGCGGGATGACGCCGGAGGATCGGGTGTTGAGGCGGAAGATCTCGCCATATTTGCCGAGGGCAACCACGCCCTCCTGGATGCGCGCACCGCCAGAATCGAGCATGCCGATGATCGGCACGCCCGTCTTGAGAGCAAGCTCCATGACCTTGATGATCTTCTCGCCGGCGACTTCACCGAGCGAGCCACCGAAGATCGTGAAATCCTGCGAGTAAACGGCGACCTGACGCCCCAGGATGGTGCCGGTGCCGGTGACGACGGCGTCGCCGTACGGGCGCTTGTTCTCCATGCCGAAGGCGTGAGTTCGATGCCGGACGAACTCGTCGAGCTCAACGAAGGAGCCCTGGTCGAGCAGCTGCTCGATCCGCTCGCGCGCCGTCTTCTTGCCCTTGGAGTGCTGCTTCTCGATGGCCGCCTCGCCGCTGGCGGTCACCGCCTCGTGGTAGCGGGCCTTCAGGTCCGCGAGCTTGCCAGCCGTCGTGTGCAGGTCGGGAGTCGCGTCGAGCTTCGCCGGAGCGGAGAGGGTGGGGGCGGCGTCGGGCGTGGAAGAGTCGGCGTCGGCAGTCACGCCGCTTAGCCTACCGACGGGTGGCAGGGGCAAGGGTTGGGCAAAACCTACAAAAGGGTGCGGGATCTTCGGTGCTATCCGACGGGCCGCGCATCCTCAGGCCAGTAGGGGTCGACCTCCATCCGGGTGCCCCAGCGTGCGCGAAGACGCGCGAACTCGGAGTCGGTGCTCGTGGCGTTGCGAGTCTTGGACTCGAAATGGAAGAGCTTGGCCCATGGCGTCCACACGATCTGCTCACCCAACGCCCGTATTTTCATACTGAAGTCGACGTCGTTGTAGTTACCCGGGAGCAATGACGAGAAGCCACCCGCCCGCGCGAACAATTCAGCCGAAACGAGCACGCAGGCGCCGGTTACACCCGAGACCTCGTGGGCGACCGCGAGCCCGCCAGAAGCATCATCGTCAGTGCCAGCCCACCCGAAGGCGATATGGCCCGCACTCTGAGCTCGATAGAAGTGACCGGCATGCTGCAACGTACCGTCCTCGAACACGAGGTGGGCGCCGACGGCTCCGATCCCCGGTTGTTGTCCGAGCCCGAGCATGGCCTCAATCCACTCGGGAGTGATGACCTCGATGTCGTCGTTGAGCACCAGGAGGAACTCGCCCGAAGCGTGTGCCGCGCCGCGATTGACTTTGGCCGAGAAGTTGAACGGCTCTGACCAGCGGACAAGAGTGAGGCGGTCGCCAGCAAGCGCCCCCAGTTCGTCCACGACCCGCTGTGGTGTCGCATCGTCGGCAACGACGATGATCTCGACGTGGTGGTAGCTCGAGGTGGTCAGGATGCTGCGCACGGCTTCGACGACCATCGCCCGTTGCTCCCCGCGGATCTTGGCGGAGGATCCGCGTGTCGGGATCACGATTGACACCAACGGCTCGCCGATTAGCGCGAAGTCGACCCGAAGCGCATTGTCACCGGCCGGTTGAACGGTCGGTGTCCCGACGACGCCCTTCTCGAGCAGGCGGGCCAGGACACGCTCGGCGCGGGCAGTCGCGTCCACCGGCCGCGGCGGTCCGATACGCCGGCTGAGAACCTCGGGGATATGGACGATCTTCGTCGGATCGAGGCGCAGGCAGAGATCATCGGCCACGGCACGGCCGAGTCCTTGCGGCATATCCGAACCGATGGCGCGGAGCACATCGAAGACCAGCACGTCGCCGAGGTAGTCCTGCCCCAGAAAGCGCACCGGTGAAAAATCCGGCCGTCCTATCCGGTGGATGCGACTGCCGATCCGCGCGGACCCATCGGCGTACACCAGGTCGGCAGTGAACCGTTCCGCGACGGCAATCATGCGCGAGAGCGCACCGGCGCTCAGTACAGCGCCCGCCTCGACCCAGGCGAAATGACTTTCGTTCGTGGATGCCAAGATCTCGATGACGGCCTGTTGGTCACCATCGAGCTCCGATAGTGACGTGGCGGTTACGGCGATCCCGCGCTGTCTCCGCAGACTTGCCATCGTTGCCGTGATCTCGTTCGGACGAGATCCGCTGTCGTCGAGGAAGACCCGGATCCGCCGAGGTGGGTCAGCGCGCACGCGGCCGTCCGCTCAGGCGCCGACTCAGCAAAGTGACGGGGGCGGCGACCACGCGACCCAGTCGCCAGTTAAGAGACGAACGCATCCGACCGATCTGCTGCTCCACGCGGAGTTGTTCGCTCGGCGTCAGTGCGAAGGTCAGCGACTGCTCGGCCAGCTGGGCTTCCAACCCCAATAGCCGGTCGACCAGGGCCAGTTCGCGTTCGAGGTCGTCAGACCTGCTGGTCCGGGGAGACTCGCGCGGGGAACCCGCCCACCCTTCGGTCACGACGGTCGATCCTCTCGTCTCGGGACGATGCCATAGTCTACTGCGGGGCATGAGGCGACCTCGGTACCCCGCGACCGTGCACGAGAATCGAGGTGGGATGCGCCGAATCGTCGCTGTCGTCCCGGTCTATCGCCCGAGTCCGCTCCTTCTCGATCGCGTCGCCGCACTCGCTCCCCAGGTAGCCGAAGTGATCGTGGTCGACGACGGGAGCCCAGGTTCCCCGGAGATTATCGACCTTCTCGAGAGTAGGGGGACACGAGTACTTCGTCACCCCGAGAATCGAGGAATCGCGGCGGCTTTGAACACGGGAATCGCGGCGGCGCTGGAGGGCGGGGCCGACGTGGTCCTCACGCTCGACCAGGACACGCTCCTGCCCGAGGCATACGTGGACATCTGCTGTGCGGTGTTCGAGGCGGCTGAGACCGGGGGACTGAGTCTGGGTGCGGTGGCCGCAGGAGCCGTCAACGGCAATCCGATGCTCCCGCACGAGTACGTCGACGGGATCGGGTTGATGGCGTACGCGATCCAGTCCGGCTTGATGATCACCCGCGAGGCGCTCGAGGTGTGCGGCCCCTTCGACGAACGCCTCGTCATCGATCTGGTCGACACCGAGTATTGCCTGCGCATGTGGAATGCCGGGTTCGGGATCGCGGCGGCGCTCGGAGCCGACATCGATCACGAACTGGGGGTCCCTAAGCCGGCACGTGTTTTCGGGCATCGGCGGATGCGGGACGGTGTCGAGCGCACTTACGATTATCACGCTCCCTTCCGCCAGTACTACATCTCGCGAAATGGTATCGACGTCGCGCTGAGGTACGCGCGCCGAAATCCGCGCTGGGCAATCGGATCAACGCGGCACGACCTCGTCGGTTTCGTTACAGGGTTCTTGGCGGGCCCGGCGCGGGGGCGTCACTTCGCCGCGGCCGCACTCGGCGTCGCCCACGCACTGCGTCGCAAACGTGGTCCTCTCTCGGACGGCTGGCGTAAGCGCTTGTCGGTGACCGACGAGGGCGGAAGTTGAGCCGTCCCGTCTGGGGAACTGCGCTACCTCCGTTCCCTTTCACTCGGGCCAACTAGCGCGGTGCTGCGCGACGCCCGAAGCGCCTGGTGAGCCCCCACCACGTGACGTTGCGCATCGCCTCGACGACGATCCCGCTGCTCATCTTCGAGACGCCGGCCATCCGTTCGCGGAAGCTGATCGGGACCTCGCGGATCTGCCAACCGGCGTCGAAGGTTCTGATCGTGAGGTCGATCTGGAAGCAGTACCCCCGGGAATCGACGCTCGACGCGGCGATCGCATCCAGCACGGCGCGACGGTACGCGCGGTAGCCGGCGGTGATGTCGTGCACCGGGATGCCCAGCGCGAGCCGAGCGTAGCGGTTGGCGCCGGTGCTCAGGAGACGGCGGCGCATCGGCCAGTCAACGACCGAGCCACCTGGGATCCAGCGTGAGCCGATCACCAGGCCGATCGCCGGATCGGAGCGCAGCGTAGCGAGCATCGCGGGCAGTGCGTCGGCCGG
>JAYWDH010000058.1:0-6389 GCA_043779945.1 Microbacteriaceae bacterium
GGCCTGTCCGCCGGCCGCGTGCAGTCTGTCGCCACGCGGATGGTCGTCGAGCGTGAGCGCGAGCGCATAGCGTTCCGGACCGCAGAGTATTGGGACGTCGCCGGGACGTTCGCGCGCACCGAGGCGCCTGACGACGCTGGCCGCGGCACGTTCGGCGCCAAGCTCGTCCAGGTCGACGGCAAGCGCGTGGCATCGGGCCGCGACTTCGACGACCGCGGCGTGCTCACGGGCACCGACGTGCGCCACCTCGACGAGACGAGCGCGACCGCGCTGGTCACGGGTCTCGACGGCGCCGAGTTCGTGGTGCGCAGCCTCGAGACCAAGCCGTACTCGCGCAAGCCCGCCGCCCCGTTCACCACCTCGACGCTCCAGCAGGAGGCCGGCCGCAAGCTTCGCCTCGGCTCGCGGCAGACGATGCGTACCGCGCAGTCGCTGTACGAGAACGGCTACATCACCTACATGCGTACCGACTCTTCGACGCTCTCGCAGCAGGCGATCGGCGCGGCGCGCAGCCAGGCCGCGAAGCTCTACGGCAAGGAAACCGTGCCAGACAAGCCGCGCGTCTACGCAAGCAAGTCTAAGAACGCTCAGGAGGCGCACGAGGCAGTTCGCCCGGCGGGTGATGTATTCAAGACCCCGTCCGAGCTGTCCAGCGTGCTGCGCGGCAACGACTTCAAGCTCTACGACCTGATCTGGAAGCGCACCGTCGCCTCGCAGATGGCTGATGCCCGCGGGTCGACGGCGTCGGTGACGATCGCGGGGAAGACGGTGGATGCCGGCACTGCCGAGTTCACGGCATCCGGAACCGTCATCACCTTCCGCGGCTTTCTCTCCGCCTACGAAGAGGGCCAGGACGAGGAGCGCAATGGCGCAGACAAGAAGGACGACGCTGACGCGAGCCTTCCGCCGCTGACCGAGGGCCAGGTGCTCGCCTTGCAGCAGGTCGAGGCGAAGGGTCACGAGACCAGCCCGCCGCCGCGCTACACCGAGGCGAGCCTTGTCAAGTCGCTCGAAGAGCTGGGGATCGGGCGCCCGTCGACCTACGCGAGCATCATCTCCACGATTATCGATCGCGGCTACGTCACACCCCGCGGTACCGCGCTGGTGCCGAACTGGATCGCGTTCAGCGTGGTGCGGTTGCTCGAGGAGAACTTCGGCGACCTTGTGGAGTACGACTTCACCGCGGAGATGGAGGAAGACCTCGACCTCATTGCCGACGGCACTGCCGACCGCGTGGAATGGCTGACCAACTTTTATTTCGGCAGCGACAAGCACCGCGGCCTGCGCACGGTCATCGACAACCTGGGCGACATTGACGCGCGCTCGATCAACTCGATCGAGATCACGCCCGAGATCACGCTGCGGATCGGCAAGTACGGCCCGTACCTCGAGGTGCCGCCCGCCGCCGGAGCGCCCGAGGGGGAGTCTCCGCGCCGCGTCAACGTGCCGGAAGACCTGGCTCCCGACGAGCTGACCCCGGCCAAGGCGCGTGAGCTAATCGACGCGCCGGTCAACTCCGACCGCGAGCTGGGGCTTAACCCGGCCAGCGGCAAGATGGTGGTGTCCAGAGACGGACGCTATGGGCCCTATGTGACTGAGCTCGAGCCGGAGGCACCGGCCGACGCCGCCGTCCAGCCCGTCGAGCCTGTCGACGAGACGGTGCACGCGGTCGACCCCGCTACTGGGGAAGTGGTTTCGACTAGCTCAACCACCAAGACTAAGAAGAAGGCGCCCGCCAAGAAGAAGGCGGCGATCGCTCTTAAGCCGCGCACGGCATCGCTGTTCAAGACCATGGATCCCGCGACTGTGGACCTCGCGACCGCTCTCAGGCTGCTCGATCTTCCGCGGGTCGTCTGCCAGGATCCCGAGACCGGCGTCGACATCACCGCGCAGAATGGCCGCTACGGACCGTATTTGAAAAAAGGAACAGACAGCCGCTCGCTCGACTCCGAGGACCAGATCTTCGACATCGAGATGCCCGCAGTGCTCGAGATCTTCGCGCAGCCCAAGTACGGCGCCCGCCGGCCGTCGAGTTCGCTCAAGGAGTTCGACGCCGATCCGGTCAGCGGCAAGCTCATCAAGGTACGCGACGGCCGCTTCGGCGCATACGTGACCGACGGCGACACGAACGCGACGATTCCGCGCGGCGAAGACGTCGAAGGCCTCGACTTCGAGCGTGCGGTGCAACTGCTCGCCGACAAGCGCGCGAAGGGTCCGGCCAAGCCGAAGGCCAAGCCGAAGGCGAAGCGTGCCCCCGCCAAGCGTGCCCCCGCCAAAAAGAGTTAGCACTGTGCCGACTGTGCCGACTGTGCCGACTGAGCCGGCCGCCGCGCACCACCCTGGTTTGTTTCTCACCCTCGAGGGCGGCGACGGCTCGGGCAAGTCGACCCAGGCAGCGCTGCTCGAGGAGTGGCTGTTGAGCCAGGGGCGCAACGTCCTGCGCACCCGCGAACCGGGCGGATCGGATGTCGGCAACGAGATCCGCGAGATCGTGCTGCATCGCCGCGGCCACATCGCCCCGCGTGCCGAAGCTCTGCTCTATGCGGCCGACCGTGCCCATCACATCGCCACCGTGGTGCGCCCGGCACTGGAGCGCGGCGACATCGTGCTGCAGGACCGATACCTCGACTCCTCGGTCGCATACCAGGGCGTCGGACGCGAGCTCGAGGCCCGCGAGATCCGCGAACTGTCGCTCTGGGCTGCCGAAGGTCTGCTGCCCGACATTACGGTGCTGCTCGACCTCGATGTGTCGATCGGACGGAGCCGGCTCGACGAAGCCCGCACCCGTTACGACCGGCTTGAGGCCGAGGCGGCCGATTTCCATGGCCGGGTCCGTCAGGCCTACCTCGCGCTCGCCGCCGATGAGCCGGAGCGCTTCTTGGTGCTCGACGCCTCGCTTCCGGTTGACCAGCTTGCGGCGGTTGTGCGGTCCCGGGTGTCAGAGCTGCTCGCATAGTCTCTTGGTATGGCGTGGGATGACTTGACCGGGCAAGATGATGCCATCGCCACGATGCGCGCCGCGGCCGCGGGCGACGGCCTCACCCATTCCTGGCTGATCACCGGGCCACCGGGGAGTGGCCGGTCCACGCTGGCCTATGCCTTCGCGGCCGCGCTGCTGGCCCGCCCGGGTACCGAGGACGCGACCGGCAGGCAGGTGTCGGCCCGCACGCATCCGGATCTCGGCGTGCTGAGCACCGAACGCGTGCTCATCTCGATCGACGAGGTGCGACAGCTGGTCTCCTCGAGCCAGTTCTCGCCAAGCGTCGGCCGCTATCGGGTGATGGTTATCGAAGACGCCGACCGGATGACTGAGCGCACCTCGAACGTGCTCCTCAAGGCCCTCGAAGAACCGCCGGAGCGCACCGTGTGGATCCTCTGTGCGCCCTCCGAGGCGGACCTCATCCCCACCATCCGCTCTCGTGTGCGCAGTGTGCGCCTGCGTGTCCCGCGCGTCGACGACGTGGCGCAACTCATTTCTCGGCGCGATGACGTCTCGCTGCCGGAGGCTACCCGGGCTGCGCGCGAGGCCCAGTCCCACATCGGCATGGCGCACCGGTTGGCGACAAACGAACAGGCGCGGGCCAGGCGCGCGCGCACCCTGCAGCTCGCGCTCGGTGTGCGGAGCGTCTCGGGGGCGGTGCTCGCGGCCGCCGAGCTGATCGAGGTGGCGGGTGATGACGCGAAAGCGATCACCGAGGAGCGCGACGCCGAGGAGCGCGAGAGCGCCATGCACTCGCTCGGCATCGCGTCGGGTGGCACGGTGCCTCCGGCGCTCCGCGCCCAGTTGAAAGCGCTCGAGGAGGACCAGAAGCGCCGGGCAACCCGCAGCTTGCGTGATGGCTTGGACCGCATCCTGGTCGATCTGCTGTCGCTCTATCGCGACATCCTGTTACTGCAGCTCGGCGTCGAGGTCGAGCCGGTCAATCTCGCCATCTATTCCGAACTCGCCATCGCCGCAACCCAGGCGACTCCAGCCCGCACCCTGGCTACCCTCGACGCGATCGCCCAGGCGCGTCTGCGCATCGAGGGCAACGTCGCCCCCGCGCTTGCCCTCGAAGCCGCTCTGGTGAGCGCGGTGCGCTCAGTCGAAACCGTTGTCCCCTCCGGAAGGTCTCGCCCGTGACACGCTCCACTAACAACCGACGCTCGGCCCGCCTCGTCATCGTCATCGCCAGCGTCGCCGTCGTCAGTCTGCTGCTCGCGGGCTGCGTCTCGTGGTTTCGACCGGCGACGTCGAGCACCACATCGACGCCGGTCAAGGAGACGGTTGCGGCTGACTTGAAGTCGTTCTACTCGCAGACCCTGACCTGGAAAACGTGCTCCGGCGCTTTCCAGTGCACCAACGTCACCGCGCCGATGGACTGGAAGAACCCGTCGAAGGCGTCCATCAAACTCGCGTTGATCCGCAAGGTCTCTTCCGGCACCAAGCTCGGATCGCTTTTGGTCAACCCGGGTGGCCCGGGCGCGTCCGGCTATGACTTCGTGCGCGACAGCCTGAGCTACGCCGTGGACGCGACGCTGCAGAAGAACTATGACATTGTCGGCTTCGATCCGCGCGGCGTCGGCCACTCGAGCGCCGTCAGCTGCGGCGGGGCGAGCGTTCTCGACACCTTCAACTACAGCATCGTGCCGGGAACGTTCGGATCGGATGCCTGGATCGCCTCCCTCGAGCAGGAGAATGCCGCGTTCGGCGCCAATTGCGCGAAGAACACCGGCGCACTGCTGCACTACGTGGATACGGTGAGCGCCGCCCGCGACCTCGACCTGATGCGCGCCGTTCTCGGCGACAAAAAGCTCAACTACCTCGGCTACTCCTACGGCACCTTCCTTGGTGCCACCTACGCCGAGCTGTACCCGAAGAAGACCGGCCGACTGGTGCTCGATGGTGCGCTCGATCCGGCCACCACCGAGTTCCAGGTCACCGACGTCCAGGCGAAGGGTTTCGAGAGCGCCTTCCGCGCCTACCTGAAGAGCTGTATCGGCACTTCAGGCTGCCCGTTCACCGGCACCGTCGACGAGGCCATGACCGAGACTCGTAAGATCTTGGATCGGCTACAGGCCAGCCCACTTCAGAACTCGGATGGCCGCGAACTCGGAGCCAACACGATGTTCACGGCGATCATCTTGCCGCTCTACAACAAGGACAACTGGAGCTACCTCAAGACCCTCTTCACCGAGGTTCTGGCCGGCAAGACGACCTCGGCGTTCTTGCTCGCCGACAGCTACAACGACCGCACGCAGAGCGGTACGTACAGCTCGAACTCGACCGAGGCTTTCGTCTCAATCAACTGCCTCGACTACGTCAGCAACGACTCGGTCGGGCAGATGCGGCAGGAGGCCGCCCAGCTCACGGCCGACGCTCCAACCTTCGGGCCGCAGATGGCGTACGGCGGCACGAGCTGCGCGAAGTGGCCGTATCAGTCCACCCGCGAGCGTGGACCAATCGCGGCGGCGGGCTCTGGCGACATCATGGTGGTGGGTACTACTAACGATCCGGCCACCCCATACGTCTGGGCGCAGAACCTGTCGAAGGAGCTCCAGAACGGGCACTTGATCACGTATCACGGCGAGGGTCACACGGCGTACAACAAGTCGAACTCCTGCGTGAACAACGCCGTCGACGGCTACTTCGTCAAGGGCACAGTCCCGTCGAAGGACCCGGAATGTTGAGAGGCGCAAACTTGCAGTCCGTGCAACAATAGAGGCATGTCGGATGTCGCGAGTGAACCGGGCCTGCGCGAGCGCAAGCGCCTGGCCACCCGCCGCGCCATCCAGTTGGCCGCGCTGAAGCTCGTGCACGACCGCGGTCTCGACAATGTCACGGTCGACGAGATCAGCCACCTGGCCGACATCTCGCCGCGCACATTCTTCAACTACTTCACGACCAAGGAGGAAGCGCTGGTCGGCGACGGCCCGAGCCAGCCCAGCGCCGCCGCCGTCGAGGCTTTCGTCGTCGACACAGGCGACCTGCTGCAGGGTATCGGTGGACTGATGACGGACGCCGCCGCCGACTCACTGAACGACCACGAGATCGTGCAACTGCGAAAGGCCCTCGCCGGTGACTACCCGCACCTCACGGTCATGCGCATGCAGACTTTCCGCGCCTTCGAGCAAGGCCTGATCGCGATCGTAGCCCGCCGCCTCGCCGCACAGGATCCGGCTCTCGCCAAGGATGCGGCCCGACTCGACAGTCGGGCGCGGATCGTCACGCTGGTCGCGGTCGCCGCGATGCACCATGCCTGGGCGATCTGGGCGACCAGTCCAGGGGCGCCCGAGACGCTAGCCGAGCGGCTGACCAATTCCTTCGTCGAACTTGAGGATGCGCTCGGGGCTCTGACGCCGCACTGAGCTCGTGCTCGGCTCGCCGCGTCCCGCGGCCGCGTCCCACG
>JAYWDH010000059.1:0-6385 GCA_043779945.1 Microbacteriaceae bacterium
CCGCGTCACGGGCCCGGTCGTCGACATCGAGTTCCCCCACGACTCGATCCCGGGCATGTACAACGCGCTGAAGACCACGATCGTCATCGGGGAGGTGTCGACCGTGATCACCCTCGAGGTCGCCCAGCACCTCGGCGACGACCTGATCCGCGCCATCGCGCTGAACCCCACCGACGGTCTCGTCCGCGGCCAGGAGGTTCGGGACACCGGATCTCCCATCACCGTCCCGGTCGGTGACGTCACCAAGGGTCGCGTCTTCAACGCCATCGGCGAAGTGCTCAACGCTGAGCCGGGCGAGAAGATCGAGATCACGGAGCGCTGGCCCATCCACCGCAAGCCGCCGCCCTTCGACCAGCTCGAGGCCAAGACCCAGCTGTTCGAGACCGGCATCAAGGTCATCGACCTGCTCACGCCGTACGTCCTCGGCGGCAAGATCGGTCTCTTCGGTGGAGCCGGAGTCGGCAAGACGGTCCTGATCCAGGAGATGATCCAGCGCGTCGCGCAGGACCACGGTGGTGTGTCGGTGTTCGCAGGTGTCGGGGAGCGCACCCGTGAGGGCAACGACCTCATCACCGAGATGGAGGAGGCGGGTGTCTTCGACAAGACCGCCCTTGTCTTCGGCCAGATGGACGAGCCGCCGGGAACGCGCCTGCGCGTCGCCCTGTCGGCCCTGACGATGGCGGAGTACTTCCGCGACGTGCAGGGGCAGGATGTGTTGCTGTTCATCGACAACATCTTCCGATTCACGCAGGCCGGCTCCGAGGTCTCGACGCTGCTCGGCCGGATGCCGTCTGCGGTGGGTTACCAGCCAAACCTCGCGGATGAGATGGGCGTTCTGCAGGAGCGCATCACGTCGACGCGTGGCCGTTCGATCACCTCGCTGCAGGCTATCTACGTGCCCGCTGATGACTACACCGACCCGGCTCCAGCCACCACGTTCGCCCACCTCGACGCCACAACGGAGCTCAGCCGTGAGATCGCCTCGCGCGGTCTCTACCCGGCCGTCGACCCGCTCACCTCGACCAGCCGCATTCTCGACCCTCGCTACCTGGGCGCCGACCACTACCGCGTCGCGACGACGGTCAAGCAGATCCTCCAGAAGAACAAGGAACTGCAGGAGATCATCGCGATCCTCGGTGTCGACGAGTTGTCAGAAGAGGACAAGATCACGGTCTCTCGGGCGCGCCGCATCCAGCAGTTCCTGTCGCAGAACACCTACATGGCGAAGAAATTCACCGGTGTCGAGGGTTCGACGGTTCCGCTCAAAGACACCATCGAGTCGTTCGACGCGATCGCGAAGGGCGAGTTCGACGACGTGGCCGAGCAGGCGTTCTTCAACGTCGGCTCGATCAGCGACGTCGAAGAGAAGTGGGCGCAGCTGCAGAAGGAGAACGGCTGAGATGGCTGATCTCAGTGCCCACGACCTGCACGTGAGCGTCGTCTCCGCGGACGCCGAGATCTGGACAGGGGAGGCCCGTCAGGTGGTCGCTCGTACGACGATCGGTCAGATCGGTCTGCTCGCAGGTCACGAGCCCGTGCTCGGCATCCTCGCGGAAGGTGCCGTGCGCATCACGACGCTGGACGGCAGCGTTCTGGAGGTTGCCGCGAAGGATGGCTTCCTGTCGATGCAGGCCAACGTCGTGACCATCGTCGCGAGTACCGCCGAGATGGTTGCCTGACCGGATGTTGATCGTCACGGCGGGGCTGCCGGGCGCGGGGAAGAGCACGATTGCCGAGGTCGTGGGCAACCGCATCGGTGCTCCCGTAGTCTCGGTGGATCCGATTGAGTCGGCGATTCTGAGCGCGGGTATCGACTCGGATCAGCCAACCGGTCTTGCGGCGTATCTGGTGGCCGAGACCATCGCGGAGGCCGTGCTCGCTGGAGGCGGCAGCGTGATTGTGGACGCCGTCAACGCCGTCGCACCCGCCCGCGAACAGTGGGTCAAGCTGGCCGCGCGGCAGAAGACGCCGATCAGGTTCCTCGAAGTGATCTGCTCCGACGAGACAGTGCACCGCACCCGGTTGTCCAAGCGAGACCGCAGGCTTGCGCACCTCAGCGAACCCAGTTGGCACGCCGTGGAACAGAGTCTCGACGAGTGGGAGGCTTGGACCGGCACAACGGGTGCGGTGCCGCGCATCACTCTGGATTCGGTGCAGCCGCTCGGGGCGAACGTGGAGCAGGCGCTCGCCTTCCTCGGGAGCTGAGCTCACGAGTGCCGCTCTCGATCAGCGCCGCATGCTGATTCTTCTGCCCCCGTCCGAGACGAAGCGTGACGGGGGAGACCCGATTCGCCCGCTGGCGCTCGATGCTCTGAGCTTTCCCGCTCTCACGGCCCCGCGGGTGCGGGCTCTCGAAGCCCTCCGCCGCCTCTCGCGCAACCGCGGTGCGGCCGCTGCCCTCCGGCTTGGCCCCACACAGCTCCGTGAAGTGGAGCGCAACAAGCTGATCGACAGCGGGCCGACGATGGCGGCGCTCGACCGCTTCGACGGGGTGCTCTACGAGGGTCTCGACGCCTCCACTTTGCCGCCGGCCGCACGCGCGTTCGCCCACGGCCACCTGGCGGTGGCGTCGGCGCTGTTCGGTCTGATCGGACCGGATGACCCGATCCCCGCCTATCGCCTCTCGCACGACTCACGGCTGCCCCACACCCCGCTGAAGGCACTCTGGAGCGCCCCGGTTTCGGGCGTGATCGCCACGCACCTGGGGATGATCCTCGACCTGCGGTCGGGGGTATACGCCGCGCTCGGACCCGCACCCCGTCGGGAGGAGTCGTGGTACCTGCGCGTCGTCTCCGAGGGGGAGGATGGCCGCCGTCGGGCGCTCAACCACTTCAACAAGAAGGGCAAGGGCGAGTTCACCCGCGCGCTGCTGCTGGCGGGGGCGGAGCATCCGAATGCCGACTCGTTGCTTGCATGGGCCGCGACCGCGCGCATTCGTCTCGAGCGCGGTGACGTCGGGGAGCTAGTTCTCGTCGTCTGAGTCGCGCCCTTGGGCTTATATGCATGGACTACGGCTACAACTCGTCGAGCGGCGGCACGATCGCGGCACTTGTCACCGCGGTGGTTGTCGTGATCTACACGCTCATCATCGTGGCGTCGTACCTCGTGATGGCCCTCGCGCTGTCGAAGTTCTTCCGCAGGGTGGACGTCGAACCGTGGATCGGCTGGGTGCCGATCTACGGACACGTACCAGCGATTTTCCTCGCCATCGGGAGCTACCGGACGGGAATCGCCTTCCGAAAGGACAGCAGCTGGGTCGTGCTCGCGATCTTCGTGCCGTTCGTCTGGCTGTTCCTGCTTGAGCGCCAGCAGGAGGTCTACGATCCGCAGCTGATCGTCAACGCCGGCTACCCGCCGCCGCGTGCGGGCTTCGGCGCGATCGTGCCGGGCAGCCTGCCACCCCCGTCCTCGCCTCTGGCCTGAGGCTAGAAGCTCCCGGGCACAGTATCAGGCGGCTATCGATCTGAAACACTCCGCGACATGGTCGTTGACCAGGCCACCCGACTGCATCAAGGCGTACATCGTGGTCGGCCCGACGAAGCGGTATCCGAGCTTTTTGAGAGACGTGCTGAGCGCCGTCGACTCCGCAGTCACGGCCGGAATCTCGGCCGGCGACGCGAGCGCCCACTCGCGCGGCGGGGGCGCGAAGCTCCAGATCAGCTCGTCGAGCGCGCCCGGATGTTGGCGCACCAGTTGCTGCGTCACCCGCGCATTCGAGATGGCTGCGTCGACCTTAAGCCGGTTGCGGATGATTCCGGGATCTGCCATCAATCGCTCGACGTCGTGGTCGTCGAATGCCGCCACCGCGTCGATGTCGAAATCGGCAAATGCCTGCCGAAAGGTTGGGCGCCGACGCAGGATCGTGATCCACGAGAGTCCGGCTTGAAAGCCCTCGAGGCTCAGCTTCTCAAACAGCTGACGATCACCGTGCAGCGGTGCACCCCACTCCTCGTCGTGGTATCGCTGGTACTCGGTGTCGCGACTGGCCCAGGTACAGCGCGAGCGACCGTCGTCGCCCACAACGATGCTCGAGGACACCGGAACGCGCGTCACGCCGCCGACTCGGATGCCGACTCGGCCTCCAGTTCGAAAATGGTGAGTCCGCACGGCTCGTCGCTGGAGCGAGGAGTGCGATGCGTGATGCCCTCATGCTTCAGCAGCCAGGACTTGGTCGGGATTCCCTCGCCGCCGCTGTAGCCGGTGATCCGGCCGTCGCTGCCGAGCACGCGGTGGCAGGGAATGATGATCGGGATCGGGTTGGCGCCGACGGCGCCGCCGACGGCGCGCCCGGCCGTCGCGCGTCCGGTCGCCATGCCGAGCTCGCCGTAGGAGACGACCTCGCCGAAGTCGAGTGCGACGAGCTGCTCCCAGACCGCGAGCTGGAAGGCTGTACCGGTCAGGGACAGGGGGAGATCGAAGTCGTGGCGGTGCCCGGCGAAGTACTCGCCAAGCTGTCCGACGGCGCGGTCGAGCACCGGGTCGCTCTGCTCGGGAAGCGCATCCCAAGGCAGAGTGCCGTTGTGTTCGATGGAGAGCGAGACGATGGCCGCACCGTTGCCAACCAACTCGATGCGGCCGATCGGGCTCTCGAGGCGACGGAGGTGCGTGGGGGCGCCGGGCGTGGAGGTGTCGGGCGTGGGGGTGTCGATCGTCTGCATGGTTCGAGAGTAGCCCGCACCCCCAACACGGCCTCGCGGGAATCGGACACGGTGCAGAACCCTCCGACCGAGGCTATGTGCAGGGGAGGACCCTAGGCTGAATCTATGGATACTCGCCCCCTTGGACTCTCGGACCTGACCGTTTCGGTGATCGGCCTGGGCTGCAACAACTTCGGCCGGCCGGACACGTCGAGCTTCGAGCAGGACGGTACGAACCTCGTCGTGAACGCCGCGATCGAAGCGGGTGTGACCTTCTTCGACACTGCCGACGTCTATGGCGCCGAGTACGGTTTGAGTGAGTCGCGGCTCGGAGTGGCGCTCGCCGGCAAGCGCGATCGGGTCATCGTTGCGACCAAGTTCGGTCACACCTCCATGACATCCCCGATCCCCGGTCATCGCGGCTCGCCGGAGTACATCCGGGCCGCCGTCGAGGGGTCGCTGCGTCGCCTCAATACCGACTACATCGACCTGTACCAGCAACACACGCCCGACGACGACACCCCGATCGACGAGACGCTCGGTGCCCTCGACGAGCTCGTGCGCGAGGGGAAGGTGCGCGCGCTCGGCAACTCCAACTTCAGCGCAGAGCAGATCGCCGGGGCGGATGCCGTGGCCGTCCGCCTGGGCGTCGCTCGCTTCGTCTCGGCGCAAAACGAATACAATCTGCTGGCCCGCGGGGTCGAGGTCGAGGTGCTGCCAGCGGTCGACGCCGCTCGGATGGGATTCCTGCCATTCTTTCCCCTGGCCAACGGCCTCTTTACGGGTAAGTTCACGAAAGACGAGCGACCGGCCGACTCGCGCATCGCGCGCATCCGGCCGCAGGTGGCAGATGACGCCCCATGGAGCAGCATCGAGGCATACCGCGCATTCTGCGCTGCGCGCGCAATCTCGATGCTCGAGGCAACCTTTGGCTGGTTGATCTCGCGGCCAACACTGGCGAGCGTGATCGCGGGCGCGACTCGGTCAGAACAGATCATGCAGAACGCCTCGGCGGGAAGCGGCTGGAGGCCGACACCCGCCGAGGCGGAGGAGATCGAGGACTTCTTTCCCCGGAAGTAGCGACGACTACGCGGCCGCAGTCTCCGTGTCCAGCACGAGCTGGATCTCGAAGCTGATGGTAATTTCTTCGCCGAGCGTGAAGCCGCCAGCCTCGAGGGCCGCGTTCCAGTTGACGCCGAACTCGCTCCGGTTGATCTTGGTCGTCGCGCTCGCAGCGGCCTTGGTGCGGCCGTACTCGTCGGTGACGGTGCCCGCGAACTCGCCATTCAGGGTCACCGGCTGGGTGATGCCGCGCAGGGTCAGGTCACCACTCAGGACGAAGCCGTCGCCCTCCGTCGTGATGCCTGTCGAAGTGAAGGTCATCCGCGGGTGCTCCTCGACGAGGAAGAAATCGCTGGTGCGGAGGTGGTTGTCGCGGGCCTCTTGGCCGGTGTGCACCGAGGACATGTCGACGGAGGCGATCACGCTCAACTGGCTCGGGTCTTCGGGAGTGACGACGGTCACCTCGAAGTCGGTGAAAGTCCCACGGACCTTGCTGATTGCGAGGTGGCGCACCGTGAAGGAGAGTTCGGAGTGGGCAAGGTCGAGGGTCCAGGTACCGACGTTGTATTCGGATCGGGAGGCCAGAGTAGTTGTCATGTCAACAACTAAGCACGCGCAAGCTGGGAACATTCCTGACAACCGCGAAGTGTCACAAAGTTCTCAGATTGTCAGCGATTCTCTACGGC
>JAYWDH010000060.1:0-6376 GCA_043779945.1 Microbacteriaceae bacterium
CACGCCAGACACGTCCCAGACGCAGAGGTCGGCGGCGGCTCCGGCACGCAGGTGCCCGAGCTCGGCGCGTCCGAGGCCGGCGGCTGACCCGCTAGTGGCCATTGCCAGCACCTCGCGGGCGGATAGCTGCGGGCCGATGAGGCCCGAGACTTGAAGGGCGAGCCGGGCATCCGCCAGCAGGTGGCCCGCGTCGTTTGACCCGCCGCCACTGGTGCCGAGTCCGAGCACGACGCCAGCGTCACGAAGCGCGGCCACCGGCGCGACGCCCCAGCCCATCGGCACATCGCAGCCGGGCGCATGGGTGCCCGTCACGCCGGCACGCACCAGGCGAGCGATCTCGTCGTCGGTCACGGCGACCAGGTGGGCGATCGTCACATCCTCGGCGAGCCACTCCCAATCCTCGAGCAGATCGAGTGGACGGCGACCGTACTTTTCCCGTGCAATCGCGACGTCCACTTGCTCGTTCGCCTGCGTGCGGCGGCGGAGCCCGTGGTTCCTCGCAACTTCGCCGAGCAGTTCGAAGGCTTCGCGGGAGTCGCTGTGCACGCCGGCCGGGCCGACTGCGAGCTGCAGCATCCCGTCGTCGCTCACCCCGCCGCGGGTGCGTGGCAGCAGCGTGTTGACGATCGCCTCCGCCGAGGATGCCGCCATCTCGGGGTCATCGCCGGCCGACCCCCGAACGAAGACGAGCCGCCCGCCGAGCGAGCGCGCGGAGCCCGCGATCGAGACCGCGATTCGGACGCTGTCGATCAGCGGCGTGCCCGCCCAGTTGAGCATGTGGTCGGCGACCGTCGTCACCCCGCTGAGCAGGCCCTCGGCGACTCCGATACTCGTCGAGATCGCCACCAGCTCCGGGTCGACGCCGACCCGGGCGTATGCCGACGCCATCGCCGGCAGCCACTCGGCCATCGACACACCCCGGGTACCTGGCAAGGTGCGGAAAGCGCTCTGCAGCAGATGGTGGTGGGCGTTGACCAGGCCGGGGGTGACGACGTGGCCGCTCACCTCAAGGGTCTCGTGCGGACCATTCGGGGCGGGGGCGACCACCGATCCGCCGTCGAGCCAGAGCTCTCCTGGCCCGTCGGTCGAGGCATCCACGACGATCGACACCGCACCCGAGATCTTCAACACGGAACGATCCTGACATGTTCGTGTGTCACCCTGATGTCGTGCTCGAGTTGGCTGCCCGCCTGCTCGCCCGGCTCGACGGTTCTGACCAGCGGCCCGGCGGGCCGATCGTCGTCGCCACCGTTATCGGAATCGACGGCAGCTCACCGCGCACCCTCGGCACCTCGATGGCGTGGGACGGCGAGGCCGTCATCGGAAGCATCGCTGGGGGCTGCGTCGAAGGCGCGACGGTCGAGATCGCCGAGCGCGTGCTCGACGACGGCCGCACCCGCACCGTCGAGTTCGGGGTGAGCGACGAAACCGCCCTCGGTGTCGGCCTGAGTTGCGGAGGGCTCCTGCGCATCCACCTCGCCCTGTTGCGGTCGGATGACGTGGCCACTCAGCCCACCATTGCCGAACTGCGGCGCGCGGCCTCCGGCCAGAGCGCCCGCCTGAGCCTGACCACGGAGGGCTACCGCACCGAGCTCTGCGACGCCCTGTACCTCGACTCCCAAACCGATCCGGCCCGCATGATCATCGTTGGCGCCATGGAGTTCTCGAACGCGCTCAGCAACGCCGCCCAGGCGCTCGGCTACCAGGTGACAGTATGCGATCCGCGCCAGCTGTTCACGACGGAGGCGCGCTTTCCGGGTGCCGGCCTCGCGATCGAATGGCCGCCCGACTACCTGGAGGGCACCGTGATCAACGAGCGCGCGGTGATCTGCCTGCTCAGCCACGATGACCGTTTTGACGCGGAAACCCTCGCAATCGCGCTGCGGTCCTCGGCCGGCTACGTGGGGGCGATGGGCTCGCGGCGCACTCATTCAAGACGTGTGGAGGCGCTGCACACTCTCGGAATCGGCGAGGAACTGATCGCCCGTCTGCACTCGCCGATCGGCCTCGACCTCGGCGGGTCCACGCCGGAGGAGACGGCCGTATCGATCCTGGCCGAGGTGCTGGCCGAACGCACCGCCGCCAGCCGCCGCCCGTTGCACGAGCTCGCCGGCGCGATCCATGCCAGGACCCGCTGAGTGAGCAGCCGCGTAGCCCCGCAGGGGCGCAGGGGAGCGCGGGCGTAGCGAAGCACATAAGCATCGAGATCAGCCGCGCGATGCCTTGGTTTCGATACGCGCCTGATGCGCTACTCAACCAGCAGAGCTACTCAACCAGCAGAGTCACGCGACCGGCAGAGTCACGCGACCGGCAGAGTCGCGGCCAACCGCCACACGCGGTCGCGCGACATCGGCAACTCGCGCGGGCGCACGCCGATGGCATCCCGGATCGCGTTCGCCAGAGCCGGGGCGACCGGGTTGTACGGCGCCTCGCTCATCGACTTCGCCCCGAGCGGTCCGAGCGGGTCGTGCGTCTCGGCGAAGAGCACCTCGGTGAGGGGCACGTCGCCGAACTTCGGCACCCGGTAATTGCGTAATGCGACCGACCCGACTCGACCCTCACCGTCGAGCGCGACCTCCTCGTAGAGCGCGCTGCCGATCGCTTGGGCTGTGCCGCCTTCGACCTGTCCGCGCAACTGTTCTGGGTTCAGCACGGTGCCGGCATCCGCCGCCTGGATACTGCGCAGAATGAGCACCTCGCCGGTCTCGGGCCGCACGGCAACCCGAACCCCGTGCACGTTGAAGGCCACCGATCGCGGCGTCCCGTCGGAGTGGCCGTGCGCCTCACGCGCACCACCCGACGCCAGTTGCGACGCCAGTGCTGTCGCCGCTCGGTAGACCGCCATCCCCGCAACCACCGTGCCGGTCGAGCCATACGCTCCCGTGTCGTGTCCGACCATGTCGGTGTCCGACTGCCGGATCCGGATCCGTTCGGGCGTGGTCCCGAGCACCTGCGAGGCGAGCTGCGCGTGCACGGTGGTGGATCCGTTGCCGAACTCGGCCGTGCCGACCTGGAGTTCGAAGAGTGCGCCGTCCGGGGCGCCGTCCGCTTCGTCCGGCCCGAGCGCGCGGATCGTGGCATCCGCGAAGTGCCCGCGGGGTGGCACGGTTGCGATCATGGCGAGCGCCATCCCGGTGCCGACGCTCCAACCCACGGGGGCGTCGAGGCCTCCCGGCGCGGCCAAGGCGCTCTCGACGAGGTCGAGGCACTGCCCGGCGCCGTGCGCGCCTCGGTAGGCGAGCGTCTCATCCTCCTCTTCGTAGATGGTCAGCAGCGGATCCCCGGGCACGACGACGTTACGGCGACGCAGCTCGAACGGGTTGATCCCGAGTTCGCGAGCCAGCTCATCCATTGCCGACTCGACGGCGAAGATGACCTGGCCGAGCCCGTAGCCGCGAAAGGCGCCCGCCGGTGGGTTGTTCGTATAGACGGACTGGGCGTCCACCCGCACGTTCGCGCAGCGGTAGACCGCGACCGATTCATGCACCGAGTGGTACATCACGCCGATGCCGTGGTTGCCGTATGCGCCGGTGTCCATTAACTGGTCGACGGCGATGGCGGTGAGTCGACCGTCGCTGGTTGCGCCAAGCGTCACCGAAACCTTCATCGGATGCCGCAACGGCGCGATCGTGAACTCGTCGCCACGCGTGAACTCGTACTCCACCGCTCGGCCGAGCTTCAGCACCGCGAGCGCCACGAGGTCTTCGGTGAGCAGCTCCTGCTTGCCGCCGAAGCCGCCGCCGACTCGCGCCGCGAAGACGCGCACCCGCTGCTGTTCGAGCTCGAAGATGCGAGCGAGCTCGTCGCGCACCAGATACGGCACTTGGCTGGATGTCCGGATCACGAGCCGGCCTTCCGCATCCAGCCAGCCGCGCGCGGCGTGAGCCTCCAGTGCGGCCGGGGTGACCCGCGCAGTGGTCCAGGTTCCGCTGACGGTCGCAGCGGAGCCGGCAAGTGCGGCCGTGACATCGCCGCGCTCGCCGTGCTCCTCGGCGACGGTGTTGCGCTCCGGCGCCGCAGCGCGCGCGGCCGCGGTGAGCTCGGGGTGCACGAGGGGGGCACCCGGCTGCCGGGCAGCATCCGGGTCGAACACGGCGGGCAGAAGCTCGTACTCGACGACGATGGCGTCGAGCGCTCGCTGCGCTTCTGCGACCGAGTCGGCCACGACCGCGGCGACCCGCTGGCCGCGGAAGCGCAGCACCTCGTCGAGCACGTGGGTGTCGTCGGGGTCCTCGAGCCGATCCTGGTGACGCCCGGTCGAGAAGGCCAGCGTGGGGGAGTCGTGGTGCGTGAGCACCAGCCGCACCCCGGGCACCGCCTCCGCGGCGCGGGTGTCGATCGACAAGATGCGCGCGTGGGCATGCGGGCTACCGAGCACCGCGAGGTGCAGGACGGCCGAGGTTCCGGTTTCGCTGACGCGCCCGTCGAGTGTGAACTCCTCGCTCCCGCTGACCACGCGCCACGCGGCTGGAGCGCGGACGGAGCGGGTGGCCGCTTGTCCGGCTTCGGGGTACTCGACGTTGCGGACTGCACGAAGCGCATCATGTATCGAGCGGTACCCGGTGCAGCGGCAGAGGTTGCCTTTCAGCAACCGGGGCAAATCGTCGAGATCGGCCGCGTCGAAGGTGGACGCGGTCACAATCATGCCGGCCGTGCAGAAGCCGCACTGGAACGCGGCGGCTTCAACGAAGGCGGTCTGCACCGGATGCGGCGAGACCGTGCCGTCGGCGCGCGTGTCGCGTAGCCCCGCAACGGTCGTCACCTCGCGCCCGTCGAGCCGATACGCCGGGAAGATGCAGGAATGCACCGCGGACCCGTCCACGAGCACCGAGCAGGCGCCGCAGTCGCCCGCGTCGCAGCCCTTCTTGACCGCGAAGTGGCCGGTTTCGCGCAGTAGCGAGCGCAGCACTTGTCCTGGTCGCGGAGTGACCTCGTGCGCCTCGCCGTCAGCCGTGAATCGGATGCTCACGGCGCACCCTCCAGCTCGACCCGGCATTCCTCGGCGAACCGCAGGCTCATCGCCCGGCGCCAGTCGGGCGCGCCGTGTGGGTCGTCGTACCAGAGCTCGACGCTTTCGTCGATCGCGGCGGCGAGGGCAGTTGCCGAAGGGACCGCTGCGAAACGCAACTGGTGCGGTCGCTCGGTCGCCGCTGTGATGGTGACGACGAACTCGCCGTCCAGGGCAACGCGCGCGATCACGAAGGCGCCCGATCGCCCCAGCTCAGCCAGTGAGATGCGTCGGGCTGCCACCCGCGATGACAGTGCCTCCGCCGGTAGTTCGATCGCGCGCAACACCTCACCGTGGGTCAGCACAGTCTGCCGTACCCCCGTCACGAGCTCCACGATGGGGACGCGGCGCTCGCCGCCGTCCGACATCCAGATCACGCCGACGCCGTCGAGCGCGCTCGTGAGTGAGGTCATCGGGCCCGCGGGCAGCGCCAGGCAGATGTTGCCGCCGACCGTCGCGAAGCGGTGGATCTTCCATGAGCCGAGCAAGGCGTCCACCGCGTCCGCGAAGAGCGGATGCGCCTCCCGACCCGGGCGGCGAGCGAGCGCCCGCAGCTCAGCCAGCGTGCACGTCGCCGCGATGGTGAGGCCGCCATCCGGCTGCTCGGCGACCGGCTCCCAGCCCATTGCCGTCAGATCGATCATGCCGCGGAGTCCGGGTTGTTCCTCGGAGAACAGCCACGTCCCGCCGCCGAGCGGGATCTCGTCGTCGGCGAACACCAGGTCGCTGCGGTCGGTAGCCACCCGGATCTCGCGCACATCGATCAGGTCCATACCTTGAGTCAACATCACCGGCAGGTCTGCCGCCTGATGGACGACGAAGAGGCGGTCTTTCGCTCCTGAGCCGCGACAGAGATCGCGGCCACGTCTCGGCAGAAGGGTCCATAGTCAAGTCACAGCGGGAGGCGTCAGAATGAGAAGGTGAAGAAGACAGCTGCGGGCTTCGGCGCGGGAAACATCGGGCGCAGCTTCGTCGCCCAGTCCCTGCGCGCGCGCGGGTGCCAGCTCGTCTTCGCCGATGTCAACCGGGCGCTGATCGGTGCGCCGCAGACGCAGCCGAACTACCAGGGTCGCGAGGCCGGCGAGGGTGCGCAAGCTGCCAACATCGTCACGACCGCGCTTGGCCCGAGAACCTCCCGGTACCTCACCCCGGCCATCACCAAGGGTCTCGATGCGTGCGATGAGCAACTGCGACTGGACCGCTGAGTGGTTCGCGAATCTGATCAGCCTGAGGTCGGAGAGCTCGACCCAGACGACGACGAAGCCCTGAGCTGGGCGGGCGACGATCTGCGCGGTGGGATCGATCCGCTGACACGCAACCGGGTGAATGCAGCTCGCGTCGATGACGGCGAACTCGATGATCCGGATG
>JAYWDH010000061.1:0-2084 GCA_043779945.1 Microbacteriaceae bacterium
CGAGACCGAGCCCGCGGCGGCTCTCCCGCTCGCGGGCATCGTTGTCCTCGACTTGACGCGCGCGCTGGCCGGCCCGTATGCGACCGCGCTGCTCGGTGATCTCGGGGCCACGATCCTGAAGGTCGAGAGCAAGAAGGGCGGAGACACCACGCGCGCCTGGCCGCCGTTCGAGGGCGAGCACAGCCTCTACTTCGACTCGGTGAACCGCAACAAGTCGTCGATCGCGATCGACTTCTACTCGGTCGAAGGCAGTGCACTGCTGCGGCGCTTGGTGCTTGACGCGGATGTTGTTGTCGAGAACTTCAAGCCGGGCACGATGACCGAGATGGGCCTCGACCCCGCCGAACTCCGCGCCGAGAAACCGTCGCTGATCGTCGCCTCGGTAAACGGCTTCGGATCGAGCGGACCCCTCGCGCAGGCGGCTGGGCTCGACCAGGTGGCGCAGGGCATGTCGGGTCTGATGTCGATCACGGGCGAGGATGCGCACCATCCGATGCGGATGGGCGTGCCGATCGTCGACATCTACGCCGGCATCTTCACGGCCGTCGGGATCGCGGCGGCTCTGGTAGCCCGCGAGCGCACCGGGGGTAGCGTGTACGGGGTCGGGCGGCTCATCGAGACCTCGCTGCTCGAGGCTGCGATCTCGGTGTCGGCGTTCCAGGGCCAGCGTTACCTGTCGACCGGAGAGGTACCCGAGCCGCAGGGCAACAACCACCCGGTGCTCGCGCCGTACGGGGTCTTCGCGACCGGCGACATCCCGATCATCATCGCGGCGGGCAACGACCGACACTTCCGGCAGCTGGCCGAACTGCTCGGGGAACCAGGGCTCGCCGACGAGCCCGACTTCCTGACCGACCGCTCGCGCTCGGGCCATCGGGCCGATCTGAACGCGCGACTCGAGGCCCTGCTGGCGGCCCGCCCCGGGCTTGACTGGGTCGACGAGCTGCGGCGGATTGGCATCCCGGCGGGGCCGATCCTGAACTACGAGCAGGTATTCCAGGACCCGCAGGTGCGCCACCTCGACATGGTGCAGTACACCACGCGTCGCGACGGTAGCGCGCTGCCCCTGCTGCGCGGGCCGATCTCCATCGACGGGGTGGCGCCGAGCATCCGCAAGGTGCCGCCCGAGCTCGGCGAAGACACCCGGGCGGTGCTCGATCGGCTGGGATTGACAGCCGAGCAGATCGACGGGCTGCTCGCGGCGGGGATCGTCACGGAACCCGCGAGCTGATGGCGGGCCTTCACGTCGAGGTGGTCGGGTCGGTCGCGACTCTCACCATCGAGAACACCGGACGTCGCAATGCGGTGACCGGTGGGATGTGGGACGCGTTCGAACCGCTGTTGGGGGAGCTGGCGGCGAACGACGACGTCGCGGTAGTCGTCGTGCGCGGGGCCGGGAGCGACTTCTCGGCCGGAGCCGACATCACGGATCTCAAGCAGATCCTGCGAGATCCGGCCGCCGGGGACGGTGGCCACGTCACCGCGGGCGAGACCGCGCTGGCCAGCTTCCCGAAGCCGACGATCGCGGCGATTGATGGCTACTGCGTGGGCGGCGGGTGGGAGCTCGCGGGCGCCTGCGACATCCGGATCGCCTCCGACCGCTCGATGTTCGGCGTCACGCCCGCGCGCCTGGGCATCCTGTATCCGCTGTCGGGCGTGCGGCGGCTTGTGCAGTTGGCCGGTCCCGCGGTCGCCAAGCACCTCATCCTGAGCGGCGAACTGGTGGATGCCGGGACCGCCGCCCGCTGGGGAATGGTCTCACGCCTTCTCCCGGCCGAGCGTTTCTGGGAGGCGATCGCACCCTTCGTGGACGCGGTCGCCGGCCGCTCGCGGCTCACCCAGCAGGCCAGCAAGGAGCTGATCGACCTGATCGCCGATGGTGACTCCGCCGATGCGATGCTCGCCGAGCGAGTCGACTTCTGGGATGCCGAGGTTGCGGCGAGCGACGAGGCGGCCATCGGTGCGGAGGCCTTCCTCGCGCGTGAGTCACCCGCGTTCACCTGGCGCCGGATACGGTGACAGAGTGATCCAGGTTTCCGAGCTCTTCGACCCCAGCCGCTGGACCGGGGTCGAGGGCTTCACCG
>JAYWDH010000062.1:0-16366 GCA_043779945.1 Microbacteriaceae bacterium
CGCAGCTCGGCCCGCTCCGCGCCGAGTCGCTGTGCAGCATGCCGTTCGATGTCGAACTCGTCGCCGAGGTGTCGGTCTCGCTGCTCGCCGGCTACGGGATCGGCGGCGGGGCGATGGAATATCCGGCGCTGGTGATCCCGGTCACGGCCGGCGGAGCGACCGTCGAGTTGAAGGTGACGGTTGCGGCCGAGTGGGATATCGCGGAGAGGTTCGAGGCGCTGCGGGGGAGTGCGGCCCCGCTCACTAATCTCGGGCGCGGCTGAGCCGGGCCGTGCAGATCACGACACGATCGAGCCGAACATGCTCGAGAACGCCGAACCGGGGACAATCGTCGCATGAGCACCACCCACCCGACTAAGCCGATACGCAAAGACAGCGCCCGCAACCGTGAGCTCCTGGTCGAGGCCGCGCGCGTCATATTCGCCGAGCGCGGGCTCGACGCGACTCTTGACGATGTCGCGCGGCAGGCAGGTGTCGGCACAGGCACCGCATATCGGCACTTCGCCAACAAGCAGGAACTTGCCGCCGAGGTACTGCTGCAGTCGGAGCGGCAGCTGGTGGATGACGCCAACGCGGCTCTCGAGATCGCCGATCCGTGGCAGGCGCTCGAGACCTTCTTCGAGACTAGCTGCGCCCGGCAGGCCGTGAATCGCGGCCTCCATCAGGCACTCATCAGTCCGGTCTCGCATCAGAAGTCACCGCTTCGAGAGGAACTCGTTGTGGCGGTGATCGAGCTGTTCCGGCGCGCGAAGGTTGCGGGCGTCATCCGCCCGGATGTCGAGGCGACCGATGCCGTGCCGATCTACGCAATGATGGGCGTCGCCTTCGAGGTCGGCAGCGCGATCGCCCCGGAACTCTGGCGGCGCTACCTCACGTTCTTCCTCGACGGCCTGCGGGCGACAGATCGCGGCCCGCTGCCGGCGGCCGCTATCCGGCTCCCCGATCTCGACATCGCGATGCAGGCGGAAAGGCGCGGCAAGCGCTGAGTCGACTCGTAGTGGGGCGTCGTGCGGTGCGGCGCGGCGTGTGCGGCGTGGCGCGTGCGACGCACCGATCAGGACACCGGACCGGCGTGTCGCTCTCGTGCGTCTGATCCGCGCGGGAGCGGGTTAGCGCCCGCCTGCCGCGCGATGGCCAGCGGCCAAGCTGAGGGCCGCCTGGATATCGTCGGGGAACGCCGCAGGCTCCCGCGCTCCGGTTTTACGCTCAAGCCATGAATGTCGTGTTCACCGGGGCCGCTGGCTACATCGGATCCGCCACCGTGGAGGCGCTGCTCGGGCACGGTCACGACGTGACGGCGATCGTACGAAGCGAGGAGTCGGCGAAGGCCGTGGCCCAGGATCGCGTCACCTCCGTCGTCGGCGATATCGCTGACGTCGAATGGATGACTGGGCAGCTACGTGCGGCGGACGGCGCGATCCACCTGGCCAACACGAACGATCCCGAAGTCGACGACGCGGTCGCGTCAGCGATAATCAGGGCATTCGCCGGATCTGAGAAGCCGTACGTGCACACCGGTGGCGTCTGGGGTTGGGGCAACGGGGAGATGATCGTCGAGAGCGACTCGCTGGACGCGCCGAAGATCGTGGCATGGCGAGAGGCGATCGAGAAGCGCATTCTCACGCCGGGAATCCGCGGCTCGGTGATCGCGCCTGCGGTCGTCTACGGGCACGGAAAAGGAATACCGAAGGCGGTCATCGTCGACGGCCAGAAGATCGACGGCTCCGTGCATCTCGTCGGCACCGGGGATCAGCACTGGGCGACGGTGCACGTCGACGATCTCGCGGAGCTCTACGTCGCGGTGCTCGAAAAGGCGCCGGGCGGTGACGTCTACATCGGTGCCAGCGGGGAGAACCCGACGGTGCGCGAGCTCGCGGAGGCCTACCACGGCGTCGGAAAGACGGTGGTCGAAACCGCGGAGGAGACGCGTGATCGGCTCGGGACGGACTTCGCTGATGCCCTGCTTCTCAGCCAGCAGGCGACCGGGAACACTGCCAAGAATCTGTTCGGCTGGAACCCGAAGCAGCCCGCTCTGATCGAGTTACTGCGCGGCGGCTATCCCGTTGACCGTTAGCGTTGCGGCATGATCATCGTCATCACCGGAGCCAGCTCGGGCATCGGCCGTGCCGCCGCAATCGAGCTCGCGGAGCAGGGGCACGATCTCGCCATCGTTGGTCGCAATCCGTTCCGCACCAACGAGGTTGCGCGGGAGGTCGGCGGTACCGCCTTTCTCGCCGACTTCGACAAGCTGGCAGACGTCCGGTTGCTCGCCCGTGAGATTCTGGCCCGCTACTCGCGGATCGATGCGCTTGGCAACAACGCCGGGGGCGTCATCCAGAAGCGCGGTCTCTCGAAGGACGGGGTCGAACGCACCTGGCAACACAACGTGCTCGCGCCGTTCGTGTTGACCCAGGCGCTCCTGCCGCGCCTGCTCGCGAGCGAGTCGAGAGTGGTCTTCACCAGCAGCGCAGCGAACCGCGCGGGCACCGTGGATCTCGGCCTGCCCGGCTGGGACGGGCGGCTCTGGTTGCGCGGTTTCCCGGCCTACGGTGCCGCGAAGCGCGCAGACGCGATGATCGCGCGCGAGCTCGCGCGCCGGGAACCGACGCTGCACGTGAACTCGTTTCATCCCGGAGGGGTCGCCACCGGTTTCGCGGGACTGAACGAGAGCCCGGTTGCCGGGATCTTCGCCCGCGTGCTGCGCACACCGGCGGAGGGCGCCGCCCAGTTGATCGGCCTGCTTAGCGGTGAACTGGATGCCCCGAACGGCAGCTACGTCGACGGCACTGGCCGCGACAAGGGCCTCGCAGCGCAAGCGCTCGACCCGGCGCAGTGCACGAAACTCTGGAACGCGCTTGAGGCGCAGGCGGCGTCGTTGGAGTCTTAGCTCTCGCTACTCGTCGCCGCCAGCCGCCCCCCGCAGCCGCAGCCGCGGCTGGTTCGTGGGAGCGTCTTCTTTCACCTCGACCTGGGGCGAGCGGGAGTCGACGAAGGCGGTGAACGACTTGTAGCCGAGCGACTTCTCCTTGAAGGAGGAGTCCATGCGCAGCATCTGGTTCTTCACCTGCGAGTTACCCGCCCAGTCCTCGTCGCCGCGGTTTTCGACGATCCGAAGCGCGCGCACCAGCAGGCCGGTTGCGGCCTCCTGAGTGAGGTGCGGATCTGCCTCGACGGGCTCAGTCGCCTCGACGGGCTCAGCTGTCTCGGCTTTCGGTGGCTCGGTCTTCGTGCCGCTGCGGCTCGCGCGGCGTGGAGAGGTCGCGCTGGCGGTGGTGGCAGTGGCAGCAGTCGCCCCTGTCTTCGCTCCTGCGGCAACAGGCACCACCACCGGCTTCACGAACGGAATGACGCCGGGCAACTCGTCGTAGTCGGTGAACTCATCGCACGCCGCCATCAGCGCGCGGCTGGTGGCGCCGGCCACGCCGATGCCGATCACTGTGCGACCGAGCCGCTTGGCGCTTTGGGCGAGGGCGATGTAGTCAGAGTCGCCGGCGACGATGATCACGTGGGTGAGGTCGGGCAGGCGGTACAGCTCTTCGACGACGTCCACGGCCAGACGGATGTCGGCCCCGTTCTTGCCGCCGGAGGTGACCTGGAAGAGTTGGGCGAGATCTACGGCGCGGTTGATCAGTTGACGCTGGTAGTTCGAGTTTGCCGGAGCCGACCAGTCGGCGTACGCCCGGCTGACAGCGATCGTGCCGAAGGAGCTCGCGTAGTCGAGGATCGCGCCGATGTCGACCTTGGCGGCCTCGAGACGCTCAGCGATGGCATCCGTGCCGGCGATGCGGGCCCGGTCGCGCATGAAGTCGCCGCGGCCGAACAGCTGGTCGTAGCGCGAAATCACCACATTGTCGAAGTCGATGTAGACACCGACGCGGGATTCACTTGGTTCTGGCATGGGGTCGAGCCTATTCCGGATGCCGCATCCTGGTCGAAAACGCACTCGACCGTGGTGTTCCTCGAATAGACCACCTTGCGGGCCGCGCGCACGACGCGCCGGTGGTCACGGCGGGTAGATCACCCAGAGCAGGAAGATCGCTACCGGCTGGAGGGCGATGCTCACGGTCAGCGTGGCCACGCGGCGAGCAGGAGTGCTCGACAGCGTGGGGTGGCCAAGGAGCGGTGAGAGCGGCAGCAGCATGCGCAGCAAGCTCTGGGTCGGCAGGAAGACCGCGAACAGGTAGGCGATGTAGCTGGTCACGAACGTCCAGAGGTCGGCACCGTAGACCCGCATCGAGCGGCGAGTCAGCCAGAACAGCACCGCCGCGCCAAGAGCCACGACGCCGACGACGCCCCAGATGCCAGCGAGATGCCCGAAAAGCAGGAAGAACGGGCTGAACGGCACGAAGATCACCGGTCCGAAGTATGCGCGCCACCAGGCGAGTTCGGTATCGAAATACGCGCTCGGATGTCCGCTCATCACCGAGGCGAGCACCGGCCACAGCAGGGTAGCAGCGACGATCGCAAGGATGGTGGTGACGCCCGTGATCCATTCTCGATGCGCGATCGGATGCCGTCGCCACAGCCGATGCAGCCCCTGCACCGCGATGGCCGCCGCCAGCGCGAGGGCCCCAGGGTGCACGAACGACGCGACCACCGCGAACGGGATCATCGCGAGGTACCGGCGTCGCTGCATGAACCAGAGGGCGAGGAACAGGAAGAACAGGAAGGTGCTTTCGGCGTACGCAACCTGCAGCAGAAAGGAGAGCGGTCCGAACGCGAAGAACAGCGCGCCCCACAGCGCCTGGGTCCGCCCGAAGCGCTCCAGCAGCACGCGATGCAGCGTGAGAGTCGCTGCGGCGCCGAACAGCACGGCGACCACGATCCCGGCCGCCCCGAACGGCAGACCGCTGACAGCCATGACGCCCCGTGAGATCGCCGGGAACACCGGGAGGAAGGCCCACGTGTTGTAGGTGACGTTGCCCACGGCATCCGTCGGCAACGTCGTGGGGTAGCCGTGCAGCGCGACCTGCCCGTACCAGCGGGTGTCCCACGAGGCGAGGAAGCTCAGGAAGTCCGCACCGCCGCGGAAGTATCCCATCGACCATGGACCGTTCGGCGATGCCCACCAGGCGAGAACCAGGAACCCGGTCGTCAGTAGCCGCGCGAGCGAGTAGCCGCCCAGCAGGACGACGGTCACCGGGACGGCCCGACCGCGAATGCTCAGGTTAAGCAGCCGCGATCCGACGCCATTGCCCGTTCTGACCTCTGTACCGACGTCACTCGTCACGAGAGCTCCGCTCGTCGGGGGAATCGGGGAGAAACATGTCGATCTTGCCATGTCTTCGAGGGGTGCACAGACCATTCCGCCCTCAGACCATTTTCCTGGTGAGGGCTCATCGAACAACGGCCAGATGATGCCTGACTGATTTCTTCTTGTGCAGGCGATCGATATCGAGGTGGCTAACGGTCGTCTCGAGTCGACCGGCGGAACTGACCTCGGCAAAGCGAGTGCGGCGCCGGGGCTGACTTCGCGGTGAAACGTGTGCGTTCGGGGGCCGTACTTTCGCCCGGATTTGTGGCGCGAACAGGGGACCAGGGGCACCCCTATGCTGCGGGCACCTCGCGCTTGTGGAATAAATCCATTCGATGTACTATCGTGCCAACGTCGTCAGCCGATAGTTGGCGCGTAGCACAGCACTCACCCTGAAGTACCTCCAGTGGAGCAAAGGAGCACCATGCACAAGAGAATTGGGATCGCGATTTCTCTGGCGGCCATCGCCGCACTCGGACTTAGCGCTTGTTCGGCGGCGACTCCGTCTGCTGACAAGACGATCAAGATCGTCTACGAGAAGACAGATTCTTTCACCGCGCTGGACACGCTCTTCGCGAGCGCGAAGGCGGAGTTCGAGAAGTCACACCCGGGTGTCACCGTCAAACTGCAGCCCGTGGCCGCCGACGACAATGACTACAAGACCAAACTCGCGCTGTCGCAACGGTCGGCCGAGACCGCGCCTGATGTGTTCTACGAAGACACGGCGAATGTTCGATCAGACGCTGCCGCGGGCTACCTGTTGAAGCTCGACGACTACCTCGCCAAGTGGAAAGACTGGTCACAGTTCAACGCCGGGGCCAAGCTCGCTGGCGCTGGAGACGACGGCAGCATCTATTCCGTCTCGCTCGGGACCGACACACGCGTCATTTGGTACAACAAAAACGTGCTCAAGGCCGCCGGGATCTCGACTCCCTGGCAGCCGAAGACCTGGGACGAGATTCTCGCTGCCGCTCGCAAGATCAAGGCAGCGGAGCCCGGCGTCGTCCCCTTCAACCTTTACGCCGGAACCGGCACAGGTGAAGGCACGGTCATGCAGGGCTTCTACGAGCTGCTTTACGGTACCGACCTGGGAGCGAACTCGCTGTACGACAGCGCGTCCAAGAAGTGGGTTGTCGGATCCCAGGGATTTGTCGACTCGCTCAACTTCATGAAGACGCTGTACGGAGAAGGCCTCGCCGTCACCCCGGCCGAGGCGCTCGACGCCAACGTGTGGAAGAGCGTGTTCGGTGAGCGTTTCCCTCAGGACAAGCTCGGTGCGACCGTTGAAGGCTCTTACACCCCCTCCTTCTGGGTGAAAGGTGGTTCCTATGCGTGGCCCAACTACGCGACCGTAATGGGCACAACGCTGTTCCCGACCCAGAAGGGTCAGGCTCCAGGCGGAGTCAGCATGTCCGGTGGATGGACACTCGCAGTGGGTGCCAAGTCGAAGAACTCGCAGCTCGCGTTCGACTTCATGACGACGGCGCTCAACTTCAAAAACGCCCTCTCCTACGACAACGCAAACGCACAAATCGCGGTGCGCAAAGATGTTGCCGCCGACCCGTCGTACGCGGCCGCCAACCCGTTCGTTCAGGCCGTGACCGACGCTGTAACGGTCACGCACTTCCGCCCCGCGACGGGCGACTACGCGCAGATCTCCACCGAGGTGCAGAAGGCGACTGAGGCGGTCATCACCGGACAGGCGAGTCCCAAGGACGCCGCAGCAGCGTATGACGCGGCCGTCACGGGCATCGTGGGCGCAGATAAGGTCACGAAGAAGTAATACGTTTCAAGCGCCAGACGACAAGGTAGGACACACAATGACGAGGAAACGGGAACGTCCATGACTTCAGAAAGCGTGTCCACTCTCTCGATGGCATCGGACCGGGGGGGGAAGGAGCCGAACGGCTCTCGCCCCCTCCGGGCCCAAAGAAGCCGGATCGTGAGAATGATCCCTCTGGCACCCGCCATCGTGTTGATGGCGATATTCCTTCTCGGACCGATCATCTGGTCGTTCTACGGGTCCTTCACCAACGCGGCGTTGACCGGCCCGCACGCCAACAACGTCGACTTCATCGGGATCGCGAACTACCAGAAACTGTTCGGTGATCCGGTCTTTCCGATTTCGGTCGGGCTCACCGTTGTCTTTGTTCTCGGGTCTGCCGTGATCAGCCAGACAATCCTCGGCCTAGGCCTCGCCCTGGTTATGCAGAAGGCGAGCAAGGCACTCGGTGCCGTGGTCGGAACAATCGTGGTGACCGCCTGGGTTCTTCCGGAGATCGTTGCCGCGTTCGTGAGCTATGCGTACTTCAGCAAGGATGGCACGCTCAACCAGCTCCTGGCGGGCATCGGAATCCCCGCCATCAACTGGCTCTATAGCTATCCCATGGTCGCTATCTGCCTGGCGAACATTTGGCGGGGCACGGCCTTTTCGATGATGATCTACCAGGCGGCGCTCAACGATGTACCCCCGGAGATCACGGAAGCAGCTCAAATCGACGGCGCAGGAGGCCTGAAGCGCCTGTGGTTCGTCACGATTCCGATGATCAAGCAGACCATCAACACCACGCTCATGCTGATCACCCTCTCGACCCTTTCGGTGTTCACGCTTATTTACGTGATGACATCTGGCGGTCCTGGCAACCTGTCGACGACGCTGCCAATTTTCGCCTACAAAGAGGCGTTTAAGTTCAGTGAGATCGGCTACGGCACGGCGATCGCGACAGTGATGTTGATCGTCGGGGCCATCTTCTCCATTTTCTACATCCGCGCCCTTCGGCCGGAAAAGGACTGATCGCGTGACGACGACCCTGCCGGCAGGTACCGCGGCACTCCCTGAGCTGGCCAAGAAGAGCCCACCCATCACCATGGCCTCGCCGCGGAAGTCGGTCAGCAGATTCCTCGCCAACATCGTGCTGGTGATCGTGGGAGCCTGCTTCCTCCTGCCGTTGAGCTGGCTCATACTCGGTTCGTTCGACACCAAGGCCACCTACCAGACGCAGGTGCCAGGGAGTTTCTCGCTCGACAACTACAGCGCTGTCCTCACTCCGGAGCTGACCTTCATTCCGCTGTTGAACAGCCTCCTGCTGTCAACCGGTGCAGCGCTCGTGACAGTGGTGGCCGCGCTGTTGGCCGCCTATCCGCTGTCGCGATACCAGTCCCGATTCAACAAACCGTTCATGTACGGGGTGCTCTTCGGAACTTGTCTTCCCATCACCGCGATTATGGTGCCGGTCTACAGCTTGTTCGTGCAGCTGAATCTGCTGGACTCGCTGCCCGGAACGATCTTCTTCCTGGCGGCATCATCACTGCCGATGGCGATCTGGATGACAAAGAACTTCATGGATTCTGTGCCGATCAGCCTGGAGGAAGCGGCGTGGATGGACGGAGCTTCGTCGATGCGCGCCCTGCAGGCCATCGTGATCCCGCTCATGCGTCCCGGGATCGCGGTGGTCGCGATCTTCGTGTTTCTGCAGGCATGGGGCAACTTCTTCGTGCCGTTTATTCTGTTGCTCTCGCCCAGCAAGCAGCCAGCCGCGGTGTCCATCTACAGCTTCTTCGGACAGTACGGGGCGATCGCATACGGGCAGCTCGCCGCCTTCTCGGTGCTCTACTCCATTCCTGTGATCGTTCTCTACGTCATCGTCTCGCGCGGCATCGGCGGATCCTTCGCTCTCTCCGGCGCGGTGAAGGGGTGACAGCGCTCGGAAGCGCATTTCACTCCCTTCCCGCACATCGGTCGGCACTCTGGCTTGAAAAAAGGACTCCCCATGCATGACAAGTCAGCTCTCATCGAAGCCAGGATCGAACGGTTCGTTCGCGAGCGAATCGCGCCAGCGCTCTATCGCGAAACCGCCTCGGTGGACATCGCGGCCTGGGACGTCGCGGATGAGCCGGTACCGTTCGCCGACGCACACGCGGCGAGCTACCGTTCCTTTGCGGTGGGGGACGAGTGGGGCGCACCATGGGGCACAACCTGGTTCCGCGTCACCGGTACTGTGCCCGAGGGCTGGACCCAGCCAGGTACCCGGCCCGAACTCGTCGTCGACCTCAGCTTTAGCCCGGCGGCGCCTGGCTTCCAGGCCGAGGGGCTCGCGTACTCGGTCAGTGGCGAAATCATTAAGGCTCTCGAGCCACTGAACAACTACCTGCCGGTGGGAGCGGCGGGCTCGGCTGTCGATATCTTCATCGAGGCGGCGGCCAACCCAAACATCGCGGTCGACTTCACCTTCGTTCCGACCCAATGGGGCGATAAAGCCACCGCGGGAACGGACCCGCTGTACCGGCTGCGCCGCCTCGAGTTCGCCCTACTCGATGTCGCGGTCTGGGAACTGCTCCAGGACGCCTGGACTCTCGATGGACTCATGCGCGCCCTGCCGACGGCCTTGCCCCGTCGTGCCGACATCATGTACGCACTTGACCGCATGATCGACGCTGTCGACCCGGCCGATATCCCCGGGACAGCGGCCGCGGGTCGCGCAGCCCTCGCCGAGGTTCTTGCTCAACCGGCCTACGCGAGTGCCCATCAACTTGCCGCAGTGGGCCACGCGCATATCGACTCCGCCTGGCTGTGGCCCACCCGCGAGACCGTACGCAAGGTGGCCAGGACGTTCTCCAACGTGCTGGGGCTCATGGATGAGGATCCGGATTTCGTCTTCGCGGCGTCGTCCGCCCAACAGTACTACTGGCTCAAGCAGCACTATCCGACCCTGTTCGAGCGGGTGAAGAAGCAGGTAGCGGCCGGCCGGTTTGTGCCGGTGGGGGGCATGTGGGTCGAATCTGACACCAACATGCCCGGTGGCGAAGCGCTCGTCCGCCAGTTTGTCTACGGCAAAAGATTCTTCATGGAAGAACTCGGCGTCGAGCCGCTCGAGGTGTGGCTACCCGACTCGTTCGGCTACTCGGCGGCACTGCCGCAGATTGTCGTCGCGGCGGGCTCGAAATGGTTCCTCACCCAAAAGATCTCGTGGAACGAGACCAACAGGATGCCTCACCACACCTTTCTCTGGGAGGGCATCGATGGCACTCAAGTCTTTACCCATTTCCCGCCTGTCGACACATACAACTCGAACCTTTCTGCCAAAGAGCTGGCGCTGGCGCAGGCGCAGTATGCGGAGAAGGGTCTGGGGAGGACTTCCCTCGTGCCGTTTGGCTGGGGCGATGGTGGCGGTGGACCCACCCGCGAGATGCTTGCCGCGGCCGCCCGAACGAAAAATCTCGAAGGCTCGCCACAGGTGACGCTGTCGAGTCCACGCCAGTTTTTTGAGACCGCAGAGGGTGAGTACCCGGCACCCCCGGTCTGGACAGGAGAGCTTTACCTCGAACTGCACCGCGGAACATACACCTCGCAGTCCAACACCAAGCGCGGCAATCGCAAAAGCGAGCACCTGCTGCGTGAGGCGGAATTGTGGGCGACAACTGCATCCGTGCTGCGCGGTGACGATTATCCATACGAGGTGCTCGATACCGCGTGGCGCACGGTGCTGCTCCAGCAGTTTCACGACATCCTTCCCGGTTCGTCGATTGCCTGGGTACACCAGGAAGCCGAGCGCAACTACCTCGAGGTGGCGCGCTCATTGAATGAGCAGATCAGCAACTCGATCGCGTCGCTCGCTGGGGAGGGCGAGCTGCCCCTGGCATTCAACGCGGGTCCCTATGCCGTCGATGGTGTCCCTGCCCTGGGAGCTGGCCCCGTGACGCACCCGGCCGGTCCCTCCGTGGTCAAAGACGGCAACGACATCCTGCTCGACAACGGTCTCGTGCGCGTGCGTATTGACCACCGCGGCGTGATCGTCTCCCTGTTCGATACAGTCGCAGGGCGCGAGCTCGTTCCCGCCGGTGCCGCGGCCAACGTGCTGCAGCTATTCCGCGACCTCCCCAACCAGTGGGACGCCTGGGACATTGACGAGAGCTACAAGCAGGACGGTGTTGACCTGCTCGATGCTGTGGGCGTCACCGTCGACGGTGCGGCGGTTCGCGTCGAGCGGGAGTTCGGTGCTTCGCGGGTCGTGCAGCTCATCACGCTCAACTCCGCGAGGGCGTCGGTCGACATCACGACCACCGTCGATTGGCACGAGCGGGAGAAGCTGCTCAAGTTGTCGTTCCCGTTCGACATTCACGCAGAACGTGCGGCGTCGGAGATCCAGTTCGGTCACCTTTACCGTCCCACTCACGCAAACACCTCGTGGGACTCCGCCCGGTTCGAGACCGTTGCACACCGTTGGGTGCAAGTCGGTGAGCCCGGATACGGCGTCTCGGTCGCCAACGACGCGAGCTACGGCCACGACATCCGTCGCGGACACCCTGTCGGCGGCAAGGCGGCGACCGTCGTCCGCCTGTCGCTGTTGAGGGCGCCCCTCTATCCCGATCCCCAGTCCGACCAGGGGATTCACGAATATTTTGTGTCGGTTCGCGCCGGCGCCGGGATCCCCGAGGCCGTTCAGGAGGGGTACCGACTGAACCTTCCTGTTCGTACCACCCTGGGTGCCGCGGCGCCCGATCCGCTCATCTCGATCAGCAATCCGGCCATCGTCGTCGAGGCTGTCAAGCTCGCCGAGGATAGATCCGGTGACGTGATCGTGCGCCTGTACGAGGCACACGGTGCGCGCTCAACAGGGACGCTTTCGGCAGCTTTCGGCTGGAACGCCGTCGTCGAAACAGATCTCCTTGAACGCACGCTTGACCGGTGCGCCATCGTGTCGAGCACCGACTCAACAGTGGCCGTGTCGATGCGTCCCTTCCAACTCGTCACTTTGCGATTCTCGCGGGCCGCCAAGTGAGCCGCCTGACGGCCACCGTGATTGGTGCTGGCGCCGGGGGAACGCTGAGCATCGACGCGCTCATCGCGTCCGATCGCTACGACCTCGTCGGTGTTGCCGACGTGAGCGAGGCTTCCCGGGCCAGGGTGAGCGAGCGGACCGGTGGAGCAGTGCCGACGTTCGCGAGCTATCAGGAGATGTTCCGGGCGGTTCCCTCTGACGTTGTGTGCGTCTCGACCTATGCGCCCTCGCACCTGGAGATGACCAAGGCTGCTGTCGCCCTCCCTGGCTTGCGCGGGATGCTTGTGGAGAAGCCACTCGGCGAGACAGCTGACGCGGGTGCGGAGATCATCCAGCTCCTGAAGTCGCATGACCTCCCGCTCGTCGTCCCGCACGGGCTGATGGCGCAAAGTGCCGCCTTGGAGATCATCGCGCGCGTGCGCGGTGGCGATATCGGCTCTCTGCGGGTCGTCGAGATGGAGTGCACTGGCTGGGACATCATCAACGCTGGCATCCATTGGCTCCAGTTCTTCGGCGCCCTGGTGGAACCGTCTCCGATCGAACTCGTACTCGCTGCCGCGGACCGGTCGACGAGAACCTATCGTGATGGGATGCAGGTGGAGACCGAGGCGATCACGATGGCACGCACGGCGAGTGGCGTGCGGGTTCTTCTCAACACCGGCGACCACGTGCCGGTCTGGCGTGACGACACTCCCTGCCTCATGAGGATTGTGGGGGATCGCGGCTACATAGAGTTCGGCGCATTCGAACCGCGCTATCTCCTCGTGGCCGACGGCCACGATCGCGAGCTCGTCGAGGTGGAGCCTTTCGCGGTCAGCGGCCACCAGCGGCACCTCGAGTTCCTGGCAGACCAGGTGGTGACAGCGTCTCGCGACTACCTGATCCCGGAGACCTCGTTGCAGGCGCTTCAGATCGTCGAGGCCGCGTACGAGTCGATCCGCGTGGGCGGTTTCGTCACGTTCCCCCTCGGAGCAGCCCAGCCCGAGCGGGACGTGCACTGGGATCCCGGCCAGCCGTATTCCGGAACCGGCGGCGGCAGGAACGGCCGCGAGCTATGACCGAATCATCACCCATGACGATCGGTCTCGTGGGAGCCAGTTGGCGTGCCGAGTTCTTCTTGCGGATCGCAGCTGAACTCGGTGATCGGTTCGTGGTGTCTCGGGTGCTCGTGCGCTCGGAATCTTCAGCGCAGCGGGTTACGCGCGAGTGGTCGATTCCGGCTACTACGCACATGGCCGACTTCCTCGCGGCCGGCCCCTATGGTTTCGTGGTCGTCGCCGCACCGCGGGATGTCGCGCCCGAACTCATCCGGCAGCTTGTTGACGCGGGGGTGCCGGTGCTCGTCGAGACACCGCCCGCCGCCGATCTCGATGGACTCGTAGAGCTCTTCACGCGCGTGGGATCAGCGCCATTGCAGGTCGCGGAGCAGTACCAGTTCCAGCCGCATCATGCCGCCAGGCTCGCGCTCGCGCGCGGGGGACTCATCGGCGAGGTAGCCAGTGCGAGAGTGTCGGTCGCCCACGGTTACCACGGCATCAGCCTCATGCGCCTGGCAATTGGTGCGGGCTTCGAGCCGGTGGATATTCGGGCGGCGACGTTCCCGGACATCGTGCTCTCGGCCCGCGGCCGGGATGACTGGAACGCTGAGGCCGTCGAAAACGATTCACGGCGTACCGTCGCATCCTTCGACTTCGGCGGCAGCGTCGGCTACTTCGACTTCAGCGGCGAGCAGTACTTCTCGCCGATCCGCTCCCGCCACATCGCCTTCTACGGCACAAGGGGTGAGGTGGAGGATGACCGCGTCGGTCGAATCGTCGGTCCGGCTCGCGCGGCGCACGAGTCGCTGTACCGCGAGGCGACCGGCGTGGACGGTGACCTTGAGGGCAGCTTCCTGCGACGCATCCTGCTGGGCGCAGAGGTGCTCTGGGAGAACCGCTTCGTGCCGGCGCGGCTGAGCGACGACGAACTCGCGGGAGCGGAAACGCTCCAGCGGATGTCCGAGTATGTGGCCGGCGGCCCGGCGTTCTACGGCCTCGCCGATGCGAGTCACGATCAGTACCTTGCGCTGCTCATGGACGAAGCATCAGCCAGCGGCTTGCCAATCCGACCGGGGGCGGTCCCCTGGTCGGGTGCCGTCAGTGTCGCCTCGCGCCGTGGCTGATGTCGTCGAGCTCGCCAACGAGCGGATCACGCTGCGGGTGGCGATCACGGATGAGGGGTTCGCTCGGATCGTCGCGATCGGCCCGACCGATCGGCTGTCGCCCGACGTGCCGATCGCGATCGCGCTGAATCCCGTTGAAGTGCAGTTTGCTGGCGATGAGTTGCCGCAGGGCAGCAGGCACGTGCAGTTGGGCGGTACTGCCGCCCTTCGCTACCGCTCCCACTCCCTCACGGATTCATCGCTTGAACTCGTTCAGCACGACCCGTCGCGGTCAATCGTGGTCGTCACGATCTGGGAGCTGTTTGCGGGAATCGCCGCCATTCGCTCGCTCACGACGGTGCGCAACGAGGGCGTAGTCCCGGCGACGCTCGAGTACGTGTCGTCGTTCGCGTTCAACGGATTCGCCGACTTCAGTGAGCCTCACTGGGCTGACGTGACGCGGGTCGCCGTCGCGAACAACACCTTCTTCGGCGAGTTCCAGTGGGCGGAGCACAGGCTTCCGGACGTGGGAATCATCGACGTCGGGTTCTCGCCGCTTGGCGTGCACTCCACGAAGAAACGGGTCGCGGTGACGAGCATAGGCAGCAATCCGACGGCGGAGTACCTTCCCATAGGGGCGTTTGTCGACTCGAAACGGGGGCTTGCCTGGGCTTGGCAAATCGAGCACAACGGGTCGTGGCACTGGGAGCTCGGCGACCACCTGACCGGAATCTACGTGACCGCTGCCGGCCCCACCGACCAGGAGCACCAGTGGCGGATCATTCTCCAGCCCGGCGATGAGTTCGAGACGGTTCCCGTGTCGGTGGTCGCCGTCGTCGGCGATCTCGTCGATCTTTTCGTACCACTAACGCAATACCGGCGGGCGATCCGGCGGCCAAACGCTGACAACCTTGGCCTCCCGGTGGTCTTCAACGACTACATGAACTCACTCATGGCAGAGCCCACCGAGGCGAAACTGCTGCCGGTGATCGCGGCCGCGGCCCGCGCGGGCAGCGAGTACTTCTGCGTCGATGCGGGCTGGTACAGCGATGAGCCTGGCTGGTGGTCGACTGTCGGCCAGTGGGTGGAGTCACCGGCGCGTTTCCCGAGCGGGCTGCGCGCCGTCTTCGACGAGATCCGGGCGGCAGGGATGATCCCAGGGCTCTGGATCGAACCCGAAGTGGTGGGCGTGCACAGTTCTGTCGCGGATGAGTTGCCCGACAGTGCATTCTTCGTGCGTAACGGCAAGCGGGTGAACGCGGCGGGGCGCTATCAGCTCGACTTTCGTTCGCGGGTCGTCACGGAGCGAATGGATGCCGTCATCCACCGACTCATCACCGACTACGGCCTCGGGTATCTGAAGTTCGATTACAACATCAACGCGGGCATCGGAACTGATCTGTTCGCCACCAGCGCGGGAAACGGTCTGCTGGAGCATAACCGCGCGTTCTTGGCATGGATTGATGTGCTCTTCGAGCGCTATCCGGGTCTCGTGATCGAGGCGTGCGCGAGTGGCGGCGGCAGGGCCGACTGTGCGACGCTGCGGCGGCACTCAATTCTTTCAGTCAGTGACCAGACCGACCATCTGCGCTCTGTTGCGATTGTCGCTGCCGCGTCCACCGCGATCACGCCGGAGCAGGCCGGTATGTGGGTCTATCCGCAGCCGGAGTTCAGCGCCGACGAGTTCGACCTCAGCATCGTCAATGGGATGCTCGGCCGACCCCAACTGAGCGGCGGTATTTGGAAGCTCTCGGAGACTCAGCTCGACCGACTTGCAGGCGCGGTGAGCGTTTATAAGTCGTATCGCGCGGACATCCCCGGCTCCCTCCCGTTCTGGCCGTTGGGGTTGCCGCGCTGGAATGACGACTGGGTCGCCCACGGGCTCAGCGCCGGGCAGTACAGGTACATCTCGGTGTGGCGGAGGGCGGGCGAGGCCAGCACGGTATTGCCCGGGGTCGAAGAGGGGGCTATCCGGGTGCTGTTCCCGTCAGACGGGGCGGCGACCATCCGCTGGGTCGACGGAGTGCTTCGGATCACCCTGCCCAACGCACCATCCGCCGTGCTGTTCCGGGTCGGCTAGGTGCCGCAGCTACTCGGCGAGGAGGAGGGCCTTAGCGTGCGGGGTCAGAGCCCGATCGAGGATGAGGCAGGCGGCACCAATCGCGGCGACATCCTCACCAAGCTCACTCCCTG
>JAYWDH010000063.1:0-6239 GCA_043779945.1 Microbacteriaceae bacterium
CGCGCCGCGACCGCCGCACTTGTACGTTCGGCCGAAATGGCGCGCGGCGAGTAGGCCGTCCCGGCCCGTGGGGGTGCCGAGCCCATCCGGTTCCGCCAAAACGAGGATCCGAGGGGAACTGATCGTTCGGGCGGGTTCTCCCGCGGGCACCGACGCGGCCAGACCTGGATCGCCCAGTAGCGATTTCCAGATCGCCGAGTAACGAGTGGCAGATCGCAAGAACTCCCAGCGTTTTCCCAACTTATCCATGAGCGGCGCTGGGGATTCTTGAGGTTGCAGTTCAGTCGCATCCTGGACCGTGATGTCTTCGGGGCGCTCCGCCCCAAGAGGAGAAGCCCATGTCAGAGCAAACTGAACCCATCGAGGCGGCGGAAGCCCCCACCCCCACCCCCGCCGCCACCCCAGCCGCCGAACCCGCCCCGGTCGCCACAGCGCGCGCTGCGGTTCCGACCGCACGGCGGACTGTGACCGTTCCGGCGCTCCCGTTGGCCATCGTCTCCGGCATCGTCATCGCCGCGCTGTTCTTCGGTGGCGGAGTCGCGATCGGAGTCGCAATCGGCCCGCACAACGGCCGACCCGGCAACGTGCAGCAGTTTGGGCAGCGCGAGAATGGCGCGCGAGGCGGTGGCATGAGACACAGCGGGGCGACCAACGGCAATGGCTTCGGGCAGAACCAGCAGAACCAGCAAAGCCCGCAGAACCAGCAAAGCCCGCAGATTCAGCCCGATGGCCCTACGGATCGTTCGACTGTCGCTCCGAAGAACGGCTGACCGGCGCGGTCACCCTGGTCACCGCGAGTTCGGCTGACTACTCTGGCACGATGGTCAACATCTTCGACGTGCTTGCCGACGGCACCCGTCGCGAGTTGCTCCTGCACCTTCTGCACCGCGCCGAGTCTGGCGGTGGCAACGGCGAGATCGCGGTGAGTGATCTGGTTGGCGAGCTCGGAATCAGCCAGCCGACCGTCTCGAAGCACCTCAAGGTGCTGCGCGATCACGGCCTCGTCGCCGTGCGCGAAGAGGGCCAGCACCGCTACTACCGCCTCGACCCCGGCCCGCTGGACGAACTGGCGATCTGGCTTGCGCCCTTTGTGAGCGGCTCGTGGGTAAGCGGTTCGGCGGCGGTCGGTTTGTCGGCCGGGGGTGCGGCGCCCACCGTCTACGTCGCCTGGGCGGGCACCGAGGTCGGGGCCAGTGTTGGGCGGCGGGCAGCCGAAACTGCGCACAACGCGCGCACGGCGATCGGGGCAGCGCAGGCACGGATGCAGGACGCTCAGAGCAAGCTGCAGAGCGCTCAAAAGCGCGTTGCCGAACGTTTCCCGCAGCTTCCGTTCAACGAGTAGCGGTTCGGGACTCCACCCGAACGGGTGCGGCGCACTCGGGTGCTTTACAGCGACTCGCGCGGCGCCCTAGTGTTACGAGAATACTCCAGTCACAGGAGTCACACTGCCGACAACGAGCAATCGGCTAACGGGCATCGGATGCCCGCGGAATCAGGGGCGGGAATGGCGATGGAACTGTCTGACGTGCGTTTTCTCACGGTCGCCGAGGTGGCCGAGATGATGCGCGTCTCGAACATGACCGTCTATCGCCTCGTGCACTCCGGTGACCTCCCGGCGATTCGCTTCGGGCGCTCCTTCCGGATCCCCGAGTCAGCCGTCGAGGCCGCCATCGCCCTCCCGGACTCTCAGGTCGGCTGACCCGCCTCGCCAGTTTCCTGACACTCCGGCCGGTCAGGTACACTCGGCAGGTTAGATTTTCCGTGGTCGGGTCATGGCCAGGGTTTGGTCCAGCTCCGACACGAATGAGGTGAACATGGGTTCCGTCATCAAGAAGCGCCGCAAGCGCATGGCGAAGAAGAAGCACCGCAAGCTGCTCCGCAAGACGCGTCACCAGCGTCGCAACAAAAAGTAGGCTCCTTTCGGATGACACGCGTCGGGCCTCCGAGCCCGGCGCGTTCTTCGTCAAGACCCGTGGCGCTTGACCGATTTCTTGACGGCGCGGGCATCGTGACGCACCCGACGCTGCGCCTCCCGGATGCTCGCCGGGCTCAGCCGGAGGACCGGCCAGCCATGCGTCTGCGCGTGATGGGCGAGAATGACGTCCGGATTCACGACGACCGGATGTCCCACCAGTTCTAGCAGCGGTATGTCGTTGCGGCTGTCCGAGTACGCCCAACTGTCGGCGAGCTCGGCCCCGGTGTCTGCGGCCAGCTGCCGAACGGCCTGTGCCTTGCGCTCGTTGTGGAGTACGTGGCCGATGAGCTCGCCGGTGTACACGCCGTCGACCACCACGACGCGGGTGCCAAGCGCGCCGGTCAGTCCCAGGCGTCGAGCGATCAGGTCGCCGATCTCCCACGGGGTCGCCGAGACCAGCCAGACCTCGTGCCCCTTGGCAAGATGCTCCCGCGTCAGATCAACGGTTTCCGGGTAGAGGCGGGGCTTGATTCTGTCTTCCCAGATCGACTCGGCCAGCCCCAGGATCTCGGCCTGGGTGTGCCCGCCGACCAGACCGAGAGCGCGTTCGCGGGCGGTAACGAGGTGCTCGTCGTTCTCGCCAACCTGGATGAAACGGCGCTGGTGCCACGCAAACAGGGCCACATCGCGAAAGCGAATGACGCGCTGCTTCCAGGCCTCGCGCCCCAGCTGGAAAAGACTGGTGCCTCGCATCAGCGTGTTGTCTACGTCGAAGAAGGCGAGGATCGGGCGCTCGCTCGGCGCCGGGACCACAGGCGTGCTTGGCGACTCGGACATCACTTCATGGTATCCGGCGCTGGCGCTTAGCCTGGGACGGTGACCCGCCTCACCTTCGTCGGCAAACCCGACTGCCACCTCTGCGAGGATGCCCACGCCATCGTCGAGTCGGTGCTCGTCGACTTCCCCGACGTCTCGCTTGAGGAGCGCTCCATCCTCGACGAACCGGAGCTGTTCGAGGCCTACGTAGAGGAGATCCCGGTCGTGCTCATCGACGACCGGGTGCACGCGATCTGGAAGGTGGATGCAGACCGCCTGCGCGCGGCGCTGACCGCGGACAGGCCTTCGGCATCCACGGTCTCGCCGCCTTGGTGACCGCCGACTGGACATCGCACTCGAGCGGTTCGACCACGAGATGACGGAGGCCGGCCAGACCCCTCAGCCTTAGGCTGACGAAAGCCTCACCGTTCGATATTTGCTAGGGATGGACCAACAATGAAGTTCCAGATCGTCAAGGGCAAGAGCACCACCCAGCCGTACTTCTGGCGGATCGTCGCGTCGAACGGGCAGACTCTCGCGGTCAGCGAGAACTACGTGGCCAAGGGCGCAGCCAAGAGCGCGGTCGAGTCGGTCATCAAGAACGCCAGCGGGGCGACGGTCGAAGACCTGAGCTAACCCCCTAAGAAGGTTACGGTGTCAGCCGGTTCGGACCACGGAACAGGTACGTCACCTCGCGGATCGACGGCTGGTGCAGCAGCAGCATGATCACGCGCGATAGACCCATCCCGAAGCCGCCGTGCGGCGGGACGCCGTAGCGGAAGAAGTCGAGGTAGAACTCGAGTTCCGCTGGGTCGAGGCCCTTGTCTTTCGCCTGCTCGACGAGGATGTCGATGCGGTGCTCGCGCTGGGCGCCGGTCGAGATCTCGACGCCGTTGAAGATGAGGTCGTAGCTGTTCGTGAGGGTCACGTCGTCTGCGTGACGCATGTGGTAAAACGGCCGGATGCTCGATGCGTAGTCCGTGAGGAACACGAACTCGTGGCCGAACTCCTCCATCACGTATGAGGCGATCTGACGCTCGCCCTCGGGGTCCATGTCGTCGTCGGCGCGCGGCACGGTGTACCCGCGCTTCGCGACGATTTCCTTGGCCTCTGCAAGAGGGATGCGCGGGAACGGCACCGTCGGTACCGTCACCTCGACGCCGAACGCGGCCTCGATCTCAGCGCCGTGCTTCGCCTTGATGGCGGTCAGCCCCGCGACGAGCAATTGCTCGTGCATCTGCATGACGTCCTCGGCCGACTGGATCCAGCTGATCTCCGCGTCGACCGAGATGAACTCGGTGGCGTGCCGCGAGGTGAATGACGGGTCGGCACGGAAGGCGGGCGCCACCTCGAAGACCTTGCCGAAACCGGCCGGCTGCGCCATCTGCTTGAAGAACTGCGGGCTCTGTGCCAAGTAGGCCTTGCCCTCGAAGTAGCCGACCTCGAAGAGCTCGGCACGTGACTCCGACGCAGACGCCATCAGCTTCGGCGTGTGAATCTCGATGTAGTCGTGTTCTACCCACCAGCTCCGCAAGGCGTGCAGGAAGGTGGTCTGTACACGGAACACCAGGTTCTGCTCGGGGCGTCGCAGATCGAGGAAGCGCCAGTCGAGTCGCTTATCGACGCTCGAGTCCTCGGCGATCGGCATGTCCAGCGCGGTCGCGGCCACCTCGATGTCGCCGACCTTGACCTCAAGACCGCCGAGCTTGACCCGCTCGTCGTGCTTCAATTCGCCCGTCACCGTGAGGAAGGTGCCGGTCGTGAGGGCAGAGATGGTGCTGGCTACCGCATCCGGCTCGGAGTCTTCGTCGGTGTCGGTCCTGGGGTGCACGAGCTGCACCGCGCCCGACTCGTCCCGCAACACAACGAACTGCACTTTCTTCTGATCGCGCACCGTGTCGACCCAGCCGGACACCGAGACGGGACCATCAGGAGCGGTGGCGAGGTTTTTGACGAGGGTGCGAGTCACGGTCCCCGAGTCTAACGGCGGGATCGCGGTGCGACCCGAGTCCTGGCGGCGCCGGTACCCTTGCCCGGTGGCGTAACGGCGCGTCGGATCACACCCGACGAACAAAGGACCCCATGGCACAGCAGATTTCCGTGCTCGCGGCGCTGCGCTCGCCTCGCCGGCTGAGCCGAGAAGCGATCGCCGGACTCGTCGTCGCGATCGCGCTCATCCCCGAGGCGATCTCGTTCTCGATCATCGCCCACGTCGACCCGCGGGTCGGCCTGTTCGCCAGCTTCACCATGGCGGTCGCGATCGCGATCGTCGGCGGTCGACCCGCGATGATTTCTGCCGCAACTGGCGCGGTCGCCCTCGTTGTGGCGCCGTTGTCGAAGGAGCACGGGATCGGCTACCTCGTGGCTGCGGTCATTCTGGGGGGCCTGCTGCAAGTGTTGCTCGGCGCGCTCGGCGTCGCCCGCGTGATGCGGTTCATCCCGCGCAGCGTGATGGTGGGCTTCGTGAACTCTCTGGCTGTCCTGATCTTCCTCGCCCAGCTCCCGCAGCTGATCGGAGTGCCGTGGGCGGTGTACCCGTTGGTCGCGGCGGGAATCGCTGTCATCGTGTTGTTCCCACGGTTGACCACGGCGGTGCCCTCGCCGCTGATCGCGATCGCGCTGATCATGGCGGTCGTGATAGTGGCGGGCATCTCGGTTCCCGTCGTCGGCGACGAAGGAGCGCTCCCGAAGAGCCTGCCCATGCCGGGCATCCCGGCGATTCCCTTCACCTTCGAGGCGCTGCAGATCATCGCGCCTTTCGCGCTGGCCATCACCGCGGTCGGCCTGCTGGAGTCGCTCCTGACGGCGCGCCTCGTCGATGACATCACCGAGACCGGTTCCTCCAAGAGGCGGGAGGCCATCGGCCAGGGCGTCGCCAACGTCGTGACCGGCATCTTCGGCGGCATGGGTGGCTGCGCGATGATCGGGCAGACGATGATCAACGTCAAGGCCGGCGGGGCGCGTACCCGCATCTCGACCTTTCTGGCGGGGGTGTTCCTACTGATCCTGGTGGTGGCGCTCGGCGACGTCGTCGCGCTGATCCCGATGGCCGCGCTGGTCGCGGTCATGGTGATGGTGTCGGTCGGCACCTTCGACTGGCACAGCATCCGTCCGACGACGCTTCGTCGCATGCCGTTCGGGGAGTCCCTCGTCATGATCGGCACCGTCGTAGTCGTGGTCTCGACGAACAACCTGGCGATCGGCGTCGGCGTCGGCGTGCTCATCGCCATGGTGATCTTCGCTCGCCGGGTCGCCCACTTCGCCACCGTCACCCGCACCGTCGACGTCGATGCCGGAGTCGCCCGGTACGTGGTCAACGGTGAGCTGTTCTTTGCCTCCAGCAACGACTTGACCACCCAGTTCTCGTATGGGGAGGACCCTCCCCTCGTGGTGATCGACCTCTCGCGCTCGCACATTTGGGATGCCTCGACCGTCGCTGCTCTCGACGCGATCACGACCCGGTATGCCGCGCACCATGTCAGCGTCGAGATCGAGGGGATGAACGATC
>JAYWDH010000064.1:0-6209 GCA_043779945.1 Microbacteriaceae bacterium
GATGGAGACGACGACACCCGGCGCCGTCCCGAGGAATCCGCGCAGCGCCACGACGGGTGTCCAGTCCTGTGTTCCGCGCAGCACGAGCGGGACGTACGCCCAGGCCGCGAGCAACACGGCGCACGTCAGTCCGCCCATCACCAGCACGGATTCGAGCAGCCAGCGGGCGTAGACCCGCTGCCGCGATCGCGTCGAGGTCAGCTTCTTGAAGCGCCGGTACGGACCGCGCTGACGCGTGATCGCGCGCCAGGCAAGCAGCCAGAGCACCACCAGCAGGAGGGCGATGAGGGCGAGTTGCACTCGCCCATTCTCGCCGCTGACGGAATGTTGCGCGACGCCACCGTCTTACAGTCAAAGTGACAAATAGCGTAGGCCTCCGATCCGAACGCGGGCCCGTGCTGCTCGCCATCATGGTGAGCACGGCCCTGGTGGCCATCGACGCCACCATTCTGGCGACCGCGGTGCCCTCGGTCGTGAAGGACATCGGCGGCTTTTCGGCCTTTCCCTGGTTGTTCTCGATCTACCTGCTCGCGCAGGCAGTGAGCGTTCCGATCTACTCCAAGCTCGCCGACATGGTGGGCCGCAAGCCGATCATCCTGATCGGGATCGCGCTCTTCCTGCTCGGCTCGATCCTCTGCGGTTTCGCCTGGAGCATGCCTGCGCTGATCGCCTTTCGCGCCGTGCAGGGTCTCGGCGCCGGTGCGGTGCAGCCGATGTCGATCACGATTATCGGCGACATCTACACAGTGGCGGAGCGCGCCCGCGTGCAGGGCTACGTCGCGGGGGTTTGGGCGGTCTCCTCGGTGATCGGCCCGACGCTTGGCGGCGTGTTCTCGCAGTTCGGCTCGTGGCGCCTGATCTTCTTCGTCAACATCCCGGTCTGCATCGTCGCAGTCGTGCTGCTGATGCGCGGATTCCACGAGAAGGTGGAGCGGCGCCCGCACTCGATCGACTTCCTTGGGGCCTCCTTGCTCGCCGGCTCGACGGCGCTGATCGTGCTCGGTGTTCTCGAGGGCGGCGAAGCGTGGGCCTGGAACTCGCCCATCAGCATCGCGGTGTTCGCGGTGGGCGCCGTGCTGCTGGCCGGATTCATCGTGGTCCAGAAGCGCGTCGCCGAGCCCGTGCTGCCACTCTGGGTGTTCAGCCGTCGCCTGCTGCTTACCACTTCTCTCGTCGCCTTCTTCGTCGGCGCCGGGCTCATCGGCTTGAGCTCGTTCGTGCCCACCTACCTAGAAGGATCGCTCGGAGTCCCGCCGCTCGAAGCGGGCCTCGCGCTCGCCGCGCTCACCATCGGCTGGCCCGTCTCGGCGACACTAGCGGGTCGTCTCTATCTCCGATTCGGATTCCGCACCACCGCGCTGATCGGCAGCCTCATTGTGGTGGCCGGCACCCTCACGCTCGCTCTGTTCGGAATGCAGCCGTCGATTGTGATTGTCGCCGTTGCCTGTTTCGTCACTGGATTCGGGTTCGGCTGGTCGAACGTCCCGACCCTGATCGCGGCGCAGTCGAGCGTCGGCTGGGGCGAGCGCGGCGTCGTCACCGGCGCCAACATGTTCGCCCGCTCCATCGGCAGCGCGGTGGGTGCCGCGATCCTCGGTGCGGTCGCGAACGGGATCATTGCGAGCCACGGCGGCAACGAGCACGACCCGAATACGGTGGCCCTCGCGTCCACGGGAGTATTCATCGGGATCGCCATCACGGCCGCGCTGATCGTCGCCGCGGTCGCGGCCATGCCGCAGACGCCGGTGGCGACACCCGCTCCCGCGGCGTCAGCGACACCCGCTGACGCCGAATCCGATCCTGCCGTCGCGAGCTGACCGCGGCAGGATGGGGGCATGACGCCGCCCGCCGAACAGCCGCTCGTGCCGACCACGCCGCATCCCGAGCTCGATGAACTGATCGCGGTGCTGGAGAAGCTGCGCGCCCCCGGTGGTTGCGTCTGGGATCGCGAGCAGACCCACGCTTCGCTCGTGCAGTATCTGATCGAGGAGACCTTCGAACTCGTGGACGCCATCGAGGTCGGCGACCGCGAGGAGCTGCTCGAGGAGCTCGGCGACGTGCTGTACCAGGTGATCTTCCACGCCGACATCGCCGCGGAGGCGGGCTGGTTCACGCTTGAGGATGTCGCGGCGCAGATGGCCGAGAAGATGGTCACCCGGCACCCGCACGTCTTCGGCGACGTCAAGGTCGAGACCTCGGCGGATGTCGTGGCCACTTGGGAGCAGGTCAAGTCGGTCGAGAAGGCGCACCGCACCAGCGTGCTCGAGGGGATCCCGCAGGGGATGCCGAGCCTCGCCCTCGCCGACAAGGTGCTGGGGCGCGCTGCGAAGGTGGGGGTTGAGCGCGCCCCCGCGGTGATCCCGGCGACCGAGCAGGCGTTAGGCGAGCAGTTGCTGGCGATGGCCGCGGCCGCCCAGGCCGCCGGATTCGACGCCGAACGGTCGCTGCGCGCGGCCCTGCGTGACCTCGACGCGGAGGTGCGCGCAGCCGAGTCGGCGGGAGGCCGCTAACAGCATTCGCAAGCTCAGGCGATTCGGCTCCCGGGCGCGAGGCGTCGAGCCGGAGCGCGCGTCAGCCTGACCGCGAACGCCAGCGCTGCGACGGCCAAAGCGAGCTGGAGCAACAGGCCCACGAACCAGCTGGGCACCGTGCTGTCGATGATCTTGCGGGGTGCGGGCTGCGGGGAGGTGGTGCCTTGGCCGGTGCAGTCGGAGGAGGAAGTTGGTAACACCGGCGCGAGCTGTGCGCTCCGTACGCCGAGTTTGATGTACCCGAACAGGTCGTCCGGGTAACCGCCATTCACGAAGTGGATGGGCACGGCATCCGCGAGCACGACGTACGGGTTGGCGGCGAGCATCCACCAGACCTCATTGAACGCTGGGATCGGAACCGTGTAATCCGGCTGCACCAGGCAGGTGCCGGCTCCGTCGTTGTATGCGGAGTGGACGGTCACCTGCCTCTCGAGCACAATGCTGCCCAAGCAGAAGCCGATGAGCGTGCCCAGGCTGAGTGCCGCTACGACCAGATAGGTCACCACCACAGAGAACAGCGGACGCCGGATGATCCCGGACAGTCCGACGCCGATCGCCGAGACCACGCCGAGCTCGACCGCAAGCACCGCGGTCGAAACGCCGATCGTGGAACCTTGCACGCCGCCAAGTACCTGGGCGACCACCAGGAACGGCAGAGAAACCGCGAGGAAGGCGAGGGCGGTCAGCCATGCGGCGAAGAACTTGCCGAGCACGAGCTGGGCGGTCGTGACAAGCGTGACCTGAGTGGTGGCGAGCGTGCCCGATTCCCGGTCGCCGTTGATCGCGTTGCCGCTCACCGCTGGCGCGACAAGCGTGCCCAGCAGGAGTACGAAGTAGATGATCGTGGAGAAGATGCCTGCCCCGATACCGGAGGCGCCGGCGGCGGAGGTAGTCACGTTGAACGTGACCCCGAGCAGCACGGTGACGATGAGGAGCAGGAGTACGAAAACCCCAAGCAGCACGTACCACGCGACCCCGCGGACGCGCTGGCGCAGTTCGATTGAGGCGATCAGCCAAAGACCGTGCCAGAACCCGTTCATCGCTCACCGTCCGAGTCGAGGTCAAGGAAAGTCTGTTCAAGGTCGCCGATCGATGGCCCGAATGCGCTGATCGGGACCTTCGCCGCCACCAGCCGCGCGAGCAGTGCGGCCGCATCGGCCTCGCCGGCGAGAGCAACCAGGGTCTCGGCGGGATCCGCGGTCGGTTCGGAGGTCATCGCCGCGCTCGCGAGCGCGGAATCGAGGAGACTCGGATCGAGCGTTCGGATGCGCCAGTTTCTCGGTTTCGCCTGGACCGCGGTTAGCCGCTCGCCGTCAACGGTCGCGCCGTGCCGGAGGAAGACGGCGTCATCGGCCACCTCCTCGAGCTCGGCGAGCACGTGACTGGCGATCAGGATCGTGCGTCCTTCTCCCGCGAGCCGCCGCAGCAACTCGCGGAGCGCGACACGTGCGCGCGGGTCGAGCCCGGAAGCTGGCTCGTCAAGCAGCAGCACTCTCGGATCATGCACAAGAGAGCGGGCCAAGCTCAGCCGTTGTTTCTGGCCGCGGCTGAGCACCCGGGTCGGGCGCTCAGCGAACTCAACGAGATCGACGAGCGCGATGAGCTCGTGGGCGCGAGCTGATGCGGCATCCGGCCTCATGCCGTAGAGGCGACCCGTCAGTTCCAAAGTCGCCCGCACACTCAATGCCGCCCACGAGCCCAGAACGTCTGGCATCCATCCGAGTACGGATCGCACCGCTCGCGGATTGTCCATCGGGTCGAGTCCGTCGATCAGGATGGTCCCGTGATCTGGCTCGAGCAGGGTCGCCAGCATCAGGAGAAGGGTCGTCTTACCCGAGCCATTCGGTCCCACCAAAGCCGTGACGCGACCGGGTGCCGCTTCGAAGCTCACGTCGCGGACCGCGGCGACAGCACCGAAGGAGCGGGCGAGACCGGTAACCTGGATTCCGCGATCTGAGTTCTGCTCGCTCATGCCGAGACCCTAGCAGGCGATCAAGGCGGGAGATCAGGCGCCATGGCTCGGAAGGTTGCCTGGGCGAAGCCGCCTGACAGAATCAACTCGTGGTCAATCAGGTCAACCCTCCGCGCGGCATGCGCGACTTCCTTCCGGCGGAGAAAGCGCGACGGGAGCGACTGCTCGCCATCATCCGTGCCAGCTACCGCGCGCACGGCTTTGACGAGATCGAGACGCCGGTCGTGGAGGATAGCGACCGCCTGAACGCCGGTCTCGGCGGCGATAACGAGAAGCTCGCATTTGGGGTGCTCAAGCGCGGACTCACCCACGCCGACTTGCAGGCGGCGACCGGACCGCTCGACCTCGTCGACCTCGGGCTTCGCTTCGATCTCACCGTTCCGCTTGCCCGCTTCTACGCGAGTCACCGATCCGAGCTGCCTGCCGTTTTTCGATCGATCCAACTTGCGCCGGTGTGGAGGGCGGAGCGTCCGCAGAAGGGCAGATACCGACAGTTCGTGCAGTGCGACATCGACATCATCGGGGAGCCGAGCATCCGGGCGGAGGCGGAACTGTTGCTTGCCACGCTTGCAACGGTCGACGCGCTCGGGCTGCGCGACGCCGTCATCCGGGTCAATGATCGCCGGCTGCTGATCGGCATGCTCGACACCCTGGGGTTTGCGGAGTCCGAGCGGGATTCCGTGCTCATCACCATCGACAAACTCGACAAGGTCGGCCAGCTCGGGGTCATCGAGGAGCTGCGCGCCAACGGCGTCACCCCCGCGGCCGTCGACGCCCTCGAGACCTTCTTCCACCGCCCGATAACCATGGAGTACCTGCCATTCGGCGGGCGTGCGATCCGCAGGGCGCTGCCGCAGGGCGCCGACGAGTCGGTGATCGCCGAACTGGCCAGCCTGGGTGATGCCGTGCACGCGGCCCGACGTGGCGAGGTGTCGCCCGAGGAGTTGCTCACCCAGCCGGTCTTGCTCGAGTTCGACCCCTTCCTGGTGCGTGGCATGGGCTACTACACCGGCCCGATCTTCGAGCTTGCGCACCCGAGCGTGCCGTACTCGCTCGGTGGCGGCGGACGCTACGACGGCATGATTGGTCGCTTCCTCGGCAGTGACGTTCCGGCCACCGGGTTCTCGCTCGGCTTCGAACGGCTGGTCGACCTGCTCGAGATGCAGCCGGATGACGCGGCCACCGCGACCGCGCTGCTCTACGACGCCGACGTGTCGTTCGCGACGCTGCTCAGTCTCAAGTCAGAGCTGCTGACCGACGGAGGCCGCGTACGCCTGGTGGCCCGGCCCAAGAACACGAAGACCCTGCTCGAGACGCTGGCCGCCGAAGGTTTCACCCGCTTCGCCTTCGTCGACGCGCGCGTCGCTGTTGCGGCCGACCTCGACCAACGGCTCCTCGGCGCTTAATCGCTGCGCGCTAGGATTTCCGAGGATCACCACCCACCGTCACCGCCGTTTCGCCCCATTTCACCGCCGTTTCGCCCCGTTCTGAAGGAGAACCCATGTCGTCCATTGAGGCTGTTGGCGCTCGCGAAATCCTGGACTCCCGGGGCAACCCGACCGTCGAGGTCGAGGTCCTACTCGAAGACGGCACCGTCTCGCGTGCCGCAGTCCCGTCCGGCGCATCCACCGGCGCCTTCGAGGCCTACGAGTTGCGTGATGGAGAGATGAGCCGCTACCTCGGCAAGGGTGTCCTCAAGGCCGTCG
>JAYWDH010000065.1:0-6196 GCA_043779945.1 Microbacteriaceae bacterium
GGGTGGTTTGCGGGCACACTCCAGACGAAACCCTCCGGATCTGAGGACGGGACGACCAACCCCGCGCGGCGATCGAGCAGAACGGCGGCGGCCGAACCGCGAACGATCGAGACTCCTTCCGAGCTCAGGACTGCGACAGCGGCGCCGTTGCGGCCCACCACCGCCCCGACCGGCGCGAGCTTGTCAACCGCCGTGCCCACAGCGGGGAGCGCACGGACGGCGCCGTTGACGAGCGCGCCGAAGACACCTTTCTCGAACCCGACGGGATCCGGCAGACCGCTCGGTTTGGTCTCGGGGGCTGGCCCGTCGGTCACCGTGATGGGAAAGCCACCCACGCTGATCGCGGCGCTGCGCACGGTGGCGAGCGCGGTGAGGCTCTGTGTGAGCTGCTGCACCATCCGGCGCTGACTGGTGGCGCTCTCGCCGGACACCTGCGAACTGAGATCAACGTTTGCCCGGCCGGATTCGATGATCGGGCTGCCCGGAGTCAGCTCGGTCCCGTTGGGGAAGGCCGACAGCAGCACGCCGCCTGAAAGCCAGTCCGAGGGGCCGGTGAGCAGACCCTTCACGATCAGGGTCGGGATGGAGCGAGTGTCGGCGAACCAGCGCTGATCCGGTACCAGGTACTGGTAGCTGGCATCGAAGAAGTACAGCGGGTATGAGTGGAAGACCGAGGCAAGGCGGTTGGGCGTGAGAACGGTGCCGTCTGGCGCACTCGCGATGCGCCACTCCCCCGCCGTGTTCTTCGCGAAGGTGAAATGGAGCGGCTTGCTCTGCGGTGCCGCGTAACTGGTGTACCGCCCGCTCGCGTCGATCTCCGCGGTGACGGTGATCTCGATCTGCAGCGTATTCGAGGCGATTGGGGCCGAGACGATCGTGGTCGAGCTGACCAGCACGCCCGCGTTGGGGTTCCACTTGGCGCTGAAGTCGTCGGTGAGATATTCTCGAGCGACCTGATAGTTCAGCTGTGGCCCACGGCCAGCCCGAATGAAGCCGTCGAGGATCGCCCGCTGGCTCGACCCATTGACCGGCGCCTCGGGAAGCGTGACGAGCGCACGATCGCCCGCACCGCCATCCACTGTCAACTTCGAGACGTCGCCCCCGGTCGGGATGTTGGAGCAGCCCACCAGCAGCAACACCGCGGCCAGCAGGGCGCTTGGCAGGGCGATCCGAATCCGTACCGCGCTCATCGCTCGTCCTTGTCTTCTTGTTCTTCTTCGGGATCCGGCGGCATCGGAATCGGCGAACTCATGACCGTCGCGCCGAACACGCGAGGCAGTGTCAACCGGAAGCAACTACCGCGACTCGGCTCCGACCAGACATCGAGCAGGCCGCCGTGCACGGCCGCGTCTTCCAACGAGATGGCAAGGCCGAGTCCGGTGCCACCAGTGGTGCGCTGACGAGACGGGTCCGCGCGCCAGAAGCGGTCGAAGACCCGGGCCATGTCGGCATCAGTCATCCCGATGCCGTAATCGCGTACGGCGATCGCCACCGTGTCGGCGTCGCTGTCGACGTAGACGTCGATTGGCAGACCTTCGCCGTGGTCGATCGCGTTGCCGAGCAGGTTCTGCAGGATTCGACGGATGCGACGGCTGTCCACGTCGGCCTCGAAGTAGCCGCCGGGCGCCACCAGCCGGATGTCGGTGCTCTTCTTCTCTGCCAGCGGCGTCACCGCCGAGATCGCATCCTCCACGAGGCGGACCAGGTTGGTCGGATCGGTCTCCAGCTGCACCGCGCCCGCATCGTAGCGGCTCATCTCGAGCAGATCAGCGAGCAGCACCTCGAAGCGCTCGGTTTGGGCGTGCAGCAGCTCGGCCGTGCGGGCCGTCGCGGGCGGAAAGCTCTCGCGCTGGTCGTAGAGCACGTCACCCGCCAGCCGGATCGTCGTGAGCGGGGTGCGGAGCTCGTGAGAGACATCCGAGACGAAGCGCTGCTGCAGGCGCGAGAGATCGGCCAACTGCCGGATCTGGCGTTGCATGGAGTCGGCCATGCGGTTGAAGGAACGGGCGAGAGTCGCCAGTTCGTCGTCGCCGCGCTCGCGCAGCCGCTCCTCGAGATGCCCGGCCGCCAGCTTCTCGCTCGTCTCAGCCGCAATCCGCACCGGGCCGACGACGAGGCGCACGATCAGATATGCCACTGCGCCGATCAGGAGCACGAGGGCCAGCCCGCCGAGCACAAGGGTGCGCTGCACGAAGTCGAGGGTCTGCTGAACATCGCTGACGTTGTAAACCAGAAAGAGCTGGTAACGGCCCGCGTTCGGCACGTCGAGCAGGGAGCCGACGACGATGCCGGGATCGGTCGCTCCGTCTGTGCCGCCGGGAATCGACACCGACTGCCAAGACATCTGACTTATGCCACCTTGCTGCACCGACTTCGTGAGCGAATCGCTGACGTAGAGACGCTCGTCGAACCCCTCGCTCGCACGGTTCTCCATTCGCGAGGGGCCGGCCTGTCCGGGCGCCCGCAGGATCGCGATCAGTGGCGCGGAGGAGACGATCCCCTTCACCGCGGCGCTGGCGGAGTCTTCGACGGTTTCGAGGTCGTTGCCGCTGAGGTCTTGCGCCTGAGTGAAAACGAGTTGGGCGCTCATCGTCGCCTTGCTCGCCTCGGTTGTCACCTGAGAAAGGCGCTGATCGAAGAGGTTGGAGCTCACGCTGGTCGAGATATACGCCCCGATCGCGGTAATCGCGATCGCCGACAGCACGACAGTGATCGCTACGGTGCGGATGCGCAGCGAGCCACTCCAGAGCCGAGCCAGGCGGCTCAGCCAGTCCCGCCAGTCGACGCGCAGCATGAGCGGAACCTACGTGACGGCGCCTGCGCGGTAGCCGACACCGCGCACGGTGGTCACGATCCGCGGGTTGTCGGGATCGTGCTCGACCTTGGCGCGGAGCCGCTGCACGTGCACGTTGACCAGCCGAGTGTCGGCCTTGTAGTGGTAGCCCCAGACCTGCTCGAGCAGCATCTCGCGGGTGAAGACCTGCTGCGGCTTGGCGGCCAGGGCGAGCAACAGCTCGAACTCGAGCGGAGTCAGGTTGATGCGACCGTCGCCGCGGCGCACCTCGTGACCGACGACGTCGATGACCAGATCGCCGATTCCAATGGCGTCGCTCGAGCTGGGCAGGGTCGGCCGCAGCCGGGCCCGGATACGCGCCACCAACTCTTTGGGATTGAAGGGCTTGACAATGTAATCGTCTGCCCCGCTCTCGAGGCCGCGAACGACATCCGATGCATCGCCCTTGGCGGTGAGCATGATGATCGGCACGCCGCTCTCGGCGCGGATGTGCGCACAGACCTCGATGCCGTCCATGCCCGGCAGCATCAGATCGAGCAGGATGAGGTCGGGCTTGCCCGCTCGAAAAAGATCGAGCGCGGCCTGGCCCTCGCCAGCGAACTGCGGCTCGAAGCCCTCAGCGCGCAACACGATACCGATCATCTCGGCGATGGCGGGGTCATCGTCGACCACCAGGATTCGCGCGTTCATGGCCCTCGTCAGTTCAGCAGAGCCCCCCGGGTTCGGGGAGTGAATGCTTTCCCCTCAGAGTAGTCGAGTGTGGAAACATAACTGAGAGTTGCCCGAAACAGTGAGGACCGGCGTGACCGACGACCAGCAGTGGCATGCACCCGGATCTGCGGTGCCTCTTCCGCCACCGAAAGCAGTTCCGCCGAGCCCCGCTCAGGCTGCCCCACCGAGCGCGCCCGACCTTCCCGGACTCGCCAGCGGCGGGTGGGTGCCGCCGCCAAAACCGGGTCTGATCCCGTTGCGCCCGATGACGCTGGGCACGATCCTCGGCGCCGCGTTCCAGACTCTCCGTCGAAGCCCTGCCATTCTGGCGCCCGCGCTTTTGCTGAGCCTGGCCGTCGCGCTGATTCAGGCGCTTGGTTCGGCAGGCTTCCTGACCCAGTACTTCGGCGCGGTCTCGGATCTTGGGAATGCCAGCATCTCCGGCTCTTCATTCGGCTCCACCACGACGTCACTGACCTCCAGCTTTCTGGGGATTCTGTTTACCTCGCTCGCATCGGGCGTGCTGACCCTCTTCATCACGGCGATTGTGCAGGGTCTCGTGACCGTGCAGGTGGCCAGTAGTACCCTCGGCACCCGCCTGCGCCTCGGAGCGATCTGGCGACGAATGAGCGGTCGCCGCGGTGCGGTGCTCGGCTGGGCGGCGCTCACCGGGCTGGTCAGCCTGCTGGCGATCGCGATCGTGGCGGGTCTTCTCGTGCTGATCGGTCTGACCGGCACCGCGGGTGTCGTGGTTGCCGTGCTCCTTGGCCTGCTGCTGGGGTCCGGCATGCTCATCCTGTTCGTCTGGCTCTGGGTCAAGCTCGGCTTCGTTCCCGCGGCGATCGTGTTGGAGCGGACAAGCATCCGGTCCAGCATGAGCCGCTCCTGGCGACTGACCCGTGGGGCGTTCTGGCGGATCTTCGGCACACGGCTGCTGGTCGCGGCAATGCTCTACGTGGCAACCCAGATCATCGCCACGCCAGTCGCGCTGATCTTCTCGCTGGCTGGTGCCGTGCTGCAGCCGAACGGGGCGACGACGGCTGCCGCCAGCAGTTCGCTCGTTCTGAGCGTCATCATCACGCAGGCGGTGACCGCGGTGATCACCTCGGTCGGGCTGGTCGTTGCCACCGCCACCTCGGCGCTGCTCTATCTCGACCAGCGAATGCGACTGGAAGGCCTCGACCTCGACTTGGCGCGTTTCTCTGAGCGGCGCCAGGCCGGCGAGCGCGGGCTACCTGACCCTTTCCTGCGGGCTGACTCCGCCGCGTCTCTCCCCTCCTCCTCGGCTCCGAGCGGAGCGGTGTGACCCCGTTCGCTGTCCCGGTCGACCCCGACGCCCCGGAGGCGCAGCGCTGGCTCATCGAGGAGCTCTCCAAGTCGCCTTACCAGGCGGCCCGTCCGAGCTGGCTCGACCAGCTCGCCAAGACAATCACCGACTGGATCAACTCCCTGGTCAACGGGCTCGGCTCGGTCCAGGTGCCGGGCGCTGGCACCGCGCTCAACCTGGTGGTCGGCGCGATGGTCGTCGTGCTTCTGGTGGTCGCCTTCCTGGTCTTCGGGCTGCCCCGTCTGAACCGGCGCAGCGCGGTGACGGGCGAGTTGTTCGGCGAGGACGACGCGCGGGATGCCGCTTCCCTGCGCCGCGATGCCGAGCGCGCCGCGGAATCCGGTGACTACACGACTGCGATCACCGAGTTGTTCCGGGCACTGGCTCGTCGGCTGGACGAACGCACGCTGGTCTCGTTCTTTCCGGGAAGCACCGCACGCGATGTAGCCGTGCGCGCGGGTCAGGTGTTTCCGGATGCCGCGGGGCATCTCCTCGACGCCGCCCGCGCCTTCGACGGGGTGCGCTACCTCGACGCGGTCGGCACCTCGGCACAGTGGGAGCGCCTCGTGGCGCTGGAGCGCGAGCTGCGGAGCGCGCGCCCGGCGCACGACGATGCCCTCGACGATGCCCTCGACGACGTCGCGTTGCCACAGTGACGATGACCGCTCCCGCCGAGGTGCTGAGCGCCACTCCCGGCGCAGCACTGCGCCGGCGCCGCGGACTTATCGTGGTCGCCGTCATCCTCGTGCTCGCCGTGATCGCCTTGTTCGTCATCCGCAGCTCCGCGAGCGCCTCGAATGCGCGTCTCGACATCACGAACCCCGCCCCACAGGGCTCGCGCGCCGTCGCGCAGGTTCTCGGCCAGCACGGGGTCAGCGTCGTCGCGACGGATTCTCTGCGCGCCACCCGCGCGGCGGTGACGAGCCCGCACGACACCACGATCTTGGTCTTCGACCCGGACACATTCATGACGAGCGCGCAGCGCACGGCACTGCTCGGCCTCGGCACCGACGTCGTCGTCGTCGAACCCGAGCTGCTCGCCTTGGACGAGTTCGCGCCGTCGCTCGGCCTGGCGGGCGAGATCTCCGGCACCTTCTCGGCAGGCTGCGACGTGATCGCCGCAACCAAGGCGGGCACCGTGACCGGTGCCGGCCTCGGCTATCGCTCGGTGTCCCGCGACCGCTCCGAACGGGACTGCTTCACGAAGAAGAACATCTCTGGGCTCGTGCAGCTCAGCGAGGGCGGCCGCACGATCACGGTGCTCGGCCTCGGTTCGACGCTCGAGAACGGCACGATCGCGAGCCGCGGCGACGCCGCACTCGCGCTCAACCTGCTCGGCGCGCACCCGAATCTGGTCTGGTACC
>JAYWDH010000066.1:0-15960 GCA_043779945.1 Microbacteriaceae bacterium
CTTCGACAACGGGTGCTTCGGCGACTGGCGCTTCGACAACGGGTGCTTCGGCGACTGGCGCTTCGACAACGGGTGCTTCGGCGACTGGCGCTTCAACGACGGGCGCCGGCTCCTGCGCTGCTTCGGGCTCGGGGGCTGCGTCAGGTTCAAGGGCAACCGCGACGATGGGTTCCGGGGCAACAACTGGCTCGATCGCAGCCTCCGCGGCCGGGGTCTGTGGGGCGGGGGCTTCGGCGGCGGGCACCTCAGCAGGTGCGTCCGAAGAACCCGATCCAGCGTTGATGGTTACCAGGGCCGTTCCGACCTCGACAGTCTCGTCCTCTTGGACGAGGATTGCCTCGATTACACCGGCGACCGGAGAGGGAATCTCGGTGTCAACTTTGTCGGTGGAGACTTCGAGCAGCGGCTCGTCGACCTCGACGCGGTCCCCGACCTTTTTGAGCCAACGGGTCACCGTGCCCTCGGTCACACTCTCTCCGAGTGCGGGAAGGCTGACGGATTCGCTCATCAGTGATGCTCCTTAGTGCGCCGTGTCGTGGCTAGCTTAGTTCCGCGCCTGAGCGGGCGGATTGGGGGATTGTCAGATGGCGTGCAGCGGCTTCCCGGCCAGGGCCAGGAACGCTTCGCCGAGAGCTTCGCTCTGGGTCGGGTGCGCGTGGATGAACGGCGCGATGTCCTCGGGGTACGCCTCCCAGTTCACAGCAAGTTGGGCTTCGCCGATGAGCTCTCCGACGCGGGCGCCGATCATATGGACGCCGAGCACGGGCCCGTCCTTCTGGCGGATGACCTTGATCGAGCCGGCGGTCTCGAGGATGTGGCTCTTACCGTTGCCTGCGAGGTTGTAGTCGTAGGTGATGACGGCATCAGCACCGAACTTCTCGATGGCCTTCGCCTCGCTCAGGCCCACCGAGGCGACCTCGGGGTCCGAATATGTGACTTTGGGGATCATCACGTCCTCAACGACCACCGGGTTGAGACCGGCGATCTCTTCGGCGACAAAGATGCCCTGGCTGAAGCCGCGTTGCGCGAGCTGGAGGCCCGGGACGATGTCGCCGACCGCATACAGACCGGGGATGTTGGTCTGCAGGCGTTCGTTGGTGATGACGAAGCCGCGATCCATGGTGACGCCAACCTCTTCGAAGCCGAGCCCCGCCGTCGACGGCCCGCGACCAACCGCGACGAGCAGAATTTCGCCGTCGAAGGTCTGGCCGTCTTCCAGAGTGACCACGACGCCGTTCTGGTCCTGCGTGACGCTTTGGAAGCGAACGCCCAGGCTGAAGCCGATGCCGCGCTTGCGGAAGGCGCGCTCGAACTGCTTGCTGACCGACTCGTCCTCGTTTGGCACCAGATGCGGCAGGGCCTCGACGATCTGGACCTCGGCGCCGAAGCTCCTCCAAACGCTCGAGAACTCGACGCCAATGACACCGCCACCGAGAACGACGACCTTTTTCGGCACGTAGTTGAGCTCGATCGCCTGCTCGGAAGTGATGACTCGGCCGCCGATCTCGAGGCCGGGGAGGCTCCGCGAGTAAGAGCCGGTGGCGAGCACCACGTTCTTGCCGGTGATCACGTCGTCGCCGATGTGCACAGTCGTGGCGGAACTGAGGTGACCGGTACCGGCGATCGTCGTGACGCCGCGCGCCTTGAGGAGCCCCTGTAGACCCCTGTACTTGCTCGCGATGATGCCCTCGCGATAAGCGGTGACCGCGGCGATATCGATCCCGTGGAAGTCGGCCTGGACGCCGAACTTGGCGGCATCCCTGGTGAAGTCGGCAACCTCCCCGGCATGTAGCAGCGCCTTGGTCGGGATGCAGCCGATGTGCAGGCAGGTTCCGCCCACCTTGTCCTTCTCGATCAACGCGACGGACATTCCTAGTTCGCTGGCGCGCAGTGCGGCGGCGTAACCGCCACTGCCGGCACCCAACACGACAAGGTCAAAATTCTGCTCGGACACCCGGCAACTCCCTCGTGCGTAGCACTCGAATCAGTACCGCTCAGGGGTGGCGAGACGGTACGTGCAATGGCAAGGGTTTCCCTGTCACCAAGACCCTACTATGGCCGAGAAAAATCTTCTGCGAGGGCGATCAGGGTGCGCACAGTGGCGCCGGTCGGGCCCTTCCCGACCTCGCCGTGCGGGGCGCCGTTGTTGTTGGCGGCCCCGGCGATGTCAAGGTGTGCCCACGGGATCTGGGCGGCATCCTTCTCGTCGCTGACCGTGCCGACGAAGTACTTGAGGAAGTGCGCGGCGACCAGCATGCCGCCGCTCGCGTTTCCCGGCTTCGCGTTCGCAATGTCGGCGATGTCGCTGTCGAGCACGGAGCGCAACTCGGGCGGGAGCGGCATGTGCCAGATCGGTTCACCGACGGCGGCACCGGCCGCGATTGTTCGGCTCACCAGCTCGTTGTCGCCCATGATCGGCACGACGCGTTCGCCCATGCTCACCCGTGCGCCGCCCGTGAGGGTGGCGACGTCGACAATCGCGTCCGGGTGCTCCTCGCTTGCCGCGACGAGACCGTCGGCCAGCACGAGCCGGCCCTCGGCATCAGTGTTGAGGACTTCGACCGTCTTCCCGCCTCGGATCCGCAGCACGTCGTTCGGACGTGCGGCCGTCCCCGACGGCAGATTCTCCGCGATACACAGCCAGGCCGTGATGCGTACCGGCAGACCCAGGCGTGCCGCAGCCAGCGTGGCGGCGAGAACCGTCGCCGCCCCTGTCATGTCGTACTTCATCCCGACCATGGATACCGCAGGCTTCAGCGAGAGTCCGCCAGAGTCGAAGGTGATCCCTTTACCAACGAGCGCCAGGTACTTGTCGGCACCCGCCGGAGCGTAACGAACCACGACCAGCCGGGGCCCCCGGCTCGAACCCTTGCCCACACCCAAGATGCCCCCGAAGCCGCCCGCATCGAGGGCCGCCTCATCGAGCACCTCGATCTCGACCGGCAATCCCTTGGCGAGGGAGACGGCCGCGGCCGCGAGCGTCTCCGGGTAGAGATCCGACGGAGGCATGTTGACGAGGTCCCGCACGGTGTGAATCGCAGTCACGGAGGCGATTGCCCGCGCGACGACGGAGTCGTCGGCATCGGCATCCCGGACCACGACGGTGATGTTGGACGCTGGGGTCTTCGTCGACCCTTTGGTGGCCACCCGATAGTCGGTGTAGGCGTATGCGCCGATTCCGGCGCCCTCCAGCACCGCCTGCGCCTCGACGGCGGAGGCCACGGGGAGTGCGAGTGCGAGGCGAACAATACCGCTCAGCTGTCGGGCAGCCGCCCCGGCCGCCCCGCGCAGGGAGTTGGCGGTGACCTCCTTGCCGAGCCCGATCAGTGCGATCGGCGTCGCTGAGCCTTCCGGGGAAGGCAGTCGCTTCAGTTCGTCGACTGCTCCGCTCACGCCGATCTGCGTCATGGCCGCAGCAATCCCCGCGAAGCTCGGATCGTCGCTCAGCAACTTCGGACCCGCTTCGGTCTGCAATACCCCGAGCACGAGCACGTCGGCGTCGACAGCGAGGGCGGGAACAGAGGTGAACGAGAGCGTGGGGACGGCCATGCATCCACGCTAGTCACCTGGCGCGCTTGTCCTGTTCGCTGTCAGCTTGTCCACGGGGCCGCGCGCCCCGGCGGTGGCGGAAGCCGAGGTTTTAGACTCAGGGCATGCGTGATCCTGATGGACTCTACGTCCTCTCTCTCGAGGTCGACCAGGTGCCCCATGGCCTCCACCTGGTCGCCGGCCTGACCGGATTCGCTGACGCTGGGTCCGCGGTTGCGCAACTCGGACAGTACCTACTCGACACTCTCGAAGTCCGTGACGTCGCCAGCTTCGACGCGGATGAACTGCTGGATTACCGCGCGCGGCGCCCCACGATCTTTTTCGACCAGGACCACCTGACCGAGTTCAAGCCGCTCAAGCTGTCTCTCTATCTCGCCAAAGACGAGCTGGGGCAGCCGTTCCTCCTGCTCACCGGGTTCGAGCCCGACTTCCAGTGGGAACGGTTCACCGATGCCGTACTGCAGCTCATCGACCGCTTTCAGGTGAAAGACACCACATGGGTGCACGCGATCCCGATGCCGGTTCCGCACACGCGCCCGATCGGCGTGACCGTGAGCGGCAATCGCCTCGAGCTCATTGACTCCCTCTCGGTCTGGAAGCCGCGCACCCAGGCACCCGGCAACGCGCTCCATCTGCTCGAGTACCGGCTCTTCGAGCGGGGGCATCCGACCGCAGGCTTCGTACTGCTGGTTCCGCACTACTTGGCCGACACCGAGTACCCGATGACCGCAATTACAGCTCTCGAGAGCATCAGTGCGGCAACCGGTCTGATCTTTCCCACCGACCAGCTGCGCGAGGAGAACCGCACCTTCCTCGCCAAGGTGGACGACCAGGTCGAAGGCAACCAGGAGTTGCAGCGGCTGGTGGGCACACTCGAGGCGCGCCACGACAGCTACATGGAAGACAATCCGCTGCCCTCGCCGCTGATGGACGAGAGCGGTGAGTTGCCGACCGCAGACACGATTGCGGCCGAACTGGAGAAGTTCCTGGCCAACCGTCGCGACGACGAGTAGCGCGGCCGGCCGTAGCCTGGAGACGTGAACTCTGCGCGCTCCTGGCTGGTCTTCGCCGGTGCCGTGTTCGCCTACCTCATCGGTGTCACGCAGCGCACAACGTTTGGCGTCGTCACGGTCGATGCGACCCAGCGGTTCCACGTCAGCGCGGGGGCGATCTCGACCGTGGCAGTGGTCCAGATCGTCGTGTACGCCGCGCTGCAAATCCCGGTCGGCGTTTTAGTCGACAAGCTCGGGTCGCGCAACCTCATCATCGCCGGCGCGCTCATCATGGCGGCCGGACAGGTCGTGCTCGCGTTCTCGCCGAACCTTGGGATGGCGATTGTCGGGCGCGTCCTGGTCGGAATGGGGGATGCCGCGACCTTCGTGTCGGTTATCCGCCTGCTGCCCAACTGGTTCCGCGGCCGCGTACTGCCGCAACTCAGTCAGTGGGTTGGAACCCTGGGCCAGCTGGGGCAGTTGGTCTCGGCGATTCCGTTCGCGATCCTGCTCCATCTGGCCGGATGGCAGCCGGCGCTCCTCGCTGCCAGCGGTGCGTCGGTGCTCGCCGCGGCCGTCACCCTGGCAGTGGTTCGCCAAGGAGAGCCGCCGTCGGCGACGGGCCCGGTCCCGACCAGCGGGACGTTCGCTCAACTTCGCAACACTTTAGCGCGGCCCGGCACGCAGCTCGGGCTGTGGTCGCACCTGGTCGGGGGGACCGCGCCGAACGTGATGTCGATCGTCTGGGGTTACCCTTTCCTCACCGCCGGTCTCGGCTATGACGTCCCCACCGCTGCCACAGTGATCTCGATGCTGGTTGTTGGGAATGTGGCATCTGGCCCGATCGTCGGCTTGCTGGTCGCGCGCTACCCTTTGCGGCGCAGCAATCTTTTGCTCGCCCTGGTCCTCGTCATCTTCGTGATCTGGTCCGTTGTGCTGCTGTGGCCCGGCCGACCGCCTCTCGCGCTCGTCGTCGCACTGTTCATCGCCATCGGTACCGGGGGCCCCGGATCGCTGATTGGATTCGACATGGCGCGCACCTTCAATCCAAGCCACGCGCTCGGCTCGGCGTCCGGAATCGTCAATGTCGGCGGGTTCACTGGCGGCTTCGTGAGCATGTTGGCGATCGGCTTCGTGCTGGATGCGATCGACGCGGGGCGCGTGGCGTCGGGGGCGGCCTCCGAGCTTTACGCCTTCGACTCGTTCCGGGTTGCGTTTCTGGTCCCCTTTTTCATCGTGGCTGTTGGGGTGGTCGGAATGCTGCGCGCGCGGCGGCGAACTCGGCGCCGGATGTTCGAGGAAGAGGGAATAGAGATCGCCCCGTTTTGGGTTGCGCTCATCAGATCGCGACGCGCTTCGCGGCCGGGAAAGCACGCCTGATTCGGAAGTTCTGGAAGCGCGGAAGTGACCGCGCAGAAGGTGTGCGATGATGGTAAGTGAAGACCCTGTTGTTTCCCCGGTCTCGATTGTGCGTTCCGACGCTCAACCGTGAGGGACTTGACATGGGTCTTAGTTCTGCCCAAATCCGCTTGGAAGGGGTCAGCATGGCCACCCGAACCACCAAGGCGACCGAGTCCGTCATCGACGACAAGCCCGCGCCGAAGCACACCATCGCGAAGGCCGCGTCCAAAATGACAGCGCCCGCGAAGGCCGTGCCCGCTGCCAAGGCAGCGCCGAAAACCACTGTCAAGGTCCCCGGCACGAAGCCTCCGGCCAAGGTGGCCGCCAGCAAGGCATCCCCTGCGAAAGCGTCGAAGGCGAAGACCTCCGACGGCGACGAGGACGACGAGGAGCCCGACGACGTCGTCGAAGACGAGACGGAGACGGAGACGGAGACCGCGGCCGACGTCAAGGAAGGTGTCGTCGAGGTCGCACAGGCCGACGACGAGGCATCGGACAATGACGACGATGACGACGACGACACCAAGTCGACCGGCACCGACGAGCGGCTCCCGACGGGCGCACTGCGCCTGTCGATGTCCGACGACGAAGACGAAGTTCCGGTGTACTCCGCCGCGATCACCGGCGCCACGGCCGACCCGGTCAAGGACTACCTGAAGCAGATCGGTAAAGTCGCGCTTCTGAACGCGGCCGAAGAGGTTGAGCTCGCCATGCGCATCGAAGCTGGCCTGTTCGCCGAAGAGAAGCTCTCGCACATGACGGATGCCGAGAAGCGTTCGCAGCTCGGCCGCGAGCTGTCGTGGGTAGCCCGCGACGGCCAGCGCGCAAAGAGTCACTTGCTCGGCGCTAACCTCCGACTCGTGGTGAGTCTCGCGAAGCGCTACACCGGTCGCGGCATGCAGTTCCTCGACCTCATCCAAGAGGGCAACCTGGGCCTCATCCGTGCGGTCGAAAAGTTCGACTACACCAAGGGCTTCAAGTTTTCGACATACGCCACCTGGTGGATCCGTCAGGCGATCACCCGGGCAATGGCCGACCAGGCCCGTACCATCCGCATCCCGGTACATATGGTCGAGGTCATCAACAAGCTCGCCCGCGTTCAGCGTCAGATGCTGCAGGACCTTGGCCGCGAGCCCACGCCCGAGGAGCTCTCGCGCGAGCTCGACATGACGCCCGAGAAGGTCATCGAGGTACAGAAATACGGCCGCGAGCCGATCTCGTTGCACACCCCGCTCGGCGAGGACGGCGACAGCGAATTCGGTGACCTGATCGAAGACACCGAAGCCGTCGTTCCGGCGGATGCCGTCGGCTTCACCATGCTGCAGAAGCAGCTCGAGAGCCTCCTCGACTCGCTGTCCGAGCGCGAGGCCGGCGTCATCCGGATGCGGTTCGGCCTGGGAGACGGGATGCCGAAGACGCTTGACCAGATCGGCGACACCTTTGGTGTGACGCGTGAGCGTATCCGTCAGATCGAGTCGAAAACCATGGCGAAGCTGCGCCACCCTTCCCGCTCGCAGTCGCTGCGCGACTACCTCGAGTAAACCGGGTGATGCGGTGACCCTGCGCTACGTTCCTGCGGTGCTGCTCGGGCGCGTGGTGCGCGTTGCCGCGCGACTGCGTAACCCGGGTGGCGGCTCGGCCGTGCCCGGGCTTGTGGTCAATCGGCTAGCGCCGGGCTTCCTGCCCAGGGTGCTCAGTGGTTTCCGCGACGGGCTCGTGGTGGTCACGGGATCGAGTGGCAAGTCCACCACGACGAAGATGTTGGTCGCGCTCCTCGAGGCGCATGGCCGTCGGGTGTTCACGAATCCGTCGACCGCGAACATCTCCCAGGGGCTCAGTTCGGCGCTACTCGAAAGAGTCGGATTGACCGGAACGATCGACGCCGACATCGCAGTGCTGGAAATGGATGAGGGCCACGGCGCCAGGATTGCCCCGAAGCTCTCGCCTCGGCTCGTGCTCCTGACCAATGTCATGACCGATCAGATCGACCGTTTTTTTGACTCGGAGAAGGTGCTCGCGTTCCTCGCGACGATCGCGGCTCGTGCCAGCGAGACCGTCGTGACGAACGGTGACGACGCGATGCTCGAGCACCTCGTGCAGGGCCTACCGGCGTCCGTGACGGTCGAACATTTCGGGGTGACGGGCGCGGTGCTTGCCGCGCAGCCACGGGGTCTCGGCTACGCGCGGACCGCGGCATCCCGGCTCAATGAGGGCACCCGCGTGGTCGCTGCCTCCGGCCGCACGGCGACGATCGAGGTCGGCCCGGCTGCGCTCACCCTCAACTTGCCCGCGAAGGGCGTGCACTATGCCGTGGATGCCGCGGCTGCTCTCGCCGCCGCGCGCACCCTGCTCGGCGCGGACTTCGATCCCGATCTCGCGGCCCAGACCATCGGGACGCTGGCGCCCGTCTTCGCCCGCGGCGAAATCAGCACCGTTCGCGGGGTTGAGGTCGAGTTCGTACTTGTGCAGAACCCGGCCAGCTTCCAGCTCAACGTCGACGCACTCGACGAGGGTCTCGACCAGGTGCTTGTGGCGATGGGTTCCGACGTTCGCGATCCAGGCTACTTCTGGCCCGTGGATGCCCGTCGCATCGGCCGCGCCCGCTTCGTCACCGGGTCGAAGGCTGCGGAGATCGCGCTTCAGCTCGCCTACCAAGGGGTTGCGATCGACGTCGTGGAACCCGATCTGCTGGTCGCGATCGACGCATTCTTCGGTCTTCCCGCCCCGGCTCACGGGATCAAGACCGTCATCTTTACCGCTGATTCGATGCGTCGCACCCGCGCTCATCTTGGGCTGAGCTCGTGAGCGCGATCCTGCAGTTCTTTCCCGAGCGACTCGACGTGAATGGTGACGCGCAGAACGCGCTCGTCCTCGCGCAGCGGGCCCGCTGGGCCGGACTCGATGTGGAACTGGTCGCCGTCTCACCTGGTGATCGAGTGCCGTCCGAGCGTCCGGCAGTGATCGTCGTCGGTTCCTCGGTGGACTCCGAGCTTGTGGCGCTCCGCGCCGACCTCGCCGACTTCTCCGCCGCGCTGCACGACTGGGTAGCTGCGGGAGTGCCGTTGCTTGCCGTCGGGACCGGCTTTGAGGTGCTCAGCCACGGCATCCAGTTCGGCGACGCGGCGGACCCTGACGAGTTTCTCGAGGGTCTCGGCATCTTCCCGGGTCGCGCCCTGCCGCTGCCGTCACGGGCCGTCGGGGATTTGGTCGTCGACGTCCGCGAGGGCCGTCTGGTCGGCTTCGAAAACCACGCGCGCGGATTCTCGGCCCACGTCGATGCGCCAACCCTCGGCGCGGTCGTGAGTGGGATGGGCAACGACACGCGCGCCGAAGGCTCCCGCATCGGCTCGGCGATTGGCACCCATTTGCACGGGCCGGTGCTTGCCAAGAATCCGTCGCTCGCCGACGCCATTCTGAACGCCGCGTTCGGCGAGCACGCGCGCCCTGATTCGGGGGAGGCCATGCGGGTGGACGGCTATGCCTTCGCCGCACGCGCCGCCATCTTGGCGAAGCTGGATCTCCCGGCGGAGCGTTAGCCCGAACATCTCGGGGCGTTCGGTCGTGGGGGGATGCCGTGGCCGCCTTTCGCGACATCACCATCGACGCCCGAGCCGAAGAAGGCCCCGATGCACCCGATGAGTCCGACGCAGAAAAGAAAGAACGTCCCGGGACCAGGGGCCACCGGGACGTTCAAGTAATAGGGAGCTACCGGTTACTCGACCGGCGAGCGGGTCTCGATGAGACGGTCACTCTCGTCGTGCCAGGCGATCGCCGTCGGCGCGAGCTTCTCTTTGAACTTCGCGCCGTGGTGAGCACAGAAGAGGAGTTCGCCAGAGGCGAGGGTGACGCGGACGTATGCCTGGGCGCCGCAGCTATCGCAGCGGTCCAAGCCCGTGAGGGTAGGCCGTTCGAGTTCTTCGATGGTGTCAGTGATCTGGGTCATGGTGTGCTCCCTCGGGCTCGTGGTGCGATCCGTTAACTCAATCAAACCACCGACGTGTGTCAGAGGTGTGCCATTGACGTTGCATTTCGCTGACCGCGTACCGAGCTAACCCTGGGGGGTGTCGCACCGAACGCCATCGGCGGATCGTCTTAGTGTTGATGACGGTCTTCCCATCGATCATTCCCGGCGCAGGTCTCGCGCAGCAGCCCCAGAAGGAGCGTCGTCCGTGACGAACGCCGACTACAACGCCCGGCACCTCAGTGTGCTCGAGGGTCTCGAGGCTGTTCGTAAGCGCCCGGGCATGTACATCGGGTCCACCGATTCCCGCGGCTTGATGCATTGCCTGTGGGAGATCATCGACAACTCGGTGGACGAGGCTCTCGGTGGTCACGGCTCAGACATCTCGGTGCTGCTGCACTCTGACGACAGCGTCGAAGTCCGCGACACGGCGCGTGGCATCCCGGTCGACATCGAACCGAAGACCGGACTCAGCGGCGTCGAAGTCGTTTTTACCAAGCTGCATGCGGGCGGCAAGTTCGGCTCGGGCTCGTACTCGGCTTCCGGTGGTTTACACGGCGTCGGAGCCTCCGTCGTCAACGCGCTCTCGGAGCGACTCGACGTCGAGGTCGACCGTAACGGCAAGACCTGGGCGATGTCGTTCTACCGCGGCGAGCCGGGTGTCTTCGCCGATTCGGGCGCCAATGCCAGCGAGAAACGGCCGGATGCGCCCTTCACCCCGTACATCTCAAACAGCGAACTGCGGGTGGTGGGCAAGGTTGCCAGGGGCGTGACGGGCACACGTATCCGCTACTGGGCCGACCCCCAGATATTCACGAAGGGGGCGGGCTTCCAGCTCGCAGAGCTCGTGGATCGGGCGCGCCAGACCGCGTTCCTCGTGCCCGGGCTCGGCATCGACATCCTGGACAGTCGCGGCGAGACACCCAACCGCGAGATCTTCCGCTTTGCCGGGGGCATCGGTGAGTTCGTCGAGTTCCTGGCGCCGGATCCGGCGCTCACCGGCACCTGGCGCGTGCAGGGCACCGGCGGGTACACCGAAACCGTGCCGGTGCTCCAGGAGAACGGCCATATGGTGGCCACAGAACTGAGCCGCGAGTGCGAGGTTGACATCGCGCTACGTTGGGGCACCGGGTACGACACCGTCTTCCGGAGCTTCGTCAACATCATCGCGACGCCGAAGGGCGGTACGCATCAGGCCGGCTTCGACCAGGGGCTGATGAAGTTCGTCCGCACCGAGGTCGAGAAGAACGCCCGCCGCCTCAAGGTCGGCACGGACAAGCTGGAGAAGGAGGATATCCTCGCCGGCCTGACCGCGGTGCTCACGGTGCGCCTGCCCGAACCGCAGTTCGAGGGCCAGACCAAGGAGATCCTCGGCACGCCCGCAGTGCGTGCCATCGTCGCGAGCACGATCGCGAAGTCGATGGCTGATCTCTTCGCGAGCCCCAAGCGCGACGACAAGGCGCAGTCCTCACTGGTGCTCGACAAGATCGTGGCCGAGATGAAAAGCCGGATCTCTGCCCGCGCCCACAAGGAGACCCAGCGCCGCAAGAATGCGCTGGAGAACTCCTCACTGCCGGCCAAGCTCGTCGACTGCCGCAGCTCGGACGTGGCGAACAGCGAGCTTTTCATCGTCGAGGGTGACTCGGCCCTCGGCACAGCGAAGCTCGGGCGGGACAGCGAGTACCAGGCCCTGCTCCCGATCCGCGGCAAGATCCTTAACGTGCAGAAAGCCTCGGTGAGCGACATGCTCAGCAACGCTGAATGTGCCTCGATCATTCAGGTTATTGGTGCAGGATCCGGCCGCAGTTTCGACCTCGAGCAGGCCCGCTACGGCAAGGTCATCATCATGGCCGACGCGGATGTTGACGGCGCCCACATCCGGACACTGCTCCTGACTTTGTTCTTCAGGTACATGCCCGAAATGATCGCCGATGGTCGCGTGTACTCGGCAGTGCCCCCGCTGCATCGGGTAGTGATCATGAATCCCGGGTCGAAGCCGAACGAGACGGTCTACACCTACTCAGAAGCCGAGCTGCAGGGCGTGCTGGCCGGCCTCAAGAAGACCGGGCGTCGCTACCAGGACCCGATTCAGCGCTATAAGGGGCTGGGGGAGATGGATGCCGACCAGCTGGCCGAGACCACGATGAGCCGAGAGCACCGCACTCTGCGGCGCGTACGGGTGCCGGACGCGGAAGAAGCCGGGAATGTCTTCGAGCTGCTGATGGGTAACGACGTCGCCCCGCGCAAGGACTTCATCATCGCGGGTCAGGGACTCGACCGCGGGCGAATCGACGTCTAGCTCACGCGCGACCGCAGTCGTGGTCGGCTGACCCGGGCGGGCGCGGACCCGGGCGACCCAGCCAACTGGCTGGTGCAGTGGGCGCTGCGGTCCAGCGACAATCACGTGCTCTTGCAGGTCACGCCGGATGTCGCTGCCGATCGAACCCTCGACGGGGATTTGTCGACGGGGATTTCTCGCCGCGGGTGTTCGTCTGAGCGGAGGACGCCAGCTTGTCGACGTAGTCTTTTCACTATGGAAAGACAGCCGCTGACCCTGGACGTCACCGGTGGACGTGTCGAGGGCGTGCTGCGCCGGGGACTTCGCATGTGGCGCGGGATCCCGTACGCAGCGTCGACAGCGGGGACGAACCGTTTCCGCTCGCCGCAACCGGTCGCACCGTGGGACGGAGTCCGCGACGCGCGGAGCTTCGGACCGATCGCCGCCCAGGACCGCGGGACTCTGGCCATCGGACTCGGCGGGCTCGGCGGCAGTTCCGAGGACTGTCTCACGCTCAACGTGATGGTGCCCCGCCTCGAGTCGAGTCGGCTTCGTCCGGTCATGATCTTCATCCACGGGGGTGCGTATGCGGTCGGCTCCTCGCGGGAGATGCCGCGGCAGGGCGAGAGCCTGGTCCGCGACGGCGGCGTCGTCTTCGTCAATCTCAATTACCGACTCGGCGCCTTCGGCTTCCTCGATTTCTCGCGCTATTCCAGCCCCGAGCGAGCGATCGAGAGCAACCTCGGGTTGCGCGACATCGTGGCAGCACTGGAGTGGGTGCGAGACAACATCCGGAGCTTCGGGGGTGATCCCGACAACGTCACGCTCTTCGGCGAATCGGCAGGCGCCAACGCGGTCACCACGCTGATGTGCGTCCCGTCGGCTCGGGGACTATTCACGCGGGCTATCGCCGAGAGTTCGCCGGCCGCGGCCGTCTACGACCACACGGTGACCGCCAAGTGGGGCGCAGATTGCGTCGCGCTTCTGGCCGAGCTGGTCGGGGGTGCGCCGCCGGCCTCCGACCCCGAGGTGGCAGCCTTGTTGATGTCCGCAACGACCGCCCAACTCGTCGCGGCAACGGCGCGCACCATGCGCGAGACCCCGGACCGCGTCCCGGGCACAATCGCGCTCTGTCCGACGATCGACGGCGACTTCCTGCCGCAGCGCCCGTTCCACGCCTTCGCGGACGGCTCGGCTCACCGCATCCCGCTGATCATCGGCACCAACGACCGCGAGGGATCACTGTTCCGTGGACGGCTGGACATCCTTGCGACGACGCCGGAGCGCATTCGCGGCATCTTCGTGAAGACACGGCGGCAGTTGGCGCGCGCTTTGGCGGCCGAGTACCCGCACTTGCCGACGCGGCGTGGGCGCGCCGACTTCGCCGGCGACTACGCCTTCTGGTACCCGTCGATCGAGGTCGCCGAGGGCCATTCGCGGTACGCACCAGTGCACTTCTACCGCTTTGACATTGCGCCGCGTCTGGTCAAGATGATGGGACTGGATGCCACGCACGGGATCGAGCTCTTCGCTGTCTTCGACCGGGCCCGCACGCCGTTCGGGCGCGCCATGGGCTCGCTCGGCGGCTATCGGGACTTCGAACGCACTGGCCGCCGGATGCGCGCGAACTGGATGCGTTTCGCCCGCGAAGGGACTGTGGATGCGGGCTGGCCCGCCTACACGGAGGAGCATCGCGCGACGCTTATCATCGACTCCGAGGACCGGATCGAGGAGGATCCTCGTTCCGGGCGGCGGATCGCCTGGCGCGACTTCGTCCCGCACATCTGATCCGAGCGGTCCGGCGTCGGATCAGCTCGGCGTGATGTTCTGGTTGTCAGCGAAACGGTTGTGCGGGTCATAGGCAGCCTTTGCGGAGCGCAAGCGCGCCAGGGTCGCCGGTGGGTACATCGCCGTCACGACTTCGGGACCGACCGCCGTCGTGAAGTTGCCGTAGGTGCCGATCGAACGCTGTGCGACCGATGCCCACGCGGCGTCGACTCGAGCGGCGGCAGCGGGGGCTCCCGGCGGCAGGAATTCGACAATGTTGACGATTGCCTCGGCGCTGCGATGGGCGAATGCCGTCGCGTCCACGGGCACCCGTGCGAACGCACCGCCGAGGAAGCGCACGGTGAACACCGACGGGCCGAGCTGACCGCGTGCCGCGAGAACGGCATCGATGGCGGCGTCGTCAAAGGTCGACAGCAAGGCGTCGCGAACGACAACGTTCGGCGGAGGGGCGTCGGGGTCACCCGGCGTCTCGACGAGCATGCTGCGGTAATCGGACGACATGACGTCGGAGTCGACGACCCCCAGGATCGCGAGCAGCGGGGCGACCGCCGCACGTGACTCCTCTGACTCTTCACCTGCCCAGACCGCGACGATGTGGTGCACGAAGGCGAAGTCCGGGCCAGGCGGCCCGTTGGGGATCACGGCGAAGGTCGCGTTCAGATTGTCAGGGGCGGTGCGCATCACGTCGCGTAGCCCCCGCATGGCCTCGGCGAGACGGTCTGGATCGAGGTGCAGCGTCACAGCGAGCACCGCGCCCAAGGGATGTGCCCGAAAGCGGAAGGCCGTGACCACGCCGAAATTACCGCCGCCCCCACGCAGGGCCCAGAGCAACTCTGGGTTTTCCGCGGCGGATGCGTTCACGAGATCACCGGAAGCCAGGACCACGCGCGCTTCGACGATGCCGTCGAGGGCCAGACCATCGCGCCGCACGAGCCAACCAATACCGCCGCCTAGCGCCAGCCCGCCGACACCAACGGATGCCGTATCGCCCGAGGTGATCGCGAGGCCATGCTTCTGCACCTCGGCCGCAACGTCGCCCCAGTTAGCGCCTGGCCCGACTTCGACGGTCCCGTCATCTCCGACGGCGATCGAGGACAGCGCGTGCAGATCGATCAGTACGCGGTCAGGTGCTGGGGAGAACATCGGGCCTGCGTGGCCGCCACTTCGGACCGCAACACCGAGACCCTCGGCCGCAGCGAATCGGACGGCGGCAACCACATCCGCCTCGGTGGTGGCCCGAACGATCAGGGCTGGACCAGGGACCGCATAGAGAAAAAGAGAGTCGGCGAACCCGTCGTCATCGGGGGAGAGCACGGAGCCGGAGACGTCGCTCCGGAGGCGAGGAATATCCATGATACGAAGCTACAGGCAGCGACCGACGCTTCCTACAACGCCGTCGAGGGGAGTCCCCGAGCCGTCCCGCTTCGCACCCGACTCGGGCAGCGCGCGGGCCGCGCCGTCGCTTCCGACCGCCAGGGCGGGCGCCGGACCGACCCAGGCGAGGGCCAAAGCGGCTTCGCCCTTGAGAAAGGAATGCGCGCGCACCCCGCCGGTAGCACGCCCCTTGCCGGGAAACTCGCTCAGTGACGAGACCTTCGCGCGGCCGGGGTCCGCGCCCGGCAGGGTGTCGACTGGCGTCGAGAGCGTCACGACGACGACGTCGGATGCCGGGTCGACGGCTCCGAAGAAGATGGCGCTGACCCCCGCGCCGAAGTTGATCCCCGCCATCCCACCCGCCGCGGGACCCTGCGGCCGCACCTGGCTGGCGCCGAAGTGGAGCAACTGGGCGTCGGAGGTTACAAACACGAGTTCTTCGGCATCCGAACCCTGTGCCACTCCGACGACCTCGTCGCCCGGTTTGAGCGACACGATCTCGAAGTCGGGCCGGCTGGGGTAGCCGCCTGCGGCGACCCGCTTGACTACACCCTGCATCGTGCCAAGCGCGATGGGCAGCTCGGAGGCGAGGGAGACCAGCCCGAGCACGCGCTCCT